>CABUDQ010000049.1 GCA_902490365.1 uncultured Collinsella sp. | reverse complement strand
CCCGACGACACGCGTGGCTGCCTGCAGGATACGCACTGGAGCGGCGGCTCGTTTGGCTACTTCCCCACCTATGCGCTGGGCAGTGCCTACGACGCCATGTTTGTGCCGGCCATGTGCCGCGACGGCGTCGACCTTACCGGTGCCTGCGCGAGCGGCGATCTGGCGCCCGTCCGTGCCTGGCTGGGCGAGCACATTTGGCAGTGGGGCCGCGCCAAGGACGCGCCGGAGCTCATCAAGGGCGCCTGCGGCATGGCGTTCGATGCCCGCTACTACTGCAGCTACCTGCAGGACAAGTTCACCACGCTGTATCAGCTGTAAAGCTTAGGCGACACGCCAACGCAAAGGGGGCGCCGCGGGTTGGTTCCGCGGCGCCCCTTTTTCATCTAAGCCAGAGACCCGGTACTTGGGGACGTTCCTTTCATGCCGGCACAATAGGAACGTCCCCAAGTGCCGGGTGAAATTGAACGTCAGATTGCCGCTTGGGGCCGTTTGCAGCGTCGAGCAGTTACGCGGTTTGGTAAAACAGCGTAACTAAAGAGCTTCCAAAGCACTTGCGATGCGCTTCATGGCGGCATCGGCGGATGCTTGGTCGGGCGCCTCGGCCAGCACGCGGATAACCGACTCGGTTCCGCTCTTGCGTACGAGCACGCGGCCCTCGCCTGCCAGCGCAGCCTCGGCCTCGGCGATGGCGTTCTGCACGCCCATGTTCTCGAGCGCGGCGTCCTTGTCCGCCACGCGCACGGCCACCTGCGCCTGCGGTAGCAGCTTGCACGGAGCCGTGAGCTGCGAGAGCGTCTCGCGCTCGGCGCGGATCACTTCCATCACGCGCAGCGAGGTCATAATGCCGTCGCCCGTGCGCTCGATATCGCCAAAGATCGTATGGCCCGTCTGCTCGCCGCCTAGGCTGTAACCGCCCTCGCGCATCTTGGCATACACGTGACGGTCGCCCACACCGCTGGTCACGGCACTTAGGCCGGCAAGCTCCAACGACTTGATCAGGCCAAAGTTGCTGGCAATCGTCGGAACCACGGTACCGCCCGAAAGGCGACCGTGCTTGTTCAGGTACACGCCGCACACGTACAGGATCTGGTCGCCATCGACCACGCGCCCGCGCTCGTCCACGGCCAGGCAGCGGTCGGCATCGCCGTCATAGGCAAAGCCCACGTCCAGGCCCTGCTCCACCACGTGGCGCTGCAGACGCTCCATATGCGTGGAGCCGCAGTCGACGTTGATGTTAAAACCATCGGGCGCGGCATTGATCACGCGCACGTCGGCGCCCAGCGCGTCGAACACCGGCTTGGCCACCGAGGACGCCGAGCCGTTGGCGCAGTCGATGCCGATCTTGACGCCCTGCAGCGAAAAGTTCGCGCTGGCGATGAGCGAGGCAATGTAGCGGTTGCGGCCCTGCATGTAGTCCACCGTGGCGCCGATGTGGTTGCCCGTGGCCAGCGGCACCTCGCTCTTGCCATCGACGTAGTCCTCGATGAGCTCCAGTACGTCCTCGTCCATCTTAAAACCGTCGCTATTGACGAGCTTAATGCCGTTATCGCAAAACGGGTTGTGGCTCGCGCTGATCATGATGCCGCAATCGAAGCAGCCTTCCACGGTCTGATGCGCTACGCCCGGCGTGGGGATCACGTGCAGCATATAGGCGTCCGCACCGCTCGCGACCAAGCCACTCACCAGCGCCGCCTCGAACATATAGCTCGAGCGACGGGTGTCCTTGCCCACGATGACGCGCGCCTTGCGCTCGCGGTTGGCGCCGTAATACCAGCCCACAAAACGGCCAATCTTATAAGCGTGCTCTACCGTCAGCCCAACGTTGGCCTCACCGCGAAAGCCGTCGGTGCCAAAGTACTTCATATCTTACTTATCCTGTTCGAACGTTTGAGCGGTCGGCGTGGTACGAACCTTAAGCTCCTTGTGCCCAGAGTCCTTCGAAGTCGTGACCGTGTACTCAACCTTTATGTCTTGTCCAAGAAGCATGTGGACACCGCCCCATGCAACCTTCAAGCCATCGTGCGTCGCTTCGTTCATCTCGATAGAACCGGAGCCCGAAGTCTTAATGTCCGAAATGCTGCCTCCCGCAGGAGCATAGAGATAAAGCCTCAGTACCTCATCATCAATATCCTGGCTAATGCCGTTATGGCCCTGGAAATAACCAGGCATCTCGGCCTTCTCCTGGGGGGTCATCGTGTTCTTGAGCGAGGTGGTCACTCGATACGTCGTCGAGCCATCGGCATTTTCAACCGAAGAATCGATGGTGACTCGCTTATCGAGGAACCAATCCATCTTTGAATAACTGTAGTTGTTCACATAGACGCCCAAGATCGGAGCCTCCGACGTATCGGCTTGGAGGGCGCCCGATATTCCAAGGGCCTTCGCGGCCTTTTCCTCGTCATCGTTTCTCGAATACATGAGGATGCGACCCTCGGAAGCACCCTTTTCGATGGCTCCAGCAATCTTAGCAATATCGCTGGAGCCCAGTTCGTCCACGATCTTGTTAAAAGCCGATCCGGCAACCGCCGCAAAAATGGCGTCCTGTTCCTCTACCGGGTAATTCCAATAAATATCGTGCAGCAGCACCTTTGCAGCGTTGCTTCCATCAACGACGGTACCGTCAGGAAGCTGTGTGCCGCCTACAATGCCGAGCATATACTGCAAAAATACCGGATCGACTGCAAATACGCCGTCGATGTCATCTCCGACAATGGCCTTCTGCATATCGCTGGCAAGCTGAGCCGCACGCGGATAATCGGGCGTCATCGTAACGTCACCCATCGTGTATCCGAGCGTGTTGAATCCGGTCAGGCCCCATCCGGTCGTGAACAAGTTTGCTTCTTCATCGGTGATGGGAAGCGGGCTCAAAGGCTCTTTCATCATGTCGACTTTGACAAAATCGCCCAGTTCGAGCTTACCATCAGTCACCGACATCACGCCGCGAGAACCGGGAAAACCGCCACAGGCGCGGATCTCGACATTGCTCATCGCGAGCACAAGATAATGACGCGTCTGGCCGTTGGCGCCGAGCATCTGGGGAAGGACGGGGGCGACCTTCTCCGCCGCGTCAACCGCGCCGTTGAGGGTGGCAAAGCCGTCCTTGGCCTTATCGACCAGCTCGGTCACCTGGGAAATATGAGTATCGCCAATGCCCTGGATCTTCTCGTTGGCGCTCTTGAACACCTTCGAGCTATCGGAGAGCGAATCGGCGACCGCCTGCAGCGCGGACACGTTGATAGTCCCATCCTGGAACAACTTGCCGGGCGTGGCCTGCGAAAGGTTATCGGCCATGGGAACCAGCGCATTGCTCGAGACATCGGACAGGGCGTCGATCATGGTGCGTGCAGCATTGATGTCGCCGCCATACACCGGGATAAACGAAGCCGCCGTCCACAGCGGGCTCGAGGTCTCCGCCTTCATGCTGTCGAAGAGCTCATCAATCTTCTTCGCGTCGTCAGGCAGCGTCGAAAAATCGCCCGACGTGACCTTGTCCTTAAGGCCACCGACGATCTCGACAGCCTCCTTCGCTTCGCTCTTTACGGTCTTTGCCGAGTTAAGCAGCATAAAGCCGCTTGCGCCAAGCGCAACGAGAAGCACCGCGACTACAGCGGCAATAATGGCGCCAGTGTGACGCTTTTTGCGCTCGCCCTTGCGATGGCGATGACGGACCAGACCGTCAGAGGTCGAACTCGACGAAGCGTCGCTACCGTAGTTCAAGCCAAAATCGTAATAATCTTCCTTGGAACCCGAGCCCGCAAACTCGGCACCGCTATCATCCAGGCGGGCGAACGTGCCAGTCTCGGAGGCGCCGGTGTAAATCGTGCCAAGGTTACCCGTAAGCCCCGCGCCACCGGCAGAGGGAGTATTGTTGGCGGCCTTGCCGGCATTAACGTTGCCGGCGATATTCGCGGCGTTGGCAGCACCTGCGTTGTTCGCAGGTATCGAAGGGGCCCCGCTCGGCTGCGACGTGGAGGTTGCACCGCCCGCAAAGACATTCCCTCTTGCACGGCCGGTCTTTTTTGCCTTTTGAGACTGCTCGTACAGAGCGGTAAACATCGCCGTCTCGCCCGGGGACACGCGCTTACCGGAACCGCCCTGCCCAGCGCCGCCCGGCGTGCCGGCCTTACCAGCCCCGTTCGGACGCGGCGGAACTGCAGGACGGCCGCTATCGCTGCCCTTAAAGTGATTACCAGCCATAAAGAAATCCTCGCAATTGAGTCGCAATGAAAAAGTCCATAACGTTGCTAGTTTATGGCATTTTGAGCATCGACAGCTAAACTCCAGACACGGACATCAATTGGCGAAAATGTGGCACAACGCCTTTTCCGTCTTGGCGCCAGCTACACCGTCAAAAACACCATCGCGATAATCATGGCAAAGCCCGCCAGGTCGGTGGGCAAAAACACCGTTCCCAGCATAAGGGCGCTGGTGATGGTGGCCGAAACCGGCTCCATGGTTCCAAGGAGGCTCGCGCGCACCGAGCCAATCTCCTTAACGCCCTGCATGTAGAACATATAGGCGAAGAACGACCCCACCACAATAAATATCGCGAGCGCGCCGACACCCGAGGGGCCGAGCGCCGGCATATGCGCCCACGGCTGGGTAAAGATACTCATCACGATTCCCGCCGAAAGCATGGCCGAGCCCGTGACGACCGGGCTACCGTATTTGTTGAGGATTCCGGCAGGGATGATTGCTATGCAGGCACCGCCCACTGCGCACAAAAGGCCCGAGAGCAGGCCCATCGGCGAGATGTTGAGCGTACTGGGGTCGCCGCCCGTGGCGATCAAAAACGTTCCGCCCAATGCGAGCAAAATGCCAAGAGCCTCGCGCGTGCGCGGCAGTCGATGCGCGGTGACGCAGGCATACCCCATGACGACCACCAGCTGCAGGCACTGGAAGACGGTCGCGGTGCCCGCGTTGGTCAGGCGCACGGCTGACAGATAGCAAAGCTGGTTGAACAGCAGGCCAAAGATCGTAAACAGAATAAGCTGCTTGCGATCGGCGGGGGTAGTCCACAGCTCGATCAAGCGGTCGCGGTCTTTTCTGAGCACAACGAACATAAAGAGCAGGCCAGCGATAACTTGGCGCACGCTCATCAGCCAAAACGTCTCGATATGGCACACGTCAAAGAGGTAGCTGGCGCTGGTGCCAGAAAAACCCCAAAACGTACCGCCGGCAAACGCGGCGAGCGTACCCAGGGCCATCTTGCGCGCCTGGGCGTCGTTGAGGCGGTCGCGCCATGCGCGGCGGGTGCTGCGGCTCAGCTCGTCAGTCCCCTCGGGCACGATAAAATCAGACGCCGCCGTCATCGGTACCGAAGCCCTTTCACGTGCACACTGCGCCGAGCGCTTCTGTTCCATCCCACTCCCCCGAAATCAATTGGCAATAAAGCGTCCAAACTGTAGCACGAATATTGGTATGAAATAGCAGATGATGCGGAGCATCTGCGAGCGTCCAAATTGCAGGGACGAAAGGCACCGATGAGCTATGCCGAGCGGTTGGAATCGCCTGGGGCGCCGGGATCGGCTTCCGCACTTTCATCGGTATGGCCACCGTCGGCATCGCCCTCGTCACCGGCGTCGCCCTGCTCCTCCTGCTCGCGACGGCGCTTTTCGCGAATCTGCTCAACGGCGGCTCGCAAGGCGGCCTCGTCCTCGGCGCGTGCCACCTCTTGCGTTGTCTTGACCATATGGCGAATCTCGAGCACCAGCAGCACGATCAGCGGCACCACGATAAGCGGAAAGAACAGCAGCGGATTGGTGAGCAACGAGACCACCACGCCCAGCCCCGCCGAGACAAAGACCACGCGCCCCACCACGTCGGCGGCGGGCACGGGCGCAGCATCCTCGACCGGATTGGCATCGCCCTTGGTGCGGTAGATCGGGGCGCCGTCGGCGGCGGCCTCCACGGCAACGATGCGGTGCGTGTTGAGCGAACCCTCCAGCGCGTCATCGGACGAATGGAAGGTGATGATGTCGCCCACCTGATAGGCCTGACCGTCGCCGGTATCAACGACGATAAACGAGTGCACGGGAATCGCCGGCTCCATCGAACCGGTCAGCGTGCGCATAAAGCCATAGCCCATGATGGTGGGGATCTCGCCGGCGGGCGTGAACACCGTGCGCAGCAACACCACAAAGGCGACCAGGATCACCACGGTCGCCAGCACGTTGATCACGCGGAGCACGTGCTTCATCACTTGTCGTCGTCCTTTGCGGAAGTCTCGGGGTCGGCAGCGACCTCGCCCTCGGTGGCATCCGCCGCAGAAGCGCCATCCTCGTCAGGCGCGGCGACCACGCCCTCGCCAGCCTCGCCGCGCAAGCGGGCCAGCAGATAGCGCGACAGGCTGTTGCCCTCGGCACGGCGCTCGGCGCGGGCGCGATCGCGCTCGGCCTGTTCCAGCTCGTGCGCCAACGAGGCCAAGCGCTGCTGCATCTCCGCGCGGGCGGCCTCGAGCTCGCGCTCGTGCGCGGCCTTTGCGGCGACGACTTCCTGCTCGATGCGCTCCCCTGCCGCACGCTCGGCTGCGGCGATACGCTCGTCGGCGTCGGCACGGGCGTCCTCGGCGGCACGCGTCGCGGCATCGCGCTCGGCAGCGGCGGCGGCGACCTTCTCGCCGGCATCCACCGCGGCCTGCTCCACGGCAGAATCGGCGGCCGCGTAGGCGGCATCGATCGCGGCATCGGCAGCCTGCTGAGCGGCGGAAACCTTCTCCTCGGCCGCAGCAACGGTGTCGGCAAGCGCCTGCTCCGCTGCTGCCGCGGCGGCGTCCGCCGCCTCCTGCGCGGCACGGGCATCGCGCTCGGCCGTCAGCTGCACTTCCTCAATCTGCAGCTGAGCGGCGTCCAGCTTGGCATGCAGCTCGGCAACCTCCTTGGCGCACACCTCGCGCACGCCGGCAAGCTCGGCCGCGGCGGCATCCTTGGCAGCTTGCAGCTCGGCGGCATCGGCTTCCGTCTTGGCAGCCAGGGCCGCAGCAGCGTCGCTCTTGACCTGTGCGACCTGCTCGGCGGCTGCCTGCTCGGCGGCGGCAACCTTGGCATCGGCATCGGCACGGGCAGCCGCAACCTCGGCATCGGCCTCGGCGCGCATCTGCTCAAGCTGGGCAGCTGCGGTCGAGCGCGCCTCAGCGGCAGCATCCTCGGCGGCTTTCTTGCCGGTCTCGACATCCTCCAGCGAGCCGCGCAGCTCCTCGGCATCCGCCTCGGCAATCTGCGCGCGCTGCGTCAACGCCAGCTCACGCGTCTTGGCCTCGTCCAGCTCGTCGGCCAGGTCATCGCGCTCATCGGTCAGCGCATGCGCCTGCACCTTCCAGGACGTAAGCTGCCCCTGTAGCTCCTCAATCTGCTCGCGGGCCTCGGCCAGTGCCTGCTCGGCATCGAGCTGAGCCTGCGTGACCTCCTCCACAAACACGCGCCGGACCTCAACGTCGGGCAGGTCGGGGCTATCGACCTGCACCTCCTTGATCTCCTTGATGAACTTGGGCGCCACCGGCGCGTGTTGTACGCTCTCGAGCTCCTGCAGGTTGCGCTCGTCATCAGTCAGGCTCTTAAAGACGGCGTAGTTATTGATGAGGTTGGTGTACATCTGCACCATGTACTCGTCATCGAACGCCAGCGCCTGCTGCTGCACGTCGATGTTGTATCCCACCTTGTCATAGCGCTCCATAAACTGCCACAGCTGGTAGCACTTGCGGTAGTTGGGGTCTTTCATGATGAGGTTGGTGCGTTGAATGGGGCTGCGGACCGCGCTGCAGCCGTTCATGATCTGGCAGAACGACGCGCCGCGCAGCGCCATGACCAGGCGGCGCACGCGGTCGATGCGCATAAAGACGTCCATGTTGTCGGCGTCGTTCTCGGCAAAGCTCTGACGGTTTTTGACCGTCATCTCCACGCTGTACTCGATCTGCTCGTACGCGTCATCGATAGTGCTGTGCATCTTAAAGCGGTTGCGGATCTCGTTGCCCGTCGACCAAAAGATGACGTCGGTGCGCTTGTCCACAAACGTCAGCAGGCGCTGAATCAGGTGGTAGATAAAGCGGTTCTCGTACAGGTCGTAGGTCTCAACGGTATTGACATTGAGGATGCGCGTGGGGTGAACTCCGCCGTCGTCGCTCGGCGCCAAAAACTGCGTGTTTTTGCTCAGATGGCGAACGCTGTCGGCGCTGATCTTTTTGGCGAGCGAGACCGGCACCACCTCTTCCTCGGTGGTGATAAAGCGGCGCGGCTTTTCGATGATGGTGTTGATGGCGTCGAGCGAGTCCTCGATCATGCTGATCCATTCCTCGTCCACCACCTTGACGAGCTCCTCGCGCTGCTGTTCGATCGTGGTGCCCGAGGCCTGCGCCATCTCAAACAGATAGCGGAAGTAGCGGCTGTCCTCCTGGATGGGCTCCATCTGCTCGGAGAAGCTGGTATAGAGGTCCTGAATGGTCTCGGACATGGGTTACTCCATAGATTGGATCGATCGGAAAGGGGCGGGGCGACATCACGTCGCCCCGCGCTTACGACATTAGTAGAAATTCTGGATCCGCTGCAGGTACATGACGGAATCGGGCAGACCGCCCTCGCCAAAGGTCTTCTCGATGTACTCGATCAGGCCCTTCATCTCGTCACGCACAAAGCTCACGTTCATGGACTCAAACTTCTTGAGTACCTTGCGGGCGATGATGTAGTCCATGCCGCCCAGCTCAGTGCCACCGCACGCCACGTACACGGGGATAAAGTCGTACATCTGCTTGATGATACGGTTGCCAAACGCCAGCTTAAAGCGGGTCTGCAGGTACTGGTCCAGCTTGTGCATCTTCTGGAGCAGCTCGTCGTCGATTACGTACTCGACCTTAGCCTTTTGGAACAGATACTGCAGGTGGTCGGCCGTCACGTGCACGCGCTCGTGCGGCTCGCACTCAAACGCGTCGGCGCGCTCGTTGAGCTCGATGGGGATCGCACGGTCGTACACCTTGTCCGTGATGGTAAAGGTGGAGTCGTCGTTGTTGGCGGTGCCGATAAACCACAAGCTGTCGGGAATGGTGAGCTTGCCGTCGTGCAGGGCCTTGGGGTCGGCGGCCCACTGGGTGGGCACCAAGTCGAGCACCCACTCGTCGTGGCTGGGCATCTCGAGCACCGACAGGATCTCGGCAAAGTAGTACTCCACGCGGGCGAGGTTCATCTCGTCGAGCACGATCATGGACGGGTCCTGGCGAAGGCCTGCCTCGTACACGGCGCGCAGGAACTCGGTCTCGTTAAAGCGCTTGGAAAACTCGTTAAAGTAGCCCAGCACCTCGGTGCGATCGCGGAAGCTCGGCTGCACCGACACGATGGTCGCGGGGTTGTCCAGGTAACGGCTAAAGCTGTAGGGCAGCGAGGTCTTACCGGTACCCGAGATGCCTTCCAGGATCAGCAGCTTGGAGGCGGCCATGCCGGCCACAAAGCGGCGGATGATCTCGGGCGTGTAGTAGAGCTTCATCTGGCTGCAGGCGAACGCGCGGAAGCTGTCGACAAAGTCCTCGAGCGAGATGGCATCGTCGTAGGCCGGCGACTCCCAGTCGCGGTACTTAAGGTCCACGAGGGACAGCTTGGGAAAACGGTTGGCCTGGGCGATCTCTTTTTCCTCGGCAAGGGTCTTGGCCTCGACAGTGGCCTTGGCCATGGCGGCTGCGGCGTCCTTGACACCCTCGCCATCAAGCGCGAGCGACGCGTTGCCCGACATGACGGCCGTCGCCGCGGCGCCCTCGCCCGCAGGCGCACCGGCGCCCGCAGCGGCGCCCACCACGTTGCCCACCGTCGGCAGGTGATCGTCGGCCAGGGCCGAGGCGCCCACGTACGGAATCTGCTTGGTACCGCCCATGGCATTGACCTTGAGCGCCAGCAGCTTGTTCTTCTCGTCCATGAGGTCGAGCACCTGCTTGTTCAGGCGGCCGATCTCGCGATAGAGCGCCTTGTTGGACGTGTCGTCGCGATGCAGGCGGCGGTTGATGCGGTAGCGGTGGACCAGGATGGCCACGATCAGCACGGGGACCGCGATGAGCATGGCAAACAGAATGACCGCGCCGATCTTGCCCACCAGGTCAAACGTGGTGAAGTAGGTCATAAAGATGTTGAAGTACTCAACCCAGCCAAACACCAGCAGGTTAAGGATGGAGCTCACAACGGCAACGACGTTGTAGACAACCTTTGCCAGCAGCTCCCAGGCAAATCCCAGAAACTCACTCACCGTCGGTATCCTCCTGCTTGGTCGCGTTCATCGCCGCCTCGGCCTCGGCCTTCAGACGACGGGCTTCCTCGAGCTTGGCCTCGGCCTGGGCGAGCTGCTCGGCGGCGTTATCGGCGGTGACGGTGGCGTCAGCGCCCTTGCCCTCGGCGTCCACGATGGCAGCCGCGGCGGCCAGGCGGTCCTCCTCGGCCATAGCGCGCTTAAGGTTCATGCCCACCACGATGAGGTGATACACCTGGTAGATAAAGAACAGCAGCATGGGCAGGACAATCACGATGAGGAAACCCATGGAGCTGGACAGGAAGTCCATAACCTTGCCCATCTGCGGCAGCGCGAACACGTACTTGCCCACGATGTCGCCGTCGCTGATGATGTGCGTATCGGCCACGTCGTTGTTGTCGCCCTTGGTAGTAAAGCTGCGCATGCCGTTGACCTCGTCGATCGCGGCGATGCGGTGCGTGTTGAGCGCGTACTCGTTGTCGATGATGGTGTGGAACGTCACGATGTCGCCCACCTCGAGCTTGGAGGTGTCGCACTTTTGGATGACGATGAGGTCGCCCTTGTTAAACGTGGGCGCCATGGAGTCGGACTGCACGGCGAGCGGGGTAAAGCCGGCGATGTCGGAGACGCTGCCGTCCTCGCGCGTAGCGAGCGTGGTAAACGCATACAGGGCCGCCACCAGGATGATGATCCACATGACGACGCTCAGTGCGATGGATGCGACTTTTTTAACAGATTGCATGATGTCCCTTACTACCGTGTCTGACTAGGTCGTGTGCGGCCCGGTGGCCGCCGTGCGTATCTACTGTTCCTCGATGCCCTCAAAGCGCATCGAAACCGAATAGTTAGCTCCCTTTAGCATATTAGTGCAATTTGGGTCCGTTCCCTCGAGCCATATGCGAACGGTCACCGGCTTGTCCGTTTCTTTTATCAGGTCGAACATATCGCTGGCCGCGGTGGCCGTGCCCGAGTCGAGCCCAAAGACGGTGGCCGCGCCGGATGAGCCCCCGCCCCCGTTGGGGTTGTAGACCCAAGTGTGGCCGTCGGCGGTAAAGCTCATGCGCATGGCGCTGGCCATGCCCTGCGTGTCGGAGCTAAACCGCGTGCCGGACGCTCCGCCGTCGCCATCCTGCCCGGTCAGGCGAACGCGCAGGTCCGTGCTGCTCATAAAGTGCAGCGTAAACTCCAGGTAGGCGCCGGTGGCAGGGTCGGCGGTGGAGCCGTCTTCGAAGGTGAAGGTCTGGTAGTCGCTCGTGGTGACGGGTTTGAGCTTGGATGCGTCGATGTCCACGCCCTTTTCGCTGGCGATGCGCACCGAGATCTGGTCGAAGCCCAGGCTGTGGACGTATTCGTCGAACGTGGCATGCTCGTCCAGGTCAAAGCGCAGCGAACCGTCGGCGTTGGCGTCGATCATGAGCATGCGGGTCTTGGCGCTATCGGCGATGGAAAACCAGGCAAAGGTTGCCATGGCTATCGCCACCAGGGCAAACAGGACCAGCACCACGGTGGTGGTGAGCTTGCGGCGCAGATCGGTGTCGGCGGGCACGGCGGCGTTGGGCTTGCCGGTGGCGGGCGTGCAGTTGGCGGCGGGTTGCTTACGCGTCATGGCTACTCACCGTCCAAGGTCGCAAAGAGGGCCAGGTGCAGGGTGCCCGGGTCTTGATGCAGGTAGTCGGCGCTATCGGGGTCGGTGCCCTCAATGTAGTAATAGATATCCAGACGATAGGTCTGGCCAAGCCCCAGCGTGGCAAGCGTGTTTTGCGGACGCGTGGCCGTCTCGCTCGTGTCCAGCGTAAAGGTGGCCGGGTCCTGTGTCACGTTGGCACCGCAAGCGAGCTGGCCGTTTTGCCAGCCCAGCAGCATGCCATCGGCGTAGCCGGCAAGGCCAGCCGGGGCGGTCGTGGGATGCTCGCCGCGATGGCCGCTGTCGGAACTGTCGAGCTCAAAGATGTTGGTGGCAAGCACCCGGCCGCCGCTCGAGATCTTGATGCCCACGCGGGCCGCGCGCAGCAGCTCGGCGTCGGCGCCCTGCGGGACCAGAGATTCAGCCAGATACAGGTTGACCTTGCCCGCTACTTTGCTGGCGCCCGTTCCGGTAATGGTGGGGCGCAGGTCAATCCAGCCGTGATAGAACGCGGAACCGTTGTCTTTTGCCTGCTCGAACACCGTGGCATCGCCGGCTGAGTTGTTTTGTGCGCAGGCAGCAAAGCCGTTGAGGTCAAAGGTCGAGACCGGGTAGAGCGTCACGGCGCCGTTCGCGTTGGAAGCCAGAGAAACGTCGCCCTGCTGCGACCAGCTGCCGCGATCGGCGTCGCCCAGCTCCAGTACCAACTTGGACGTGTCGCTGTGCACGCTCACCGAGTTGGTGTTGACCTTCATGTTGTTCGTGAACCATGCGTAGGTCGCAGCGCCCAAAGTGGCGGCAAGCGCCACCATGACGAGCGCGATGTAGGCACGCGCGCGACGGGCGTGACGGCGGGCGGCGGCGCCCTCGAGACGCGAGCGCTCGGCGGCTGTGCTGGAGGGGGCCGCGGGGCTCTCACTCTGGGTTTTGGCCTTGCGGTTATCTGCTGGCATGTGCTTCTGATCTTTCATGTCGCTCGCCCCCTTATGCCTTGGCCGCGGCAAAGGCAAGCTGCAGTACCACATCGCGGGCCTGGGCCTCGTCGATGCAATTGACGTCGCAGCCTTCCATGTACACAACGTAGCGAACGCTTGCCACCTCGTTGGCGGCCAGCGTGCAAATGGGCGTAGCACCCGCGCGCGCCGTGGGCGTGTCGCCGGTGCCGTCCATGCCGTAGGCGCTTATGGCGCGCGCAGGGTCGGCGGCGTAGGTCCAGCCCGAGGCGCCCGACGCCACGACCACGCCGTCTTGCGCGGTGGTGCGCCTGCTGGTGGCGCCCGCGGTGCTGCCCAGGTCGTCGCAGGTAAAGATATGCGTTTGCGTACCCGACTGGGTCGTAATTACCAGACCCAGGCGCAGCGCGGCCAGCAGCTGCGGGTCGCTCGTCACGCTCATCTGGCCCTGGTACAGGTACACGTTGAGCGTGCTATCGCTGCCCTTGAGGTACAGCGTGCCCGAAAGGGCGTAGTCGTCCAGCTGCGCGGTGCAGTCGGCGTAGTCGGTCGTGATGCCCGCGGCGTTTTGGAACGTGCCACGCCAAAAGCGGGAAAGGTCTGCCGTCGAGATGGGATAGAGCGTTTTGTCGGCGGCGGCAAGCGTTGCCGTTGTGTCCCAGGGCCCGTTGGCCGAAAGGCCAATCTGCAGGTCGGAGCCCTCGTCGCTTACCGTGTGTGCCACAGGCGTCACGTTGGTGTAACGCGAGTTGCTAAACCACGCGTAGGTGGCGGCGCTCAGGGCAGCCACCAGCACGAGCATCCATGCGGCCGCGGCAACCATGCGACGGCGCGAGCTCAGGATGTCTTTGATGTTCGATGTACTCATGCCCCGGCCCCCTTACGAACGCTTGCCGGCAAAGCGCAGCGCCAGCGATTGCAAGCTGGTGGTGGCCAGATTGTTGGTGCAATCGGGGTCGCAGCCTTCGAGCCACACGTATACATCCACACGCACGGGCGTGCTACGGTTGGCTCCCTTGGCAGCGGCGGGCAAGCTGCAGATCTTGGTCGTAGCCTCCTTGAGGCCCACGATACCGGTTTCTTCGTTGTAGTCGCAGAAGTTTTCGCTGGTCAGCTGGTCAAAATGGACCGTGGCGCCGTCGGAGCGGCTGCTGTCAAGCACCAGATGGTTCTGCTCGTTCTCGCCAGCATCCTTGCCGTCGAGCGTGTTGTAGCGCGCCTGGGGATTGTGCTCGCCCGAGACCTCAAAGACGTACTGGCCCGTCACGGTATCGCCCTGCCCTGGAGCATAGGTAACCAGTCCCACACGCAGGGCGGTGGAGATGGGGTTTGCCGGGTCCTGCTCGGTAAAGTCGATACCCGACAGGTACACGTCGGTCGCGGCCGAGTTGGTGGCCAGGTACAGGGAGGTTTTGTAGTAGTCGGAATGCTCGGCGGCACCAAACATGTTGGCAAAGAGCAAGTCCTGGGTGGTTCCGCCGGTAAAGCCCGTTACCTTTTGGAAGCCGTTGAGCACGTTGTCGGTCGAGACGGGGTCGAGCAGGCCCGAAAAGCTCAGGCCGGCGTTGGTTTTGTATTCGCCGTCGTACTCGTTGGAAATGAGGAAGGTCACGCCCGTGCCGGCGGCCATCTTGACGTCGGTGATGTGGCGGTTGGCGTTGTAGATGTACCAGGCATATGTTACGGCTCCGGCAGCAGCAAGGGCCACCAGCAACGTGGCGAGCATGCGATTGAACTGTTTTCGCAGCGAGCGCGCGTCCGACATGTCCCTCCCCCAGATGCCGCATCGTAAACTACCTGGACACCATTTGCCCATAATGGGAATATTTTACGCGAACGTGCAGTTCATCGGGGGTACAAACACGACTTTTCGCGTGTTGCTCGCACTGCATCGGGGCAGACAGGGTCACAAATCGCGGTTGATTTCCGATCTCAGCCGAACACATTGAGCAAATAGGCCATTCCCGCAGTT
>CABUDQ010000048.1 GCA_902490365.1 uncultured Collinsella sp. | reverse complement strand
TATAACGAATCAGGTCATCGCTCGCGCGCTTGGCCTGCGCAAGCTCGAGCTCGTGTGCTGCCTTGGCTTGCTCCTCGCGAGAATCGCGCACCGCCAGCTCGCTCGTCAGCTTGGCACGGGCCTCGTCACGCTCACGCTCCGCCGCGGCGACCGCCTCCGATAGGTTCATCTTGGCCGTCAGTTCCTGTTCGCGCAGCTGAGCACGCAGACCCTCGGCCTCCTGCTCGGACTGAGCCTTTGCGACGGAAAACTTCTCCTGAACCTTCGCGCGATAGTCAGCAAGCGTACGTTCGGCCTCGCTGCGAGCGGCCTCGAGCTCACGCTGCGATTCGGCCGCAGCAGCAGCAAGCGCCATCTCCTGGGCCTTGTCCGCCGCGGCGAGCCTGGCTTGCAGCTCGGCAATCTGGGCATCACGTGCGGACAGGTCGTTTTGAGCAGCATTGCGTGCCGCTGCCTCGGCAAGCTTGGCTTCATCATCTTTGCGCCCCAACTGCGCACGCAGGTTGTCGATCTCGCGCTGCAGTTCGGCATTCTCCTTTTGAGCATCGGCGCGGGCCTCAACCGCCGCGCGCTGGCTTGCACTCTCGCGCTCTGCAGTAGCGCCTTCGAGCTTGGCGCGCAGCTCGGCAAGCTCGGCATCGCGCTTGGCGACTTCTTGCGCCAGCTGTTGAGCCGCAGCGTTCTTCTGCTCTACGAGCTCAGCGTCGCGCTGAGACTCTGCCTTTTGCAAGGCAGCCGTCGAACGCGAACGCTCAAGCTCCAGCGCCTGCTCGCCCTCGCGCTGGACCGCCTTCACACGCTCATCAAGATCGCGCGAGAACTCGGCATCGCGCACCTGTTTGACGATATCTGCATAGCCGGACGCATCGCCCTTAAACACTTCGCCGCAATGCGGGCACTTGATCTCGTTCATGGCAGCTCCTCGATGGACGCAAATTTCAACCGCCTACACTCTACCGCGCCGCACGGACAAAAAAGACGCCGCCGCCATAATGGCAACGGCGCCAGAACCACCACAAAGGCGACTGTCCCCTTTGTGGTGACTTGGGTCCTTACAGGTCGCGGTAGTCGATCAGGCGAAGATCAGGTTGAGACTCAAGCCAAGTGCGAAGCTCGGGGTCGATCAGCGCATCGACTTCCTTGGTGCGGTCGGTCGTGAGCGAGCTGTTCTCCAGGATAAAACGATCGAGATAGCCCGGATGGCACACAAAGACGACCGTCTCGCCGTCCACCATCTCGCGAACCGTCTGCATGATTGCCTCTTTGGGCTCGTAGCCCGGCTCCATCGAGCGCATCACCATGCGCAGATCAGTATCTCCGCAATGCACCACAGCCGCGGGGTCGAAGCTCGCCTTTTGCTCCTTAAGGCCCAGCTCCTGAGCAACCGCCGAGATCGCTCGGTTAAGGTTTTTGCTCATGACGGCATGGGCCTCAAAGTAATCGGGCTCGCGGCCCACGATCTCGACAAAGCGGTCATGCTGCGCGCGGATCTCGATGCAGGCCTCGTCGAAGTCTATCAACTCCTCGCCGCGCTTAAAATGATCGCGGAAGGTACGGCTGCTATGGAACTCGCCGTTCTCGTTGAGCATGCTCGGAATGAGCGCCGGGTCGGCACACGGCTTGCCCAGGCACACGTTGGTGTGCTGACCCACCGCAATGCCGACATCCGCCACGAGCGACCAGCCACGCTCGGCCTCGGGCATATTGGGCATAAGTCCCGCCGAGCGCACCAGGCCCTCATTGATACTGCGGGCAATCCCCAGGTTAACGGCATACGAATAACCGATATCGTCGGCACGAATGAGCAATTGCTTCATATTGACCCCCATCTACGGAAAGGGACACTTGAAGCGCAGCCAAGTGCCCCAGATAATTGTCCTACCGAACGGATGCTTTAGGCTTTGGCGGCAGCAGCGTCTTCGTCGAGCTGCTCCTTGGTAAAGCCAAAGAAGTAGGCGATGGCAGCGGCGGCAACAAATGCAGTGCCCGATGCAACGCAGCCCCATACGAGATTAGCAGTTCCGCCTGCAACATAACCTGTAATACCAAGGATATTAGTTGCGCCCAAAACATACGTGGTCACATTAGTGAGAGCCGCGATCAGGCCGCCGATAGCGCCGCCCGCGACCATGGCACCCAGGCAGCGAGTATACTTAAAGCCGCAGCCATACAGCGCGGGCTCCGTCACGCCACCGACAATGCCGGAGAGCGAGAAACCAAGCATAGCGCCCTTTTCGTCGACCTCCTTAAGGCGCAGGAAGGCACCGAAGGCCATGCCCCACGTGGCGAACTGAGCGATAGCACCCGCGACCATAACGCAGGAGTCAGACCCTGAGGTGAGCACCTGCACAATGCCGAGGGCAATCAGAACCTGGTGCATACCGGTCATAACCAGGAACTCCCAAAGCGCAGCAATGGCGACGAGGGAGAGGATCGTGACGATGCCGCCAGCGTTTCCGAGGCCGAACATAAAGTTGCCGACCAGGTCGCCCAGAATGGAACCAATCGGAGCTAGGGCGCACAGGGAAACGGGGGTCATCACAGCCATGGTGCACACGGGCACAAACACCGTGGAGAGCATGTCGGGGATGATCTTCTTCATGAACTTCTCGACGACCATCAGCACCGGCATAGACAGCAGCATGGGGAGCACGGTCGCAGAATAGTTGTTCAGCTGAGCCGGGAGCGCGCCGTAAACCATCGTGGTCGTAGCACCCGAATCCGCCGCAGCGTTGACCAGCGTCATGAACTCAGGGGCAATGAGCACGCCGCCGAGCATCATGCCGAGCGGCTGGCTGCAGCCGAGCTGCTTTGCGGCAGCCCAACCCAGATAAACAGGGAGGAAATAATAGCCTGCGTTGTAAATCCAGTTGTAGAAGAAGTTGTAGATGTCGGAATCAGCAGACCAGATACCGAGCATGCCGTCGCCGCAAAGTACGGCAAGTGTGCGGAACATGGCGGCGCCCATGATAATGGGGATCGTCATGCACATTGTCTTGGACAGGTAGTTAAGGGCCTTCTTGCCCGCAGTCTTGACCGTCAGTGGCTCCTTGATGCCGTCATCGAGGTTCTCGTCAATGGAGCCTTCGCCCTTGACGCCCAGCGCAATGGCGGCGTCATAGACCTTCGGCACGTTCTGGCCAATGATGACCTGATACTGGCCGCCAGACCACTGTGCACCCAGCACGCCCTTGATCTTCTTTACTTCATCGTCATTGGGAATGGACTGATCCTTGAGGTTCAGACGCAGGCGGGTCATGCAGTGCGTCGCGTTCGTCACATTGGAGGCGCCGCCGACGGCAGCAAGCACGTCCTCGGCAATCTTCTTGTTATCGACAGCCATGTCGAATCCCTTCTCTTCCAACTAAAGGCCGTGGGACTTCACGGCACCAAGACGCACAATTCCGCTCGCGCCTGCGCAGCGCGCGACATCAGTTGGCAAGAGATTGATTTGCATGTGATTCCCGGGTGGATCGACATGAAAAAGCCCCGCGCACAACCGACAGAGACCCAATTATGGCCTCGGCAGAATCGGTAGTGCCTCTCGGAGCTGCGCCGTGAGTAACACCCAACACACGGCGAGTATATGCGGCAGATGCGTTCGTTGCGGCTCAGATTACCGACGAACGGTAGCAAACGACCCACGAACGGTCGCCATGACGGAAAGGAAATACCAGAGAGCCTATTTATCCGAGTGGACAGAAGCCACGCGATTCACATGCATGATCAGATAGACGAGCTCCTCTTGGGCCAATGGCTCGCCAAAGGTCTCTTGAATCAGATCGTCGACACGGTGAGCGCAACGCGATGCCGCCGGATACTGCTCCACGAGCACGTCGTAAAGACCGGAGTTCTCGGTATCGATCGGCTCTTTCTTTGCCACGCGGTCGAGCAGATAGCGCACATGAGTGGCAAAGCGGGCAAAGGCGAACGACGAGCGATCGACCGTCACACCCAACTCTTCTTGAATAATCGCGACCGTCATATCGAGCAGTCGCTCCTCGTGCTGCTCGGCAAGCACGCGCCGCTCGCTCGGCTTAACCGATGCGTTGAAATCGACATGGCAATGCCCGCGGCCTCGCTTCGGGGCATGCGCACATGAAAGCTCTTCTGGATACCGCGAACAGCCAGCTCGCCCAAGCGGTATTCGATGGGATGCAGCTGCTCAAGATCGCGCTCAAGCGGCAACGACACCACCATGTGTTCGCGGGCACGCTTAATGGCAAACTGAATATGGTCTGCCAATGTAATGGGAAGGTTAGGACTCAATTCGTACGAAAGCTGTCCGGTCGCGATATCGGCCAGCTGAGCAGAAAACTCCAGCACCTCGGGATCGACCTCATCGATAAACGCCAGGTACTTTGAATCAATGCCGTAAAAGGTACGCGTGATGACATCCAGGTCGACCTCATGCGGCATATCGCCAAAGCCGATACCACGACCCAGCGCGATAAGCTGACGCCCCGCGCCGTCTTCGCAGATGGCAGCGTTATGGTTAATGCGCTGGATAGCCCTCATGGATTCATCGCTCCTACTGAAACGCGCCGCACAGACCATCCGCGCGGCGCGTTCATTCTACCTGCACTTACAGCTACAGTCCAAAGAAGCCTAGGATTTGGTCACGGCTTACGGGCTTGTACTCGTTGGCATCGAGGCCGACATCATAGCGAAAGATGGGGCGCTCGCGATCGCGGTTGCGCGCGTTGGTGCGGTCTCCCCTGCTGTGGATATGCCCGTGCAACATGATGGCGCCACGCGCCTTGCCGTTCCAGCTGAGCATGGGGTAATGGCTCATTACCAGGCGATGGCCCTTAGCGTAACCGGGGGCGACCTCCAGATAATCGCGCACCTCATCCCAAATGTGCGGCGCGTCTGGATCTTCCCAGTCGCCGTCATGGTTACCGCGGATGAGCGTTACGTTCTGGCATTCGATGCGCTCGCGCAGGCGCACCGCTTCCGCCAGGGGCAATCGATACGTAAAGTCTCCCAGGACATAAAGGCGGTCGTCCACAGCCACGCACTCGTTGATGGCATCGATGACACGGCGGTTCATCTCCTCGACCGAGTCAAACGGTCGATCCATGTCGTGCAAGATATTCGTATCGCCCAGGTGCAGGTCGGCGGTAAACCACATCATCGTCTCTGTCCTCATTTCGCAACGCGTATAAGACCTGTTTAGTATACAGACGCGACGATGAGACAGTCACCCAAAGAGCCCGCCGAACAGACCTCGGCGACGCTTGTCCTTTTTATTCGAACCTTTACCCCGGGCGTTCTTATCCTTTTGCTTTTTGCGGTCCTGCTCCAACTCATCGTCATCGAGCAGCAAATCCCACTCAAACGGATCGCCTACCAGATCGAACAGGTCATCGTCATCAAACATGACCGCCTCCATCACCGATTAGCGAGTATCCACCACATAGTTGAGAAGTCTACGGGTTCGTGCGGACACAAATTCACCCCGTCCGTGTCTTTCAATCGCTTGCCGCAACGCTTGCGCGACGGGACGCTTGCAGATAAGATGGGAACACGGATGGCACCCGTGGCAGCGGGTCTTGCCAACTCCGATACACGTTTTCATCGTGAGAAATGGCCGTCTTCGCTTACGCGGGGGCGGCCACTTTGTTTATCCCTATGTCATCTGATTCTAATGCACAAACATGCGCACGAACTTGTGCTTCCAGCTTGCGTAAGGGGCATAGCGGAACGGCACGTCCAGCCACGTTGTCTTGTTCACGATGCTCTTCTTGTGGCTAAACGTATCGAAGCTCTCGCGTCCATGGTACTGTCCCATACCGCTCGCCCCCATGCCGCCAAAGCCCATATGGCTCGTGGCCAAATGCATAATGGTGTCATTAACACAGCCACCACCAAAGGGCACGTAACGCACAAAGCGCTGCTGAACCTCACGGTCCTGGCTAAAGATATACAGGGCCAGCGGCGTCGGACGATCCGTAATAAACGTCTCGGCCTCGTCTAGGCTCTCAAACGTCAGCACCGGCAAGATGGGGCCGAAAATCTCCTCCTGCATTACGGCGTCATCGGGGGACACGCCATCCAAAATCGTCGGCTCGATCTTGAGCGAAGTCTCGCGCGCGGTACCTCCCAGCACGACCTTATCGGGATCGATCAGCCCGCGCACGCGCGCAAAATGCTTGGCGTTGACGATATGCCCGTAATCCTCGTTATCGAGCGGATGCTCTCCAAACATACGGCGGGCCTCCTCCTTGATGAGACCCAGCAGCTCGTCGTGCACGCGCGTATCGACCAGCAGGTAGTCGGGCGCCACGCAGGTCTGCCCCACGTTGAGCCATTTACCAAAGGCGATACGGCGTGCCGCGACCTTCAAGTTAGCCGTCGCATCCACGATGCAGGGACTCTTTCCGCCCAGCTCAAGCGTCACGGGTGTGAGGTTTTTACTTGCACGCTCCATGACGAGCTTGCCGACCGGAACGCTACCGGTAAAGAAGATCTTGTCCCAGCACTCATCGAGCAACGCTTCGTTTTCGGCACGCCCGCCTTCGACGACCGTCACCAAGCGCGGATCAAATGCCTCTTCACAGATTTGCTTGAGCACCGCGCTCGATGCCGGAGCATAGGCACTCGGCTTGATGACCACGGTATTGCCCGCGGCAAGGGCGCCGGCGAGTGGCTCGAGCGTCAGTAAAAACGGGTAGTTCCACGGAGCCATGATGAGTGTGACGCCATAGGGCACGGACTGCGTCTTGCACACACTCACGGCGTTGGCGAGGTCACACGGACGCAGGCGCGAGCGACCCCATCGAGCCACATGCGCAATCTGATAACGAATCTCGGAAAGCGAGGTGCCGATCTCGCACATATACGCCTCGTCATGCGACTTTCCCAAATCGGTCTTGAGCGCATGGGCAATATCGGCCTCGTGGGCCCGCACCGCATCGCGTAAACTCACGAGCGCACGACGTCGAGCATCGACATCAAACGTGGCGTGCGTCTTAAAATAGGCGCGCTGATCGGCAACGATACGCGCGATTTCCTCGGTGTTCATGGGCCCTCCTAGTTCTCGTCTTCAAACATACCACCCGCAACGACCTCGTACATATGCTCGAGCTCCAAACGGTCCATTAAAAGCGGAACGGGGTACAGGGGATTGGCCTCGGCATCGGCATGGGCCGCCATTTGTGGAATATCGGAGCGGCGAATGCCCGTCACATATTTGGGTATGCCCAAGGCGGCATTCATGCGGTCGACCCAGTCGATAAAGGCTTCGGCCGCCAAGCTGTCCCGCGCGTTAGCCGGCGCGATACCGGCCATGCGGGCGAGGTCGGCGAGTTTAGGAGCAGCGGCTTCGCCATAGGCACGAAGCATGTGCGGCAGGATGATCGCGTTGGCCAAACCGTGCGGAACTCCGTATCGGCCGCCCAGACTGTGCGCGATGGCATGCACATATCCGACATAGGAGCGGGTAAACGCAACGCCCGCCTTATGCGCAGCCGAAAGCATATTGCGACGCGCACGCATGTCGTCGCCATGCTCATAGGCCTCGAGCAAATTGTCGTGGATGAGCTGCACCGCCTGGCGCGCCATCTTGCGCGTGTAGGGCGTGGTGCTACGGCCGATAAAGGCCTCGACGGCATGCGTCAGGGCATCCATACCCGTCTGCCCCGTAATGGAGGCGGGCAGGACGCGCGTAAACTCGGGGTCGTGCACCGCACAGCGCGGGATCAGCACAAAGTCGTTGATGGGGTACTTGTAGTGCGTCTCGTCGTCGGTAATTACCGCTGCAAGCGTGACCTCGCTTCCCGTGCCCGCCGTGGTGGGAACGGCGATGAGCAGCGGCAGGCGACGATGAACGCGCAGCAGGCCGCGCATCTTGTTGATGGGCTTGTTTGGCTGTGCGATGCGTGCGCCCACGCCCTTGGCACAGTCCATGGCCGAGCCGCCGCCAAAGCCGATAATGGCCTGACAGGCGCTCTCGCGATACAGGGACGCCGCTTCCTCCACGTTTGAGACCGTGGGGTTCGCACGCGTTTCGGCATAGACCGTAACGCCAATTCCCTTGGACGCGAGCGCCGTCTCGAGCGGCGCCGTGAGCCCCAGACGGGCAATACCGGGATCCGTCACGATAAGAACCCGCTGTATCGAGCGCTTTTGAAGCACCGCGGGCACGTCCTCGGCATGCTCCAAAATGCGCGGCTCGGTATAGGGCAGGATCGGCAATGCGATGCGAAAAACCATCTGATATGTTCGGCACCAGGCACGACGGGCTAGATGCATAAAGGAAACTCCTTCATTTGTTGATAGGTCAACATTTGCTCGACCGATTGTACTCAGCGGAGGTCTCGAGCGGCCTGGCAATCGTTAATCAATCAACATCTTCACATGCCTAAAATTTTTTATTAAAAATCATTCCTAATAGGCTTCACATTTGGTTGCATTTATGGATAATAGAACTCGTCAAGACGCACGTCCGGAGAGGGCCCTTACGGGACCGGACGAGCGCTCCATCGCCATCGATCGAAAGGATCGAATCATGAAGTTTGTTTGCCCCGTTTGCGGTTATGTGGAAGAGTTCGACGGCGACCAGCTGCCCGAGGATTTCAAGTGCCCCCAGTGCGGCGTTCCCGGTTCTCGTTTCCTGAAGCAGGAGGAGGGCCAGCTCGAGTGGGCTGCCGAGCACGTTGTGGGCGTCGCCAAGATGGAGGGCGTCTCCGAGGATATCGTTGCCGACCTGCGCGCCAACTTTGAGGGCGAGTGCTCCGAGGTCGGTATGTACCTGGCCATGGCTCGCGTCGCTCATCGCGAGGGTTATCCCGAGATCGGCCTGTACTGGGAGAAGGCTGCCCACGAGGAGGCCGAGCACGCCGCCAAGTTCGCCGAGCTCCTGGGCGAGGTCGTGACCGACTCCACCAAGAAGAACCTCGAGATGCGCGTTGAGGCCGAGAATGGCGCCACCGCCGGCAAGACCGATCTTGCCAAGCGCGCCAAGGCCGCTGGTCTCGATGCCATCCACGACACCGTGCACGAGATGGCTCGCGACGAGGCTCGCCACGGCAAGGCTTTCGCCGGTCTGCTCAAGCGCTACTTTGGCTAAGCCAACTGCCTGAGACATAACCTCTAGCTCGAAGAAGGCCCGGACCGTATTGGTTCGGGCCTTTTTGTGTCTCGAGGACTCGTTAACGCCCTGAAATAGAGCTATCTTCGGCATCGGTTTCTCGTCAAAAACTAAGTGAGTAGACTTTTCGAAACTTGCCGAGCAGACCATCCGTATTGCTTTATAAAGTCGCAGGTAAATGACTTGTTTCAAAACGGCCTGGTCGCCAAAGTGCCAAAAGCCTACTCACTTAGAACCGCAGCCGTCCACGATCGAGCTGTTTTGTGTCTAACGGGCATCTTTCCGTCAATTACTCCCAATTTTGTCCAGTCAACGAATAGTTCAGACCGGAGTAATGTCTCAGCCCTTTGCTCATCTGAGCTTTTATCACGATATTCAGCATCGAGCATCCTGCATACGGCCTTAACGATCGCGTGGAATCTACCCTCATCGGATATCTGTCTGTGTGTCAGGAGAAGCACATCGTAGCCCATGGCCTGAAGAGCCGTCATGCGGTCAGCGTCACGCAAGCCATCCCCTGCGCGTCCGTGCGAGGCCTTTCCCTGACATTCAATGGCCACCTGTTGCCTGCCGTCCGGCGAAGACAGAAGTAGGTCGATATATACACGGGACTTTCCCACAATCGCTCGAGCACTTGTGCTTAGCGTCACTTCGACATTGAGCTCTATGCCACAAAACCCTTCGCCTCCCAGGGCTCGCGGCAGTCCAAGCAACAAATACGCCTCGACCTCAAAGGGCGATGCGGCGCCCAGCGGAACGAAACGCGACACCGCCATAAATCGCTTGCCGTAACGCATCCCGTAAACATCTGAACAAAAACGGTCAAGGTCTCCGCCCAAAACCAAAGCGTCTCGACGCCATAAATTTGAGGCGGCGCCATCCTCGGACGGGCAGCGCACCCAACCGAACGTTGTCGAAATCGCGCCCGAATCAATTGCACGCGTAAGCTCCGCCTCAAGTGCCGCCGGCAGAGCGCACACCGCAAACAAACCGCACATCTCCGCCAACACAAAAAGAAGCTGAAGATCCGTCAGATGGCGCGACATGATGAATGCCGTCAGCAGAGGAGACGTAACCAAAAATCCATGCTCCGTTTCCAGCACAGATTCCCCGGGAAGCTCACCAAGAAACAGCCGCTGCCTCATGCCGGCAGGGCAAGTCCGCTTGTTTCTCGTTCGAACCAACGTATACAACGGAAAGCCGAGCGCAACCTTAGCCGTCGGGTTGCGGGCGAGATCATATCGCTGCCGGTCTTCTTCCGGTCGTGGAAGAGGCGGACACAAAGCGCGGACTTGAGGAGGCAAACGCCAGTACCTAAAAGCCGATATATCACAAAGTAGATCTTTCATAGGCACAGGAAAACACGAATTTCAACCCAGTCAGTCACGCATTGGCGCGAACGCACCAAAAATGGCGCCGAACGGACTGCCGAGTTTTCAACATCCTTCCCCAACTGGCCAAAAGCTTGCCAAGAACTGGACGGAGTCCTGTTGAAAACCCGCTATTTCTCTCATGCGGAAGCTTTGCACAGCAAGTGAGTAGGCTTTTTGGAAACTCCCGAGCAGGCAGGCCATCTTGTCTTGCAAAGCCGCAGGTAGACGACTTGCTGCAAAACGGTCTGGTCGGCATAACGCCAAAAGTCTACTCACTTAGGCTAGAGGGCACCCCCATTAGCTGTGATTCCAGGGTGTTTAGCGCATTTGGACTCAAATCGTCATACTGGACAAGGATTCGAGCCAAGTTTTTAGGGACAGATGCGCCATCGGCACACCAAAAGCAGTCACCGATATCGATATAAGGGATATTCGAGTGCATAAGTGCCCGCGTAAAAGAGCTTCCGCCCGCGCCACGCTCCGCAACCACGATGCAGTAAAGGCCCGCGTCTGCATGCTCGATCGAGACCTCTCCTGCCGGAAATGTCTTCCGCACAAGCGCCGCCAGGCCATCACGCGCCTCGCGAGCACGAACACGCACGCGGTTCACATGTCGCTCGTAATCACCCGATTCCAGCAAACGAGCCAAAGCGACCTGGTCAACAGAGCTCACCGACGAGGCGTAAAAACCAAGGTTGTGCCTAAACCGCTCCATTAGCTCATCGGGCAACACCATGTACGCTAGACGCAACGCCGATGACAGGCTCTTCGAAAACGTGTTGGTGTAGATAACCGACTGGGCGGCATCGATCGACGCGAGCGCGGGAATCGGCTTGCCGGCAAGGCGAAACTCACAATCAAAGTCATCTTCGATGAGATACCGACCTGGTCGCTCGGCGGCCCAGCTCAGCAGCGCATAGCGACGCGCAATGCTCGTCACAAGGCCGGTCGGATACTGATGGGACGGCATCAGGTGAAGGACATCGGCCCCGGCTTTCTGCAGAACGCTCAAGTCCACGCCCTCATCATCCAACGGGATATGTCGAACTTCGCAGCCCATAGCCTGATAGATGCGCGTCAGGCGCAAATAGCCCGGATCTTCAACGGCATACACCTTGTCGGCTCCAAGCAACTGAACCAACATGGTATCGAGCAGCTGGGCGCCCGCACCGATGACGATGTTGTCGGGATTAACATTCATGCCCCGTGTCCCGCGCAGATGGCGAGCGATTGCGCGTCGTAGCCGAGCGGTGCCCTGTGCCGGCGCAGTCGAAAAGATTTCGCGTTCATCTTCAGATGCCAGCGTCGCCCGCAGCGCGCTTTGCCAAAGCCGCGCCGCCTCCAAAGCGGAAGGAGAAAGCGCATCGAATCGCTCGACCTGTCCGTTGACATCACGCGCACTGGGGCCCGCAGAGACGGCATCTCGGTCGATGCCCTCCGCAGCCGAAGCCAAAACCGGTGCATCCGGAAGCTCGCAAGCGTAGTAGCCACGACGCGGCATTGAGCAAATATAGCCCTCGGCAAGTAGCTGGCTATATGCATTCTCGATGGTAATGACACTGATTCCCAGATGGCTGGCAAAGGCGCGCTTAGACGGAAGATGTTCCCCCGCCGCAATACGTCCAGCTACGATATCATCTCGAATTTGCTGGTAAATATACTCATAGAGCGATGCTTCGCCGCGGTTTTCCAAATTATAGTCAAGCATGAGTTTGTCACCTGACCTTATCGAGTCATTCAATCTGGTATTAGTCTGACCTTGTTATTATCTTGAAAACTGAGTATTTCGCCATGCCCAGCTCCCCGATAGGATATTCCGTCAAGCAATGCACATGCCAACCAAGGGAGCAACCATGGCAGAACAGACCAGCAAGGCCGATCGCGTTAAACTCAACCGCGAGCTCGCGCAGATGCTCAAGGGCGGCGTCATCATGGACGTCACCACGCCCGAGCAGGCACGCATCGCCGAAGAGGCGGGCGCCTGTGCCGTCATGGCACTCGAGCGCATTCCAGCCGACATCCGCGCCGCCGGCGGCGTGTCGCGCATGAGTGACCCCAAGATGATCAAGGGCATTCAAGAGGCCGTCTCCATCCCTGTCATGGCCAAGTGCCGCATCGGCCACATTGTTGAGGCGCAGATCCTGCAGGCCATCGAGATCGACTACATCGACGAGTCCGAGGTTCTCTCCCCCGCCGACGACGTCTACCACATCGACAAAACCCAGTTTGACGTGCCCTTTGTCTGCGGTGCCCGTGATCTGGGCGAGGCACTGCGCCGTGTTGCCGAAGGCGCCACGATGATCCGCACCAAGGGCGAGCCGGGCACGGGCGACGTGGTCCAGGCCGTGCGCCATATGCGCAAGATCCAAAAGCAGATCCGCGACGTTGTTGCCCTGCGTGACGACGAGCTCTTTGAGGCAGCCAAGCAACTGCAGGTGCCGGTCGAGCTGGTCCGCGAGGTCCATGCCACGGGCAAGCTCCCCGTCGTGAACTTTGCCGCCGGCGGCGTAGCGACCCCCGCCGACGCCGCGCTGATGATGCAGCTGGGCGCCGAAGGTGTCTTTGTCGGCTCGGGCATCTTTAAGAGCGGCGACCCCGCCAAGCGCGCAGCCGCCATTGTCAAGGCCGTGGCAAACTTCACCGACGCCAAACTCATCGCCGAGCTTTCGGAGGGCCTGGGCGAGGCCATGGTCGGTATCAACGCTGACGAGATCGAGATCATCATGGAGGAGCGCGGACGCTAGTCCGGCAGAAAGGATCGCACATGAGCGATTACGCAGACCAAACGGTCGCCGTGCTGGCGGTCCAAGGTGCTTTTGCCGAGCACGAGGCGAGGCTGTCCGAGCTGGGCGCACGTTGTATTAAGCTGAGGCAGGCGGCTGATTTGAAGCAGAACTTTGACCGTCTGGTCCTCCCCGGCGGCGAGTCCACCGTTCAAGGGAAGCTGCTTGCCGAGCTTGGCATGCTCGACGGACTTCGAAGCCGCATCGCTGAAGGTATGCCTGTATTGGGAACTTGCGCCGGCTTGATTCTGCTGGCGCGCGACCTTGCTGCCCACGACGATAAGGGGACGCCGCGCCTGGCAACCATGGATGTGCTCGTCGAGCGCAATGCCTATGGCAGACAGCTCGGCAGCTTTCGCACTCAAGGATCTGTCGCCGGCATCGACGGTGAAGTGCCGCTGACGTTTATCCGCGCGCCCCGCATCATCGAGGTCCACGGCGACGCCAAGGCCCTGGCAGAGGTCGATGGCCGCATCGTCGCTGCCCGCCAAGACAACCAGCTCGGCGTAACCTTCCACCCCGAACTCGACGAAGACACCCGCCTCCACGAACTGTTCCTACAAATGTAGGCGGAATCGAAACGAGCGCGGATTTTCGGACACTTAATAGACGAGAGTGGATAATCTCCCACTTTGAGCTCGAATACAGGCCCAAACCGGGAAATTATCCACTCTCACGTTATGCAGTCGTTGGGGACGTCCTTAAACGACTAGCCAAACAAGAACATCCCCAATGACTACTCATTTAAGTCTGTCCCCAATGAGTATCCCGATGTTTTGGCAACGGCAGCGAGCGCCCACCAGAGCGAACAAATTGGCATGAAAAGAGGACGGCATAGACCTTCTGGTCATGCCGTCCTCTTTGAATGACAAGTTGTCGCTCTGGTGGGTGCGCAGCGTCGAGCTGTTACGCCGTTCGGTAGAACGGCGTAACTAACCTAGAAACGGTTGCCGCGGAAGCCGCCACCGTTGCGGCCGCCACGATCGCCACCGCGACCGCCGCGGTCGTTACCACGGTTGCCGCCGAAGCCGCCACGGTTGCCACCGCGGTCGCCATAGCCACCACGGTTGCCGCCGAAGCCGCCGCGACCGCCACGGTCGCCGCCACGGTCACCAAAGCCGCCACGGCCGCCACGATCGCCACCGCGACCGCCACGGTCACCGCCGCGGCCACCGCGATCGCCAAAGCCACCGCGGCCACCACGGTCGCCGCCACGGCCACCGCGATCGTCACGGCCACCGCGAGGACCGCGGTCCTCGTCCAGGCCCATGGCGACGAGCGGAGCGATAACCTTATCGAGAGCGGCCATCAACTCGGTGGCCTCCTCGTAAGAAAGCTCGGGCAGGAGCTTCTCCTTCTTGTTGGCAAGCTCGACCAGGCCCTCAGCGGCATCCTCGGCAGCGAAGACGACGATCTTGCGCATATCGCCCTCGGCGTCGTCGATGCGGCCGACCAGATCGGCAGCCTCGGCCTCGGCCATCAGACCATCGAGCTCGCGGAGGCGCATGCCGAGCAGGTCGGACATTTCCTTCTGCTCCATCTTGGGCTTGAGGTCAAGAAGCTTGATGGCGCGCTCGATGTTCGCCATGCGCTCGGCCTTGGCCTCCTCCTCCTTGGAAATAGCAAAGCGACAATAAATTTTTCTTCTCATAATGTATCAATACATATTTCGAAGGCATAATT
>CABUDQ010000047.1 GCA_902490365.1 uncultured Collinsella sp. | reverse complement strand
AAATAGCAAAGCGACGGCTACGCAGCAGACGGGCGGCCTTCTGCATCTTGTCCATCAGCTCTTCGTCATCGTAATCAACGGCGGCCTCGACAACCTCGGCCTCCTCCTCGGCGGAAACCTCGTCAGCAGCCTCAACCTCGGCAGCTTCGGTCTCCACGGTCTCGACTGCCTCAACCTCGGCAGCCATGGTCTCGTTCTCGGTCTCGTTCATGATCTCTTCGTTCTCAGACATGAGACTCCTTCTTGGCCCTCTCGGGCATCATCGCCCCATTCGCGGGGCCCGTCGCGCACTCTTTGCGCTTTAAACATTCATGCCTCTCGGCAAAACGTCCATTAGTTTATGGTGTCGCCATTCAATCTAGCTGCAGAATCTATGTGCACACATTAATGCGACATGTGCGACTCGCGGCGGGCGTACACCAGCGACACCGCGAACCCAGCCACGGCAATCACGGCCGCCACGCGCACGGCAGCCGCAAATCCGATCGCCTGGGCAACGTCTGCCGCAACGCCAGTGGCGCCGGCAACCGCCGCAGAACTTGAAAGCAGACCGATAAACAGCGATGGACCAAACGACGCGGCAATCATGTTCCACGTGTTGAGCAATGCCGTTCCGTGAGGATGCTCAGCGGCAGGCAGCGTCTCCAAGCCGGCCGTCTGCGAGGGGCTCAGCACTAAACCGACGCCAGCATACACCACAATGGTCAGTGCCACGACGACGCCGATGTTCATGCTTGCCGCCGTCATCGAAATGGCAGTCTGCCCCACGGCAATCAGGGCAAAGCCGACCGGCAGCAGCGGCCATGCGCCACGGGCGTCCATCACGCGTCCGCCCACAATCGAGGTCACGGCGTTGCAGGCAATCGCCGGCAAAATGAGCAGGCCCGCAACAAGAGCGGTCATGCCGTATGCGCCCTCAAAATAGAGCGGCAGCAAAACGCTCATCGAGAACGTCGTCATCATCGACACCACCACAAGCAGGCACGCAGGCCAAAAACGAACGCTCGCCATGGGGCGCACGTTGAGCACCGGATGTTCGAGCTTGAGCTGGCGGACCGCAAACAGGCCAAGCAGCACCACAGCGGCGAAAAGCGTCACGATACCGGTCATCACATTGGTCGAGAACTCGCCTACGGAATATACAAACGCCGTAATGCCGGCCGCAAGCAAAGCAACCGACAGAATATCAAGCGTAGTGTTCGAGCGCTCTCCAACATTTCGAACGAGCTTTGCTGCCGCCGCGGCGACCACGACACCGCCCACCAGCGGCACTACGAACACCGCCCTCCAGCCAAACAACGTGCACATAAGACCGCTGATCACGGGACCAAATGCCGGCCCTAGCGTAATGCAGGCACCGCCCAGGCTCAGATACAGACCGAGCTTCTCGCGCGGGGCGCAAGACAGCACCACGTTCATCATGAGCGGGAACAAGATGCCCGATCCCGCAGCCTGCAAAATACGGCTTGGCAGCAAGACGGTAAACGTTGGGGCGACCAGGCACAGGACTTCTCCGGCGACCAGGCATCCACATGCGAAAAACAGCAGCTTGCGCGTCGAGAAGCGACCGGAAAGAAAGGCCATGATGGCCGTAAAGATCGACGTCACGATCATGTAGCCCGAAACAAGCCACTGCGCCGTGATGGCACTCACCGAAAAGGCCGCCATGATGTCGTGCAACGCCACGTTAATGATGTTCTCGTTAAACGCGGCAACAAAGGCCGCGATATACATTACGGCGAGAAACGCCGAAGTGGCCGATGGCGCTACTTGAACTTGTTGCTGAGATTTGCTCCCCATGCATTTCCTTCCTCTTGGAACGACAGTCGTATCGCCCCAGAGGAACAGTCCAGGGCGAGGATGAGCCCTAGACTTACGCCAGACGCCGCACGCGACGAGTCTGGCAACATGGTCCAACGTCGAAAGATTGTAACGCGAACGCGCAGCTTTCCTTCCGCGCTATTATTAAAAGTCCACGAAAGCATGAGACATGAGGAGCCCGCCATGATTAAGCCCATCATGAAATCCGAGTTCTTTTTGCGCCTGCCTTCCGAAGACGCGGGCCCCGATGACGCCGTGACCGGGCAGGACCTCCTGGATACGCTCCATGAGCATGAGCACGAGTGCGTGGGCCTTGCCGCCAACATGATTGGCGTGCGCAAACGCATCATCTGCGTAAAGGACGGCAACAGGGCGCTGCTGATGTACAACCCTCAAATTCTTGAGCAGGTCAATTCCTATCAGACGAGCGAAGGATGTCTCTCGCTTTCCGGCGAGCGCCCCTGTACTCGCTATCGCCGCATTAAGGTTGAGTATTTGGACGAGAATTTCGTCCACCGCATCAAAAACTTCTCGGGCTACACCGCCGAGATCATCCAACACGAAATCGACCACTGCAACGGGATTGTTATTTAGACAGCCAGGGTAACGATGCAGGTTGAGCACACGACAGCGAGCGAGCCGCATTTGCGCCAAGGTGACGTGAAATGAGAGGGCGCTGACCTTCTGGTCGCGCCCTCGAAATTGAACGTCAGATTGGCGTGAATGCGGCTCGCGCAGCGTCAAGTGGTCCGCCGTTCGGTAGAACGGCGGAACTAATTAGCTCTGGCGGTAATGATCGAAGAAGTCGGCGAGGTCTTCGAGCGACTCTTTGAGCACTTCCATGCGCGGCAGGTACACGATGCGGAAGTGGTCGGGCTCACCCCAGTTAAAGCCGCCGCCGCGCGTGATCAGGATCTTCTTCTCGTGCAGCAGGTCAAGGGCGAACTGCTCGTCGTCAGTGATGTTGAACTTCTTCACATCCATCTTGGGGAAGATATAGAACGCCGCACGCGGCTTGACCACCGAGATGCCGTCGATCTTGTTGAGTGCCTCATACACGAAGTTGCGCTGCTCGTAGACACGACCGCCGGGGCGGATGTAGTTGTTAACAGACTGATGGCCGCCGAGCGCCGTCTGGACGATTGACTGAGCCGGCACGTTGGAGCACAGGCGCATGTTCGAGAGCATGTTGATGCCCATAATAAAGTCGCTCATGCAGCGCTGGTTACCCGAAAGCACCATCCAGCCAATACGATAGCCCGCGATCATGTGCGACTTGGAAAGGCCGCTAAAGGTGACGCAGGGCAGGTCGGGAGCGAGCGAGGCAATCGAGACGTGCTCGTAGCCGTCCATGCACAGGCGGTCGTAGATCTCATCGGCAAAAATCATGAGCTGGTGCCTGCGCGCGATCTCAACGATGCCCTCGAGTACCTCGCGCGGATAGACCGAACCCGTGGGGTTGTTGGGGTTGATGATGACGAGGGCCTTGGTCGCGCTCGTGATCTTGGACTCCATATCCTCCAGGTCGGGATACCAATCCGCTTGCTCATCACACAGATAGTGAACGGGATGACCGCCGGCAAGGGTTGCGCACGCCGTCCAGAGCGGATAGTCGGGGCTGGGGATCAGAATCTCGTCGCCATTGTCGAGCAGCGCGTTCATCGAAAGCTGAATGAGTTCGGACACGCCGTTGCCCGTGTAGATGTGCTCCATCTGAACATTGGGCAGGCCCTTGATCTGCGAGTACTGCATGATTGCCTTGCGCGCGGAGAACAGACCGCGCGAGTTGGAATAGCCTTCGCAGTCGGGCAGCTGCTGGCGCATGTCCTTGATGACCTCATCGGGCGTGCGGAAACCAAAGGGCGCCGGATTACCGATGTTGAGCTTGAGAATACGCTCGCCCTCGTCCTCCATACGGGCGGCCTCGTCGACGACGGGGCCGCGCACGTCATACAGGACGTTATCGAGCTTGGTGGATTTAGAAAAAGTACGCATGGTGGTGCTCCTTGGAATTTGAGCTGAGGGATGGGGTTCGGGCTTGGGCACGTTGCGAGGCGATGATTCCTCGCCTTGATCGGCGTCACCGGCGAGCAGCCAGGAAACATCGACCTCCAAAATACGAGCGAGCAGCTCTGCCACATCGCGCCGCGGGATCGTCTTGCCGCTCACATATTGGCTCATCTGACTCTTGCCGAGTTTTTTTCCGAGCATCTCCGATGCGCGGATTACGTCCGACTGGCGAACGTCGCGATCGGACATGGTCTGTCGCAGGCGATCGCTAAACGTCTCTTGGGCCATTAGAACCTCCTTGCTGGCAAAGTTCAATTTATAGAACACGAATTGAACCTTAGTTCAATTTAGGCAGCAGTATAGCGCCGTACCTTATTCGGAAGTTCAATTTCACAAGAAAACGTACCGAACTCCGAGATTTGCCCAAGGCGGACAATGACGCGCACGCGTTTAGAGATATTCAAGGAATCGAGCGGCGGCAAGCGAAACGTCAGCCGTGCGATATATCGCGTTGATCTGCCGATGGGGATGTCCCTCGAGCGGACGCACGGCGACATCGAACTGACAGCGGCGCAAGATGAGCGCCGGAAGAATACTCACGCCCAGACCGTCCTCGACCATGGCCATAATCGCATAATCATCCCAGGTCGATAGCTTAGAACGCACCGCCAGACCCGCGCGGCGAAACAGCGGCGTAATCTCGTCGTCGCTACCGCGTTCCAGAAGAATAAACTGCTCGTTGGCCAAATCGGCAAGGGAAACGACCTCCGCGGTGGCAAGCGAGGAGTCCGCTGGCACCACGGCCATCAGCTCGTCTTGCACCAACGGCCGCGACGCCATGCCGGCGCCGCGTGGCTCGCGCGGAATAAAGCCCAGGTCGCAGCGGCCTTCCGCCACCCATTGCTCAATCTCGGAGTAATCACCCATCAGCAGCTCGTAATCGACATCCGGGTGATCAGCGCGAAACCGCGCGATCACCGGCGGCAGTACATGGGTCGCCACACTCGAGAATGTACCGATACAGATCTTGCCACGCATGAGCCCCCGCATCTCGTCCACGCGTCGCTGCAGGCGGCCAAACTCTTCGCATAACGCCTCGACTGCCGGCATGACCTGCCGCCCGTCGGCAGAAAGCACCACGCCCTCGCGGCTGCGATCAAGCACCTTAAAACCCCAGTCTGCCTCAAGGTCGCCCACCATGCGGCTCACGCCCGACTGCGAATAGCTCAGCCGCTCTGCAGCATGCGTAAAGCTGCCGGCACGCACCGTCTCGAGCAGCACTTGCATCTTTTGAATATTCGTTTCCACGGCATCCCTCCACCTTTACATGAGTTTTTGTCATGGTATCCATGCATTATATTCGCTTTTCTTCTAAAGCCACCTCACCCATAGTGAACATGCTCGGATATAGAGGGGATGTCAGCACATGAACAACGGACTGTTTACGTACTTAGCAGCATTGCTATTGTTTGGCTCCAACGGCATCATCGCCGCTGCCATCGCGCTGCCGAGCTCCGATATCGTACTGTTGCGCACGTTTTTGGGCGCTCTCACCCTTGCCGCCATCCTCTTCATAACCAAGCGCCATAACCTGCAGGCTCCGTCTCGCCCCCGCGAGGCCGCAGCGCTCATCGTCTCGGGCGCCGCGCTGGGCGCCAGCTGGATTTTCCTGTTCCGCGCCTATCAGACGATCGGCGTTGGCATCTCCTCGCTGTTGTATTACTGCGGCCCCATCATCGTTATGGCCCTCTCCCCGCTCATTTTTGGCGAAAAGCTGACCGGCGGCAAAATCGCCGGGTTTATCGCCGTTGCCTGTGGCGCCTTTCTCATTGCGGCGCAAGGTCTAGGCGGCAATATGCCCATTGCGGGTATCGCTTGCGGCATCGCCTCGGCCTTCTGCTACGCCTTGATGGTCATCGCTAGCAAGGGTGCGCCACACATCGAAGGCCTCGAGAACTCCACGCTCCAGGTGAGCGCCGCCTTTGTAACCGCGTTGATCCTTACGCTCTTCACGCAAGGTGCCCCCTCGTTCCTCTCCCCCAGCATTGCCGCCGGCATCGATTGGGGCGCCGTCGCCATGCTCGGCGTCGTCAACACCGGCATCGGTTGCCTGCTCTACTTTAGTGCCGTCGCCAAGCTGCCCGTCCAGACCGTCGCGGTCGTCGGCTACCTCGAGCCGCTTTCGGCCGTCGTGTTCTCCGTTGCCCTTTTGGGAGAGACCATGACGCCCATCCGCCTCATGGGCGCCGCGTTGATCATCGGCGGCGCGATCTTTTGCGAAGTCGCCGGCAAACGCGCAGACACCAAAGCAAGCATCGCCCAAGTAGCACGCGCCTAAAAGCCCCTCTTCAGTTTCAAAGCAGGGGCGCGTCCGTGGTTATCACATTGCAGCAAGACCATACAGCCGGTGCGCCCCTGTTTTGAAATGCTACCTGCGTACATGAATAATCCCCAGATGGGGATTATTGTCTAAAACACCCCGATGTGCCAAACTGCTCTTATATGTATAAAGATGGCATAAAGGTTATCTGCCCTAGACAGATAACCGGATGTCTAAGGGAGTCCACGTGGCACACAACAAACTGGAGGCAAACCTCCAAGACCAGCACGGACAGAGCGGGCATGGAGCCATTCCCCTTTCTGCTGGTATGTTGCTCGTAACGCTCGGCGTCGTCTATGGCGACATCGGCACGAGCCCTATGTACACCATGAAATCAATCGTCGCCAACAACGGCGGCATCGGTACCGTCAGCGAGGACATGATCCTGGGCGCGCTTTCGCTCGTCATCTGGACCATGACGCTCGTAACCACGGTCAAGTACGTGCTAATCGCCATGAGGGCCGACAACCACAACGAGGGCGGTATCTTCGCCCTGTTCAGTCTCGTGCGCAAAGTGGCGCCGTGGCTGATCCTTCCCGCCATGATCGGCGGTGCGGCGCTGCTTGCCGACGGCATCCTCACCCCCGCCGTCACGGTCACCACAGCCATCGAGGGTCTGCGCACCATCGAGTGGGGCCACGCGCTATTGGGCGACGGCCAGACCAACGTCATCATTATTACCATCATCATTATCTGCGGCCTATTTGCCATGCAGCGCGCCGGCACCTCGTCAATCGGCAAGCTCTTCGGCCCGCTCATGACGCTATGGTTCCTGTTCCTGGCGGGCGCCGGCCTGTTCAACATGCTCGGCAACCTGTCCATCTTGCGCGCACTCAACCCCATCCGCGGCATCATGTTCCTGTTCTCGCCCATCAACCACTCGGGCATCATGGTGCTCGGCTTCGTCTTCCTGTCGACGACCGGCGCCGAGGCGCTCTATTCGGACATGGGTCACGTGGGCAAGGCTAACATTTACGCATCCTGGCCGTTCGTAAAGGCGGCCCTCATCCTTAACTATCTGGGTCAGGGCGCTTGGCTGCTCGCCAACAACTCCAATCCCCAGATGCTCGCGATGGACATCGTCAACCCGTTCTACATGATGCTTCCCGAGCCCCTGCGCCCCTTTGCCATCGTGCTATCGGCCGTAGCGGCCATCATCGCCTCGCAGGCGCTTATCACCGGCTCGTTCTCGCTGGTATCCGAGGCCACGCGTCTCAACCTTATGCCGCATCTGCGCATCCACTACCCCAGCGACACCAAGGGTCAACTCTATATTCCGCTCGTCAACAACATCATGTGGGTCGGCTGTATCTTCATCGTGCTGCTGTTCCAAAACTCCGAGCGCATGGAGAGCGCCTACGGCCTCGCCATCACCGTGACTATGCTCATGACCACGACGCTTTTGACGAGCTATATCGCCGGCATCCTCAAGCACAAGCTGGGCGCCTGCGTCTTTGCCCTGCTTTTTGGCGCCATCGAGCTCTGCTTCTTTGCCTCGTGCCTCACCATGTTCTTTGACGGCGGCTATGTGATGATCTTCCTGGCCTCGCTGCTGTTTGGCCTTATGTACGTGTGGCGCCGCGGCACCGCCATCGAGCGTACGCAGACGATCCTGCTGCCCGTCTCCAAGTACATCGATCAGCTCAACCGCCTGCGCAACGACGAGACCTACCCCGTGCTCGCCGACAATCTGGTGTTCCTCACCAACAGCCCCGACCCGCTCACGCTCGACCGCGACGTGCTCTATTCCATCCTGGACAAGCACCCCAAGCGCGCCAAGGCATATTGGTTCATCAACGTGCACGTTACCGACGAGCCCTATACGCACGAGTATTCCGTCGAGACCTTTGGCACGGACTTTTTGTTCCGCGTGCGCCTGGACCTGGGCTTTAAGGTCAACCAGCGCATCAACGCCTATCTGCGTCAGATCGTTGGCGACTTGATGACATCGGGTGAGCTGCCACCGCAGCATCACACCTACTCCATCTACGAGACACGCGGCAACGTGGGCGACTTCCGTTTTTGCATGCTGCGCAAGATGCTTGCCCCCGAAACGGACATCAACCGCAACGACCACCGCGTGATGGCCATCAAGTACGCCGTCCGCCGCGCCTGCGGAAGCCCGGCACGCTGGTACGGTCTTGAGAACTCGGCGATCATCATCGAGTACGTGCCTCTCTTTGCCCGCATGCGTCCGGCGGTCAAACTCGTACGCACCCATGTGCCGCTCGAGGTCCAGATCGAGGAAGCCGAGGAAATGGAAGTCGATATCTTCTCGGACGACCTGGTCAACGGCAACGAGGCCGGTAGGGACATGAACGTCGATCCCACCGAATTGCTCGAGAGCGTCGCCGATACGCCCGAACAGCAACTGCTCGACGGCCTCGAGAGCGCCCAGCTCAACGACGCCAACTTCTAGCGACGTCGCGCATCAACGACAGCGCCCCTGCACCTCACAGGAGATGCAGGGGCGCTTTGCATTTCAGTAAAGCCCTCGGCTACGAACGACGCGGCTCGGGAACCACAAGCCTATCGGGGCTCGCGCCCTCGGCATCCATCAGGCTCACGTAGCGAATCGACGGATCCTCATACATCGCGTAGTAATAATTGCCCGTGCGCGCGCTAAAGCATCCGGTATAGATAGTCTTCTCGAACTTGCCATCGCCCATCCTGGACGCCCCCTCAATCATCACCACGCCCTCGAGTGAACGGAACATGCGGACGACGTTTTCGGTCTCGCTGGCCTTTTGCGGGTAATTGGCGTTGAGGTACGCTGCCTTTACAAAACGGCTCGGCGAATAGCAGTCGCCGGGAATGCCGCGCATGCCGGCACCGGCTCCATAGGGCTTAAGCTCGGCGCCACGCCACGTCGCCGTCTGCGGAAAATCGCTTGTGGCGGTGATATAAGTGCGTAGGTTTTCCATATGCCACGGGAAGGTGGGCTGATTGGCAAGGGTGTCGACCGGATCGTCGTATACATGCAGGCCGTCAGCCATCATCTCGACCACGATGCTACGCTGGCTGTCGCCGATAATCCAATGGAGCAGCGACACGCCCAGCCCCTCTCCGGCAGATTTGGCGACAATCACCGTGTCGCGCAGCGCGGCCTCGACCTCATCGACCGTCGAGAACGTCGCTGCCACCCACAGGGGAAACTCATAGGCCGCGATATTGGTCTTGCCGTCGACAGGGTCCTCGGCATACTCGGCATAACCCGGGAAATTGAGACCCGCCACGGCGAGGCCCGCATCGTTGCCGCAGTCGAAGAACATAGGGTAGTTCTTGTAATCGATGCACATACCGATCACCGCGTGTGCCGCTGTCGTGTCGTCGATAAACGAATACGGAATGTGAAACCCGCGCGGCATCACGCGAACCTGTTGGCCGTAGTCAAAGCTCCAGTCGAGGTTGCGGCCCAGATACATGTTGCCGGAATTATCGGTAAATCGAATGCTCGTACACATAGCGCCTCCTAGCTTTACGTTCTTGCTAAGTTCATTGTCACCAAACAAAAAGGCGCTAAACACAAAAGCCCGGACATGACAACAATGTCACGCCCGGACCAAAAACGACGAAGTGCGGTGCTGTGGTCGCCCTAGACAAGCTTGCCAAGACAGTGATCGATCATATGCTGGATCATCTGCGCCTCGAAGCCCACAAAGTCCTGCTTGCGCTCGCGCATCTTGCCGTCGACGATCTGGTCAAAGGCAACCTTGCACTTGATATAGCGCGTGGACTTGGTGACCTCCTCGTGCGTCAGGCAGCTCTCCTCCATCTTGCTGGCGCCCAGGCCAAACACCAGACGGGGGTTGTAGAGCACGTGGGGCTCGCCGGCGTCGTCCAGGTAGACGCAGACCTTCTTGGTAACGCCAATCTGGTTAGCGGCAAGGCAGCCGGCATCGTCGAGCGACTTGATGGTATCGATCAGGTCCTGAGCAACCGACTCGTCCTCGACGGTCGCAACCTCGCAACGCTGGGACAGGATAGCCTCGTCGTGGCAAAGCTCTTTAATCATACGTTCCTCCATAGGGGTCGTTGTAACCGCTTAAGTATACGGTACCCACACATTTTCATGCGATAAATACCGTCCGTCTGTTACAAAGCGCCGAACATCAACATGCGAGGAACAGCAAGGTTGTAAAGACGATATAGTAAGTGAGTTCGTGTCAATCGGCCTAAACTCGGGGCCGAACAAGGAAAGGGTATGCATGGACGAACTTTTTCACGTCAGTGAGCGCAAGTCCACAATCGGGACCGAACTTCGCGCTGGACTGACAACATTCCTGGCGATGGCCTACATCATCGCCGTCAACCCCGCAGTGCTCTCGGGCGCTGGCATCGATGCGGGAGCGCTCGCCTGCGCCACCTGCCTGGGCGCCGGCATCATGACCATCTGCATGGGCATCTTCGCCAACCGCCCGCTCGCCTGCGCGTCGGGTCTGGGCATCAACGCCATGATCGCGGGCATCGCCACCACCATGTGCGGCGGCGACTGGCACGTGGCCATGAGCGTTATCTTCCTCGAGGGTATCGTCATCTTGCTGCTCGTCCTGTGCGGCCTGCGCGAGGCCATCATGGACGCCATCCCCGTGGTCCTGCGCCACGCTATCTCGGTGGGTCTGGGCCTGTTTATCGCCATGATCGGCCTGTGCGACGCCGGCATCATCACCGCTGGCGCCGGTACGCTCGTCGGCCTGGGCGACATCGCCTCCCCCACCTTTATCGTCGGCATCATCTCCATCGTCGTGACGGTTGCCCTGGCTTCCCGCAACGTGCCGGGCTCGCTGCTCATCGGCATCATCGTCGCCGTTATCGCCGGAATCCCGCTGGGCGTCACCCATGCGCCCGAGGGCCTCATCGCACCGCTCGACTTCTCGACCTTCGGCGCCCCGTTTGCCAGCACTGCCGACGGCAACCTTGCCATCGTGAAGGTCCTGACCGACCCGATGCTGCTCGTCGTTGCCTTCTCGCTGCTCATGAGCGACTTCTTTGACACCATGGGCACCGCGATGGCCGTCGCCAAGCAGGGCGAGTTCCTGACCGAGGACGGCAATGTCGAGGACATCCGTCCCATCCTGGTCGTCGACTCCGTGGCCGCTGCTGCCGGTGGCTTTATGGGCGTCTCCTCCATCACTACCTTCGTCGAGTCCACCTCTGGCGCTGCCGACGGTGGTCGCACGGGCCTCACCTCCGTCACCACCGGCGTGCTGTTCATTCTCGCCGCGTTCTTCTCCCCCATCGTCACCATCGTTTCCAGTGCCGCCACCTGCGGTGCTCTGGTCTACGTCGGCTACCTCATGATGAGCGAGGCCTCCGAGATCGACTGGTCCGACGTGTCGCAGGGCTTCCCGGCGTTCATGATTGTCGCCGGCGTGCCCTTCACCTACTCCATCTCCTCCGGCATTGGCCTGGGCTTTATCGCCTACGTGATCGTCGCGCTCTTTAAGGGCGAGGCCTCCAAGATCAAGCCGCTCATGTGGATCGCAGCCCTTGCCTTCCTCGTCTACTTCTTCGTAGCGTAGGCGCAAGATTCGCAATACCAAACAGCAAAGCGCGGAGTCGCATCGAGCGGCTCCGCGCTTTGCTTTTAAAGCCAGGCACCACACGGACGCGCGATGTATTGCTTCGCAAGTTTTGGACGTTTTGCTCTCCAAACGGCACTACCGACGGCTACATCCTGCAGATATGCTGGATATAACCGCATAGGCCCTATGAGGATGGGAGTAACCATGGCCGCCTTGTTCACGACCCCCAAGCGCAATGACAAAACCTCTGGAGCCCATTTTGTCGAGCCCGACGTGCGCCGTCGCACGCTGCTCGCACACGGCAGCTGGCGCCGCGTGACACGCCGCATCGTTGTAGGCGCCGTATGCGCGCTTACGGTAAGCTCGCTGCTCATGCCGAGCATCTCGCTCGCAGCCGAGTGGGTCAACGTCGGCGGCACTCAGTACAACACTGCAGCAGGCGACGAGGCCGGCACCTAGACCTGGGACGGCGCCGACGACATGAAGCTCAACGGCTATAACGGCGGTGCGATCCAGGCTGCGGGCAAGCTCAACATTGCCTACGAGGGCAAGAACACCGTGAAAACCGAGCCCGATTACACCGGAGCCGCCATCAAGGCGCAGGATGGCACTAGCCAGAAAGCAGAGTTGAACATAACGAGCTCGAATAGCACGGATGAGCTCAATGTGACAGCTGAGGCCGATGCAATTAAATCCACAGGCGACCTCTCCATTTCTGGCCCAGGCACTGTGAACACCACAAGCACTACTTCCGACGGAATTGAGGCAAAGGGCGATCTCTCTATCACGGGCTCGGGCACCGTGAATGCAACGGGCGGTACCGAAGGCATCCAATCCAAGGGCAAGACCACCATCGATTCCTCTGGCACAGTGATCGCTAAAGGAAGCGAAGGTTACGGCATCGCCGCGGGCAGTGACCTGATCATCAAAGGCGGTGGCAAGGTAGAAGCAAGCTCGATAGAAGAAGCGGCGATTTGGGCTGACGGCAACATCGACATCTCGGGCGGCAGCCAGGTCGAGGCAAGCTCCCAGGGAGATCTTGCCGTCGACGCTGAGGGTAGTCTCGCGGTCACGAACGCCTCCCTTGACGCAAGCGGTGTTGAATATGGTGTCTATGCCTACAAGGGCGTTACGCTCGATCACGCGACCGTGACGGTCCGCACAAGCGCGAGCGGCGGCCAGGCCATCGCCCTCATCACTGACGGGGACGACATCGTCATCAAGAATGGTTCCATCGTGGACGCGTTCGCAGAAGGCAAATTCTCGGTTGCAATCTCTACCAGAAACCACCAGCCAAACGTCGCTGGCGGCCACATCTACATCAGCGACTCCGTTGTTAAGGCTATAGCCCGCTATGTCGAGACCGGTGGCGATGGCCCCGATCACTACAGCAACGACCAAAGCGGCGAGGTCATCCCTGAGCCTAGGGGTCTGAACATCGGTATCTTCGCCCAGACCAGCGAGGGCATCACGCCCGCGACTATTTCGATCGTCCGCAGCAAGGTCACTGCCGAAGGAGACACGGCGGCGATCTTCGCCCTTGCCATGAGCGCGGACGGCAAGGCGATCGGCACCATCGAGATCGAAGGCGCTCCCATCCAGACGCCCGCAGGCGGCAAGATCATTAACTATCGCTACGAAGAAGAGTACGGCCCCAGCATCTCCTACGAGGCAGGTCAAACCATCGGCACGGGCGACGCCACGATCGACTCCCCCTATGACGCCGCTGTCGCCAAGAGCACGCTCACCGTACCTCCCGAGGAGATCAAACCCGAGGAAAAGTCCGGCGAGACCAAGCCCGAGGGTTCCAAGTCCGAGGGCACGAAGACGACCAAGACCGTTGCAGTTGCAGCCACGGGAGCCAAAACCACCGGCATCCTCGCCGCAACCGGCGACACCTCGAGCGCGGCCATCATAGCGACCGCCCTTGCAGGAACGGCCACCATCGTCACAGGCGCCCTGGCGAGTCGCAAACGCTCGTAAACACTTTTTCGCACAGGACGGGTGGATCGCGGCCCTTGCCTTCCTCGTCTACTTCTTCGTAGCGTAAGGGCAAGGCTGCAAAAGCTGAACAATAAAGCGCGGAGTCGCCATGCGGCCCCGCGCTTTTCTTTTAGCGCCGGTCCCTGCGCCGGCGTGCGGCCTATTTCTCCCCCATTTTGGCCATTTTGCCCTCCAAACGGCACTACCGCCGGCAACATCCAGCAGATACGCTGAATCTAGTCGTATAGGCCCTATGAGAACGGGAGCAACCATGGCAGCCTTGTTCACGACCCCCAAACGCAATGACGCTACCGCCGGAACCCATGTTGCCGAACCCGACGTTCGCCGTCGCATAGGACTCGCGCACGGCAGCTGGCGCCGCGTGACGCGCCGCATCGTCGTAGGCGCCGTGTGCGCGCTCACGGTGAGCTCGCTGCTCATGCCGAGCGTCTCGCTCGCGGCGGAATGGGTCAAGGTCGGCGGCAACAAGTACAACACCGCGGCGAGCGACGAGGCCGGTACCTGGTCGTGGGACGGCGCCGACGACTTGAAGCTCAACAACTATAACGGCGGCGAGATCCAGGCCGCAGGCAAGCTCAACGTGAATTACTCGGGAAACAACATCGTCACTGCCGACTGGATCGAAGGCATCAAGGCTTCTCATGGCAAGAATGAGAACGCCGAGCTCAATATCCAAGGCGACGCGGGCAGCACGCTCAGCGTGACATCTACTGAGGACGCTATCCTCTCCACGGGTAATATCAACATCGACGGAGCCGGATCCGTCAACGCCACGAGCACTGGGTTTGACGCCATAAATGCCGGGGGTGATCTCGCTATCAAAGGTTCGGGCAACGTCAACGCCACGGGTGCATCGGATGGCATCAGGGCAAACGGCAATATCACGATTGACGACAACGGAGCCGTCGCCGCCAGGGCTACCAAGGACAAGGGTATTGGAACCGACAAGAACCTCACCATCAAGGGTGGCGGGACGGTCGAGGCAAGCTCAGCTGATGGTGAGGCCCTTTGGAGCGGCGGCAATATCAACATCTCGGACGGCAGCCAGGTCAAGGCAAGCTCCGAGAAAGACGCTGCCGTCGAGGCCAAGGGCAGCCTCGCAGCCACAAACGCCTCCCTCAACGTAAACGGTGTTGAATATGGCGTCTATGCCCACAAGGGCATCACCCTCGATCATGCAAACGTGACAGTCCGCGCAAGTAAAGGCAGATACGGTAGCGCCATTGCCCTCCTCACCTACCCAGACGATATCGTCGTCAAGAACGGCTCCACCGTGGACGCGTTTGCGGAAGGCGAGGTTTCGGCTGCATTCTCCACCAGAAGCGATCGACCCAACGAGGAGGGTGGTCACATCTACATCAGCGACTCCGTTGTCAAGGCCATAGCCCGCTATGTCGAGAACGGCGACGGCCCCATCCCCTACAGACACTATGACCCAATCCGAGGGCACTAAAAAGATAGGAGCCCCCGCTCGTG
>CABUDQ010000046.1 GCA_902490365.1 uncultured Collinsella sp. | reverse complement strand
GCAAACACTGTAGTTAGCTAAAGGGGGAGTTCGCGTGTCTGCAACCATTAAACCCTTCACCGATGAGTTCGAAGAGTATGGCCGCGATGAATCTCGTGCATCGGGCGAAGCATCGAGCATCTCGTTTCCGACAACGGAAGACGAGGTCCGTGCCATTTTGGAAACGCTCCATGCCGAGCGTGTCCCGGTAACGGTTCAGGGCGCCCGAACCGGCCTTGCCGCCGGTGCCGTGCCCCACGGTGGGCATATCCTCAATACTTCCCGTATGAATCGCTACTTGGGCCTTCGCCGCGATGAACAAGGCCAATTTCTGCTGCGCGTGGAGCCGGGCGTTGTGCTCTCGGAGCTGCGTAAGCAGCTGAGCAAGAAGGTACTGCCGACCGCTGGTTGGGACCAGGCATCGCTTGAGGCCTACGAGGAGTTCCAAGAGTCCCCCGAGCAGTTCTTTCCCACCGATCCCACCGAGGCATCTGCCTGTCTGGGCGGCATGGCGGCATGCAACGCCTCCGGCGCCCGCAGCTACGCTTACGGCCCCATGCGCCCGCATATCACGGGACTCCACGTCGCACTGGCTGATGGCGATTTGCTTGAGCTTCAGCGCGGCGAGGCTTTTGCCCAGGGCCGACACCTGTCGCTCGTGACGGCAGCGGGCCGTACACTCGAGCTCGATCTTCCTGACTACACCATGCCCAAGACCAAAAATGCCTCGGGTTATTTTGTTGCGGACGATATGGACGCCATCGATCTTTTTATCGGTGCGTGCGGCACGCTCGGCGTCATTACCGAGCTCGAGATCGCCCTGCAGGCGGCACCTTCGGTCGTATGGGGTGTGAGTTGCTTTTTCGATAGCGAAGACAAGGCGGTGTCCTTTACCGATTCCGTGCGTCCCGTGCTGTCCCATGCCGCCGCTATTGAGTATTTCGATGCTGGCGCCCTGGATATCCTGCGTCGCCAGCGCGAGCAGTCGACAGCGTTTGCCTCGCTGCCGGCGCTCGACGACGAGGCAAAGGTCTGTGTCTACGTGGAGCTCGACTGCGATGACGAGGCGCAGGCGACCGAGGAGCTGTACCACCTTGGATGGGTGCTGGAGTTTGCGGGCGGCCGCGACGATGCGACATGGGTCGCCCGCACCGAAGTCGATCGCGAGTGCCAGCGGTTCTTCCGCCACGCGGTGCCCGAGAGCGTCAACATGCTCATCGACGAGCGTCGCCGCACCGACCCCACCATTACCAAGCTGGGGTCGGATATGTCGGTGCCCAACGCGCGCCTGGCCGATGTCATCGCCCTTTATCGCCGCACGTTGGCCGAAAGTGGGCTTGAATCTGCCGCCTGGGGGCACATTGGTAACAACCATCTGCATGTGAACATCCTGCCGCGCGATGCGCAAGACTACCGTCGCGGTGGCGAGCTGTTTGCCCAGTGGGCTGCGGAGGTAACGGCTATGGGCGGTGCCGTTTCTGCCGAGCACGGCGTCGGCAAGATCAAGGCGGGCTTCTTGGAGACGATGTACGGTCACGAGGCCATGGTCGAGTCGGCGCGGCTCAAGCTCCAGCTCGATCCTGCCGGGCAGCTGGGTCGCGGTAACCTGTTTTCGGAGAAGCTCTTGGATGAGCTCGTCCAGAAAGGGGGCGCGTGAAGATGAGCAATTTCCATATGGTGGTGTGCGTCAAGGCCGTGCCGGGCAGCACCGAGGTCAAGATGGACCCCAAGACCAATACCATCGTGCGCGATGGCAAGCAGGCGGTCATTAATCCCTTTGATGCGGGCGCTTTGGAATGCGCGCTGGCGCTGAAAGACGACTTTATCGGCTTTGGCATGGACGTGCGCGTAACGGCGGTGTCGATGGGCATCCCCGCGACCGAGTCGCTGCTGCGCGACTGCATCGCTCGAGGTGCCGACGACGCGCTGCTGCTGACCGATCGCGCCTTTGCAGGTGCCGATACACTGGCAACCACCTATGCCCTCAAGTGCGGCATCGAGGCGCTCGACGAGGACTTCGACCTGCTCATTTGCGGCAAGATGGCGGTGGATGGCGATACGGCCCAGATTGGTCCCGAGCTTGCCGGAGCCTTTGAGATTCCCTGCGTGACCGACGTGAGTTGCGTGCAGAGCGCGGGCTTTACGACCTGTGGCTCGCTGGCGCTCGTTCACGGATGCGATGCCGGCGAGGAGACGGTGTATCTTGAGATGCCGTGCGCGATGACGACTGCCAAGGAGATTGGCCAGTTGCGTATGCCGAGTATTGCCGGTATTCGCGCGGCAGAGGAGGCGGACGTGCGCGTGGTCAGTGCCGCCGACGTGAACGCCGACCCCGCGCGTTGCGGTCTTGTCGGGTCGCCGACACAGGTCGTGCGCTCGTTTGTGCCCGACCGTGACCAAACGTGCAAGGCCGTTGAGGGGACGGCGTCCGAGCAGGCGGTAGAACTTGCCAAGATTATCGAGGGGATGGCATAGATGAGCGGACTGATTATCGATAGCGAAGCCTGTATCGGCTGCGGTCGCTGCGTTCGCGCCTGTGCCTCGGGCGGCATCGTAGTGGAAGGCGAGCGACCCAACCGATGCGCCCACGTAACCGACGGCTGCATCCTATGCGGTGGGTGCGTCGACGCCTGCCCTGTCAACGCTATCTCGATCGAGCGTGACGAGGCCGCTGGTGCGGTGGACCTTGATGCATATCGAGACATTTGGGTCTTCGTGCAGACTGACGAGCGCGACGCCGTGGCTCCCGTGGCCTACGAGCTCATGGGCAAGGGGCGCGAGCTTGCCGATGCTCGCGGCTGCCGTCTGGTGGCACTGGTCGGTATGGGCCCCGAGGGTTCTCTCGGTGACCTGGAGCATCTGGTTTGCGCGGGCGCCGACGAAGTCCTGGCCTGTCGCGACGAGCGCCTGCGCCAAAACGATGCGGAGGTCTACGCCCACTTGATCTGCGATTTGGTAGCCGAACGCAAACCCGAGGCCATCCTATACGGTGCGACCGCTTTTGGCCGCGAACTGGCACCCGGCGTTGCCGTGCGCTTGCAGACGGGCCTTACGGCTGACTGCACCGTACTTTCGATGGATACGGAGACGGGACTGCTGCAACAGACGCGTCCGGCGTTTGGCGGCAACCTGATGGCCACCATCGTCTGCCCCAATCATCGTCCCCAGATGGCAACGGTTCGTCCCGGCATCTTTAAGGCACCCGACTTTGACTACGGCCGCTCCGGCACGATCACCCAGATATCGCTTGCGGATGATGCTAAGGCTCGTGTCGAGATCTCGATTCCCGCCGAGGAGTGGAGGCAGCAGGCCTCGATCGCCGATGCCGAGCGCCTGGTCGTGGTGGGCCGCGGCATTGGCTCCAAGAAGAATCTGCCCCTGATGCGAAGGCTCGCCGAGGCTCTGGGAGCCGAGCTTGGTTGCACGCGACCTGTCGTGGAGGCCGGCTGGTTGGAGTATCGCCATCAGATTGGCCAGACCGGCGTATCGGTTTCGCCCAAGCTTCTCGTGAGTATCGGTGTTTCGGGCGCCATCCAGCATCTTGCCGGCATCGGTGGGGCGGAGTGCATTATCGCCATTAACGAGGACCCGGATGCCCCCATTTTCGGTGCTGCCCAGTACAAGGTTGTTGGGGACGCCGTCGAGGTCGTCGAGGAGCTGCTGGCCCAGCTTGAGCGCTAGGCGCGCGCCAGCCAGTCGCGCATCTCGTCCTTTAGGCGGCTCCAGGCTGCCTGCGTGGCGGGGTCGGTAAAGGGGCGCGTAATGCCAAAGGGCGCGTCGAGCAGGCGGTAGATATCGCCCTGCTCGCGCGCCAGCGCGCGGCTCGCTGGATAGACGAGCTCAAACATAAAGCAGATGAGTCCCACCAGGTAGTCTGCGGGCTCGTTGCGTTCATCGCGTGCGACGCAGCGGTGCTCGTCAAAGGCGGCAAGTGTCGGCGACGAGAAACGGCTGCCGAGAAACGTCTTCTCGTCCACCTTGAGGATGGTGTCGACGGTGCTGTCGGCGATGGTGCGCATAATGTCGATCTTGTCACCATCGCGCACGATATCGCAGAAGCTCCGCGTGCGCTCGTCGAGCTGCGCGGGTAGACGGAAATCGCTGTGATAGGCAATGCTCGCTCGGATGAGCTCATCTTCTGCCGGGTCATCGATAAAGTCGCGGATGCTCGTTACGGCGGGTGCATCGGCGGGATTCTCGCCAAAGAGGACCTCGATGCCCAGCGCCGCATGGCTCATGCTCTCGGCGTCCTTAAAGGTGTCCCAGTGTCGCAGCTGCCCAAAGCGGCCCATATCGTGCAGCAGGCCGCAAAGCCATGCTAGGTCAATATCTTCTGACGACCAGCCCTGCTCGCGCGCTACGGCATCGCATGCCTCGGCCACGTGGTACGTATGCTCGATTTTGAGCGCGATGCGTGGGTTAGTGGCGTCGTAGGCATCGGTGTAGCTTTTGAAGGCCGCGCGCGCCCGGTCTCGATCGATAGCTGTCATAATGACTTCCTAAAAAGTTGTGTCTTTCGATCCGGTGGCAATTGTAGGTGAACTCGGTTGCTGTCGGATGATGATTCTGCCGTGTCGCTACATGCGGCTCGGAGACCTTGTCAGGATGAGAAGCGTATGGTGCTCAAAATCGTTAGAACCGTCTGGCCAGTGATGCTTACCTATGTTGCAATAGGCGCGCCGTGCGGAATGATCATGGGGCAGACGGGAATGGAACCCTGGATGGTCTTTGCTCTGAGCAGCACGTTCGTGACGGGCAGCGGGCAGTTTATGATCTGCAATCTGTGGCTGGCAGGTGTGCCTGCGGCGTCGATCGTCGCGAGCGTCGCCGCAATCTCCTCGCGCTTTGCGCTTTACTCGGCATCGATCGCTCCGCATCTGACGGGTGCCTCGAAGCGTCAGACGCTGGCTGTTGCCGCGACGCTTACCGAGGAGGCATACGGCATCTCGCTTGCCAAGCTGGTTGAGGGGGAGGATTGGGGCCCGCGCGAATCCTTCGTGCTCAACGTGATCCTCATCGCGACATGGGGCGCTTCGTGCACGATGGGTGCCATCGTCGGTGCCGTTGTCGATGTTCCCACCGCTATTGCGAGTTTTGTCTGCACGTCGCTCTTTATCTGTCTACTCTTTTCGCAGCGGCTGTCGCGCGGCAACGTTGTCGCGGCGGTTTCGGGCGCGGTGTCCGTCGCCGTATGCAAGTTCTTGGGCCTCACGAATATTGCCGTGCCGGCAAGCGTCGTGGTCGGCATTGCCATTGCGCTGGCGTGCGATGCTGTATTAGACGGAAGAGGTGCCCGCGATGCCCGTTAACGAGTTCTTGGTTCTGTGGCTGTCGTCGTGGGCTGCTATCGCGTTCTTTCGCATCGCGCCGGCGTTTGCCTTGCGCGGGAGAACGCTGTCGCCCCGCATTACCGAGGCCCTGGGTTATATCCCGCCCGCTGCCTTTGCCGCGCTGGTCGCCAACGACTTGGTGAGCCCCGGGGCGTCCGACGCGGGACTCTGGCCTGCCTTGGTTCCCTGGATTGCGGCTGCCGGCGTCGTGGTGGTGGCAATCAGGACAAAGTCGATGTTGTGGTGCTGTGTTTCGGGCATCGTGTTCTATATCGTTTTGAGCCTCGTATAAGAGCGGGACACGTTTAGCATCCCGGCCAACGAATCCAATTTTTCACCGAGCTGGTCTATTTCTTCTGGTACCATGGTCAAACTTTACTGTAGCAAAGCGTGACGTGGGCTTTTGTACCCCGTCAGCGGAAATGGGGGTTTCATGGCACAGGAAGCGACCGCCAACGAGCAAAAGAAATTCAAGGTCCCGCGCATCCCGGGCGACATCATGATCTATCCGATGATCGTCGGTCTTTTGCTCAACACCTTCTGCCCGCAGGTTTTTGAGATCGGCGGCTTCTTTACGGCTGCCTGCCGCGGTGGCTCCAATACCATCGTCGCCGCGATCCTGCTGTTTGTGGGCGCCGGCATCAGCTTTAAGTCCACGCCGGGTGCCATCAAGACCGGTATCGTCGTGCTGATCCCCAAGCTGGTCGTCGCAGCGGCTCTCGGCCTGGGCGTGGCATATTTCTTTAACGACAACTTCCTGGGTCTGAGCTCCGTGTCTATCATCGGCGGCATCACGTTTTGCAACATGGCGCTCTATACGGGCATCATGGGCGAGTTCGGCGATGAGTCCGAGCAGGGCGCCGTCGGTATCCTGTTCTTTACGGCTGGCCCCGCCGTCACGATGATCATCCTCGGTGTTTCCGGCCTCGCCAACATTCCCATTGGCACCATTATCGGCTCCATCTTGCCACTCGTTATTGGCATGGTTCTGGGCAACCTGTTCCCGTTTATCAAGAACCTGCTGGTTCCCGGTGCCAATCCCGCGATTGCCGTCATCGGATTTCAGCTCGGTGCGTCCATGAGCCTGTCGAGCTTTATCACCGGCGGTATTTCCGGCATCTTGCTGGGCCTTGTCACGCTGTTTGTCGTCGGTCCCATCACCTTTGCGTTCGAGCGTCTGTGCGGCGGCAATGGCAAGGCCGCTGTGGCTTGCTCCACCATTGCCGGCACGGCTATGACCACACCGGTTGCCCTCGCCGAGGTCGCACCGCGTTACGCCGAGCTTGCGCCCACCGCGTACGCTCAGATCGCCACCGCCGTTATCATCACGGCGATCATGGCTCCGATTCTGACTGGCTGGGTCGACAAGAAGTTCTGCCAAGGCAAGGAGGATCTGTCGCCTGTCGGTGTCGAGGCCATCGAGGAGGCCGTCGCGACTGACATCGATGGCGAGTAGCAATCGATACCCATCAATGATGCCGGCGTGTGCAATTCGCGCCGTATGGGCGCCCGAACAGAAACTGTTTTGCAGTGATGTTCGGGCGCTCTGCTATTATCCCCTTTACCCCTGCGGAGTAAAGGGGTGTTTATTGCCCTGATTCGAATTGGGCGATTCTGACCACTTGGGTATTGAAGGGATGGCGCTAGTGGTTAAGGCACTCAAGATTGAGATATTCGTGCTATGCATGATTGTTCTTATCGGGCTTGCCGTGCGAAGTCGTCGCTCCTTGTTCTCGAGCACCCAGCAGCTATTGTTTAGCATGCTTGGCTACACCTCTGCCGCGTACATATTATTCGATATGATCTGGACGCTTTCGGACGGTGTGGACGGCACGTTGGGCATTGCTGCCAACTGGATTTCCAACGCGGTTTCGTTTTCGCTCTTTGCTATCGCGTGTCTCATTTGGTTTATCTATTCCGAGACGGTGCAGGGTTCTCGCCTTTTGACCTCGCGCTATAGGGTGGTGCTTGTAGCGTTGCCTACGGCTCTGGTGGTCGTGCTGGCGTTTACCAGTTACTGGACGCACGCCCTGTTCTATATCGATTCGCAGGGCGTGTATCGTCGCGGCTTTGCCTATATGATCCAGCCCATCGTCAGCTACTGTTACGTTATACATACGTCCCTGCATGCGTTTGTGCAATCTCGCAGGGTCGAGAGCCTGCAGACGAAGGCCATCTATCGAACCTTGGCATTTTTCGCCATTCCGGCCCTGGTGGGCGGTACCTTTCAGGTCGTATACTCGGTGCCCGGCCTTTGTGTCGGCATAATGATTAGCATGTTGCTGCTTTACATCATCTACCAGGAGCAGCTCATCTCGACCGACCCGTTGACTGGACTTAACAATCGCAACCGTTTTGAGACCTATATGCTGTCGCTCTTCTCAAATGTGGATCAGGCCGAAGATGTATATCTGCTTATGATGGACGCCGACGGCTTTAAGCAGATTAACGATCGCTATGGGCATGTGGAGGGCGACCACGCTCTTCAGGTCATATCCGCTGCGCTCAAAGAAGTCTGCTCGGCGTCTGGCGGCTTTATCGCACGTTATGGCGGCGATGAGTTCGTGGTGCTCCAAAAGGCGACGGCGGAGCAGGACATCATAAGCCTGTGTGCGGCAATCAACGATGAGCTCGCGCGCGCCGAGGTTCCGTATCTGTTGCGGATGTCCATCGGCTACGCACGGGTTGGTGATGGCGTCGATACCTGGCAAGACTTACTTCGCGCTGCCGATGCGGAGCTCTACCGCGTCAAGGCCGAGAAAAAGAAAGCCGGCGTTCAGATACGCTAGAAAAAGGGGCGCACGCTTGCGTGCGTGGCGGCCCTCAGCTCACCGATGTACTCCAATAAGCTAAAGTGTGCGAACAACCTCTCAAAAAAGTGAGCTCGCTAGGCCTTTTTGGGTTTGTTGACGATGATGATGCCGCCGCAGACCAACAGCAGGGCAACGATGACGGTAACGGGGCTCGTGCCAGCGCCCTCGCCGAGCAGCAGCGCGCTCAGCAGCACGCCAAAGACTGGGTTCATAAAGCCAAAGACCGAAACGCGGCTTACGGGGTTGACGGCAAGCAGGCGCGACCACAGCGAGTACGCGACCGCGGAGATAAGCGCCATGTAGATGATGAGCGCGATGGCGGGGGCAATCGCTGTGGGGGAGAGCGTGCCGCCCATCAAAAAGCCGATGGCGGTGAGGACCAGGCCGCCGACCAAGAACTGCCACCCGGCAAGCAAGACGCCGTCGTGCTCGCGCGAGAAGATGCCGATCAGGCAGGTCGAAAGGGCACCCGCGACGGTGGAGGCCAGGATAAAGCCCTCGCCGTCGAGCGTAAAGCCAAAGGTACCGTCCGCGCCCGAAAGGTTGACGAGCGCGACGCCGGCAAAGCCCAGTACGCAGCCGAGCACCTTGCCGCATCGAGCTTTTCGGTGTGAAACGCCAGGGCGGCAAAGAGGATGGCCAAGAAGTTGGCGCTGGCCTCGATGATGGAGCTCGACATGGCGCTGGCGCGCGAGAGTCCCAGGTAGAAAAAGAAGTACTGCCCGATAGTCTGGAAGAGCGACAACGTGAGGATGGACTTGATATCGCGCGCTTGCGGAACGAGCGGACGGCGCTGGGCCACGCTCATGCCGACAATGACCAGCATGCCGGCAAGGGTGAAGCGCAGACCCGCGAAGAGCAGCTGCGAGGCGCTGTCGTGCGCGGAAATGCCAAAGAGGCCGTAGCCGATCTTGATGCAGGGAAAAGCCGACCCCCAGAGCGCGCAGCAGACGAGGCAGCCCAGGATGAGTCCGGGCAGGGTGGCAAGATACGGCTTGCGGCTTTCCATGATGTCCTTCCTGTATGCGCGAAGCAAAAAAGAACCCGCCACCGGGCGTGCCGGTGGCGGGTGTTGTTACCCGAGGGGATTGTACCCGATGGGACGCATTAAGCGAAGTAGGCCACGCCGCTCTCAAAGATCGGCATGAACTTATCGCCGGGGACATGCTCAGGCACGTTGCGGTACAGGTTGTCGCCGCGGCGCTCGGCATGGCCCATCTTGCCCAGGACGCGGCCGTCGGGGCTCGTGATGCCCTCGATGGCAAGTGCGGAGCCGTTGGGGTTGACGGAAAGGTCCATGCTCGGCTTGCCGTCTTCGCCCACGTACTGCGTGGCGACCTGGCCGTTGGCGATCAGCTGGGCGAGCACCTCGTCGTTGGCGACAAAGCGGCCCTCGCCGTGGCTGATGGCGACGGTGTAGGGGTCGTCGAGGCTGCACTGCGACAGCCACGGGGACAGGTTGGACGAGATGCGGGTGCGCACCAGGCGGCTCTGATGGCGACCGATGGTGTTGAACGTCAGCGTGGGTGCATCCGGCGTGGCGTCGACGATGTCACCGTAGGGCACCAGGCCGAGCTTGATCAGGGCCTGGAAGCCGTTGCAGATGCCCAGCATCAGGCCGTCACGGGCCTTGAGCAGGTCGCGGACTGCCTCGGTGACCTCAGGAGCGCGGAAGAACGCCGTGATGAACTTGGCGGAGCCGTCGGGCTCGTCACCGCCCGAGAAGCCGCCGGGGATCATGACAATCTGGCTTGCACGGATGCGGCGGGCAAGCTCGTGGGTGCTCTCGGCGACGGCCTCGGGCGTGAGGTTGTTGATCACGAAGGTGTCGGTCTCGGCACCGGCTGCGCGGAAGGCACGGGCGCTATCGTACTCGCAGTTGTTGCCGGGGAACACGGGGATGATTACGCGCGGGCGGGCGATCTTGGCGCCGCCGTACACGTGGATGTCCTTGGCGCGGAAGTCGATGGTCTCGACCTCGGCGGTCTCGCCGGCGCTGCGGTAGGCAAAGACGCCCTCGATGCCGCTCTCCCAGGCCTCCTGGAGCCCAGCGAGCTCGACGACCTCGGAGCCGGTGTCGATGACATAGCCCTCGACGGTGGTGCCCAGGGGCTCGACGACAACGCCGTCGGCGACCTCGTGCAGCTCGGCGTCCTCGGCGAGCTCGACGATAAAGCTGCCGTAGAGCGGGGTGAAGAGGCTCTCCACGTCCACGTCCTCGGCAAGCTCGATGCCAATCTGGTTGCCGACGCACATCTTAAAGAGGCTCTCGGCGCCGCAGCCGTAGCCGGGCGTGGAGACGGCCAGGGCGTCGCCGGTAGCGGTGAGCGCCTCGACGGCGTCAAACGCGGCGAGCAGCTGCTGAGCGTCGGGGCGGTAGTCCTCACCATAGGTGGCGGGGGCGATGCGGACGACGCGGTGCGTCAGGCCCTTGAACTCAGGGGAGACGGCGCGCGCCGCGCGGCCCACGGCCACAGCGAAGCTGATCAGAGTCGGCGGAACGTTGAGCTCACCGGCCTCGTCCTCAAACGAGCCGCTCATAGAGTCCTTGCCGCCGATGGCACCGGCACCCAGATCGACCTGGGCCATAAGGGCGCCCAGGACGGCTGCCATGGGCTTGCCCCAGCGCTCGGCCTCGGTACGCAGGCGCTCGAAGTACTCCTGGAAGGAGAGGTAGGCGCGCTTGTGCTCAAAGCCGGCGGCCACGAGCTTGGCGATGGACTCGACCACGGACAGGTAGGCGCCAGCAAACTGGTCGGCCTCCATCAGGTAGGGGTTGAAGCCCCATGCCATGGCGCTTGCCGTGGTGGTCTCGCCGTCCACGGGGAACTTGGCGACCATGGCCGAGCTCGGGGTGAGCTGCGTCTTGCCGCCGAAAGGCATAAGCACGGTTGCGGCGCCGATGGTGGAGTCGAAGCGCTCGGAAAGGCCCTTGTTGGAGGCGACGTTGAGGTCGGTGACAAGCGAGGTCATGCGCTCGGCAAGCGTGGTGCCGGCCCAGCTGGGCTGCCACACGCTGCGGGCGCACACGTGGGCGACCTGGTGCTTGGGCGCGCCGTTAGAGTTGAGAAACTCGCGGGATAGGTCGACGATGGCGACGCCGTTCCAGGCCATGCGCATGCGCGGCTCGGCGGTAACCTCGGCGATAACGGTTGCCTCGAGGTTCTCCTCGGCGGCGTAGCCCATGAACTCCTCGACGTCTCCGTCGGCAACGGCGCAGGCCATGCGCTCCTGGGACTCGGAAATGGCGAGCTCGGTGCCGTCCAAGCCGTCGTACTTCTTGGTCACGGTGTCCAGGTCCACGTACAGGCCGTCGGCAAGCTCGCCCACAGCGACCGAGACGCCGCCGGCGCCAAAGTCATTGCAGCGCTTGATCAGACGGCAGGCGTCGCCGCGGCGGAACAGACGCTGCAACTTGCGCTCAACCGGGGCGTTACCCTTCTGGACCTCGGCACCCGAGGTCTCGATGGACTCGGTGTTCTGGGTCTTGGAGGAGCCGGTGGCACCGCCGATGCCGTCACGGCCGGTGCGGCCGCCCAGCAGGATGATCTTGTCGGTGGGGGCGGGGCACTCGCGGCGCACATGGTTTGCCGGCGTAGCGCCCACGACGGCGCCGACCTCCATGCGCTTGGCCACATAGCCGGGGTGATAGAGCTCGTTGACCTGACCGGTGGCAAGGCCGATCTGGTTGCCGTAGCTGGAGTAGCCGGCGGCGGCAGTGGTCACGAGCTTGCGCTGCGGCAGCTTACCCTCGAGCGTCTCGGAAACCGGGACGGTGGGGTCGCCGGCGCCGGTGACGCGCATGGCCTGGTACACGTAGCTGCGGCCCGAGAGCGGGTCGCGGATGGCGCCGCCCACGCAGGTGGCGGCACCGCCGAAGGGCTCGATCTCGGTCGGGTGGTTGTGGGTCTCGTTCTTAAAGAGGAACAGCCAGTCCTGGTCCTCGCCATCGACATCGACCTTCACCTTGACGGTGCAGGCGTTGATCTCCTCGGATTCGTCGACATCGGTCATGACGCCGGTCTTCTTAAGGTACTTGGCGCCGATGGTGCCCATGTCCATGAGGCAGACGGGCTTGGCGTCGCGACCGAGCTCGTGGCGCATCTCCATGTAGCGGTCGAAGGCCTGCTGCACCACGGCGTCGTCGATTGTCACGTCATCCAGGACGGTGCCGAAGGTGGTGTGGCGGCAGTGGTCGGACCAATAGGTGTCGATTACGCGGATCTCGGTGATGGTGGGGTCGCGATCTTCATCGCGGAAGTACTGCTGGCAGAAGGCGATGTCCGCCTCGTCCATGGCAAGGCCGCGATCGGAGATAAAGGCGGCAAGGCCGGCCTCGTCGAGCTCGCGGAAGCCGTCAAGCACCTCGACAGGCGCAGGCTCGGGGGTCTCCATGTGCAGCGTCTCGGGTAGGTCGAGCGAGGCGATGCGGGCCTCGACGGGGTTCACCACGTAGTGCTTGATGGCCTCGATGGCGGCCTCGTCCAGGGCGCCAGAGATCATATAGACCTTGGCGGAGCGTACGGCGGGGCGCTCGCCCTGGCTGATGAGCTGCACGCACTCGCTGGCGGAGTCGGCGCGCTGGTCAAACTGGCCAGGCAGGAATTCGACGGCAAAGACGGCGCCATCGCTTGCGGGGAGCTCGTCGTAGGTCACATCGACCTGGGGCTCGCTAAAGACGGTCGGCACGCAGGAGCGGAACAGCTCCTCATCGATGCCCTCGACGTCGTAGCGGTTGATGATCCTCAGGGCCTCGATGCCCTTGATGCCGAGAATCTCGGTCAGCTCGCCCTTGAGCTGCTGAGCCTCGACGTCGAACCCGGGTTTCTTCTCCACGTAGATACGAGAGACCATTGGTTCCTGCCTTCCTGATCGGTTGGGCGTACGGTACGGTATGCGGCAGCGGTCGGTTTGCGGGGCAAGCCTCGCGGTCGCCTTGAGCCACATGTTTGTAAACCTCACTATGATACGACAGCTCGCGGCGCGTTGAGGACGGCGAGGGTGCTACAGTGAAGCGCAAACAAGAGAAAGGCATCACATGGCATTCGTTTCACTCGCCATCATTGCACTCGTGGCCTTTGCGAGTCCTTTCATCGCCTCGGCGATTCCTGGAAAGCCCGTTCCCGAAACGGTCTTTTTGCTCGTGTTCGGCGCGGTGCTGGGACCTCATATGCTCGGCGTTATCCATGTAGATGCCGAGGTCTCGCTCGTGTCAGAGCTTGGTCTGGCATTTTTGTTCCTGCTTGCAGGCTTTGAGATCGATCCCAAGAACATCACGGGCGTCGAGGGGCGCTACGGTATGGCCACGTGGGTTGTTACATTTTGTATCGCCTGGCTTGCCGTGCGCTTTACCCCGTGGTTCTCGGTCAGCCATTTCGACGGTATCGCCGTGACGCTCGCCTTGACCTCGACGGCGCTTGGAGCGCTCATGCCCATCTTGCGCGAGCGGTTGCTTGCCGGAACGCGCGTCGGTGATTCGATTCTCGCCTATGGTACGTGGGGCGAGCTCGGCCCCGTGCTCGCCATGTCGGTACTGCTGTCTGCCCGTACGGGTATCGAGACGCTGCTGATCTTGGGCCTGTTTGCCGTGGTGTGCGTGCTGCTTGCCGTGGTCCCCAGCCGCTCCAAACGCGTCGGCAGCCGCTTCTTTGCGTTTGTCGAGGAGCGCGCCGATACCACGTCGCAGACCTTCGTGCGCCTGACGGTGCTTATTTTGGTCACGCTCGTGGCGTTTTCCGCCATCTTTAGCCTCGATATCGTGTTGGGCGCTTTTGCCGCCGGCTTCGTCCTGCGCTATATCATCCCCGAGGGCAACCATACGCTCGAGACCAAGCTCGACGGCCTGGCCTACGGCTTTTTGATCCCGGTGTTCTTTACCGTGTCGGGCGCAAAGATCGATCTGACGGCCGTGGTGTCGCGCCCCGGGCTGCTCGTGGGCTTTATCGTGGCGTTGTTGATTATTCGTGCCGTACCCATTCTTATTTCTATGAGCATTTGTCCTGTGACGCGCGATGTGTCGGCGTATGGTCGCATTACCGTGGCCCTGTACTGCACCACGGCGCTGCCGATCATCGTTGCCGTGACGAGCGTGGCCGTCAACGCGGGCGCGCTGTCGCAAGATGTTGCGTCGGTCATGGTTGCCGCCGGTGCCATCACGGTGTTCTTGATGCCGCTGCTCGCGCAGCTCTTCTACCGCGTGGTCGATGCCGCGCCGGTCGCCGCCGTGGCAGAGGTTGCCGAGCATCCTGCCGAGGCACTCGATATCCTGCGTGCCCATCACGATTTGGCGAGTCTGCTCGCACGAGAGCACGAGCTGCTGACCTCGCATGGCCATGGTCGCGTATTCGAGGGCCTGCCTACGCTCGATACGATTGCCGAGCGTCTTTCCGCCGAGGCGGCGAGCGGCCACATCGATGCCCGCATCGTGGACGCGGCGCATCTTCTTGCCGATAAGACCTATGGAGACGAGATCGACCCGTCCGAGCTTACCCCGCGCGAGCGCCGCCGCCTGGAGCGCGCCAAGCTCGCCGTGCGCGAATACCGCCGCCGCATGCTGGAGCTCTACGCGCGCGATGAAGCCCAAGACGACGACGGCAAATAACGAGACGCTTCCCTAGGGGAAGACGCGTCCCACTTTAAAGACCCGAAACGGGACGCAGTTTCCGCAAGGAGGTCCTGGGGGACCGGGCCCCGTTCTGATCCGAAATACTGGGACATAGTTTCCCTTTCATAACAGAAGAAGGCGCGCTGCCTGCAATTGATGCGGGCGGCGCGCCTTCTTTGTTGGACTATGTTGAGGCTGGGAGTTGAGGCTTGTGGTCCCTTAAGAGCGGGCAGCTCCGTCGACGGGGAGCACGGCGCCCGTGACGTAGGAGGACATATCGCTCGCCAGGAAAACAAAGGCGTTGGCGACATCCTCGGGCTCGCCCATGCGACCCAGCGGAATGGTGGCGATGATGGGCTTGATGATCTCTTCGGGCAGGTTGGCGACCATGTCGGTTTTAGTTACACCAGGTGCTACGGCATTGACGCGAATGCCTATGGGAGCGAGCTCGCGCGAGAGCGACTGGACCATGCCGTTGACGGCGAACTTGGACGTGGGATAGCCAACGCCGGAGGGCTGACCGTACTTAGCGACCATCGAGCTCGTGGTGGTGATGGTGCCGCCGTGGCCGGCTTCGGTCATGATCTTGGCGGCAGCCTGGTGGCCATTAAAGACGGCGACGACGTTGAGGTCCATGACCTTGGCGAACTCCTCGGCCGTGTAGTCCAAAAGGGGTGAGCGCTGGGAGATGCCGGCATTGTTGACGACCGTGTCCAAGCCGCCCATGTCGGCTGCAGCCCGGGTAAAGGCCCCGGTCACGGCCTCGAGCGAGGTGAGGTCGCAGGAGCGGCCCCAGACCTTGGCGTCGGGATAGGCGGCTGCCAGCTTCTCAACGGCCGCGTCGGCAGTCTCCTGGCGCGAGCCAAAGACGGTGACGGCAGCGCCTTCCTCGATAAAACGGCAGGCGATGGCATAGCCGATACCGCGTGTGCCTCCGGTGATGATTGCTTTTTTGCCCTCGAGCAACATGGTGCTTCCTCTCATCGCGGGCGGACATTCGCAGCACAGCGTAGCGGTA
>CABUDQ010000045.1 GCA_902490365.1 uncultured Collinsella sp. | reverse complement strand
ACCGACTCCCCGATGATGGAGTGCAAGAAGGCTCTCGTCGAGGCAGACGGCGACATGGACGCTGCTGTCGACGTTCTGCGTAAGAACGGCCTTGCCAAGGCTGCCAAGAAGGCTGGCCGTGAGACCAACGAGGGCGCTGTCGCCGCGTTCGTCTCCGAGGATGGCAAGACCGGCGCTCTGCTCGAGCTTTCCTGCGAGACCGACTTCGTTGGCTCCAACGCCAAGTTCACCGGCTTTGCTTCCAAGGTCGCCGAGGTTGTCGCTACCACCGAGCCTGCTGACGTCGACGCCCTGCTCGAGAAGCCGATGGGCGAGGAGACCGTTTCCTCCGAGCTCACCGAGATGATTCACATCATGGGCGAGAACATGAAGATTTCCCGTTTCGCCGCCCGCAAGGCCGAGAACGGCGCGCTCGCTTCTTACATCCACATGGGTGGTAAGATCGGCGTCCTCGTCGAGTTCGCCTTCGAGAAGGCCGAGACCGCTCAGGCTGAGTCCTTCAAGACCTTCGCTCACGACGTTGCCCTTCAGGTTGCCGCCGTCGCCCCGATCTGCGCCACCCGCGATCAGGTTCCGGCCGAGACCGTCGAGCACGAGAAGCAGATCTACATGGCTCAGGCTGCCGAGTCCGGCAAGCCCGAGGCTATCCAGGAGAAGATGGCTGTCGGCCGTCTGGAGAAGTTCTACAAGCAGTCCGTGCTCACCGAGCAGGAGTTCATCAAGGACAGCTCCCTCACCATCAAGAAGTACGCTGAGCAGGTCTCCAAGGAGCTCGGCGACACCATTACCGTCGTTGCCTTTGACCGTCTGGTCCGTGGCGAGTAAATAAGCTCTTGTAGCTGGTAATGAGCAGGCTGTGGGTTTTACTCACAGCCTGCTTTTTCATGGCTCTTCTTAGAGCCTTTGATAGAATGTTGAGAGTTCAATCTAAAGGAGGATCGCTTTGTCCGACATCCGATATAAACGCGTGCTTCTGAAGCTTTCTGGCGAAGCACTGATGGGCGACGGCCACTATGGCATCGACCCCAAGGTTACCGACCATCTTGCCAAACAGGTCAAGGAGCTGCTCGCCGTTGGCCATGAGGTCGGCGTCGTTGTCGGCGGCGGCAATATTTTCCGCGGCATGGCCGGCGCTGCCGGTGGCATGGAGCGTGCTCAGGCCGACTACATGGGCATGCTGGCAACCGTTATGAACGCGCTTGCCCTGCAGGATGCCTTCGAGCATAACGATGTTCCCTGCCGCGTGATGAGCGCTATCCAGATGAACGAGATCTGCGAGCCCTATATTCGTCGCCGCGCTATCAACCATCTGTCCAAGGGCAACGTCGTCATCTTCGCTGCCGGTTCGGGCAATCCGTACTTTACGACCGACACCGCCGCGGCTCTTCGTGCGTGCGAGATTGGCGCCGAGATTCTGATTAAAGCCACCAAGGTTGACGGCATCTACGACAAGGATCCCGTCAAGTGCGCCGATGCCGTCCGTTTTGACAAGATTACCTATCACGAGGTTCTCGTCCGCGGTCTGCAGGTTATGGATTCCACGGCTACGGCACTGTGTCAGGATAACCGTATGCCGATTTTGGTCCTCAACATCGATGGCGAGGACACCGTCAAGCGCGCGCTTTCGGGTGAGCCCGTCGGCACGCTCGTCTATCAGGAGGATTAAGCATGGCAGAGAACATCACCGCCCATATGGACAAGTCGCTCGAGTCCCTCAAGCACAACTTCTCCAAGGTTCGTACCGGCCGCGCCAACGCCAACATTCTGTCCGACATCACCGTTGATTATTACGGTGTCCCCACGCCGGTCACGCAGGTTGCCGCCGTCAAGACCCCCGAGGCTCACATGCTGCTCATCGAGCCGTGGGACAAGGCGCTCATCAACGCTATCGTCAAGGCCATCGGCGCTTCCGATCTGGGCATTACCCCCAACTCCGATGGCACCGTCGTTCGTCTGCCGTTCCCGGCCCCCACTGAGGAGCGCCGTCGCGAGCTCGTCAAGGAGTGCCGCGAGTACGCCGAGCAGGCCAAGGTGTCTATCCGTAACATCCGTCGCGACTTCAACAATAAGCTCGAGCGCGATGAGGAGCTCACCGAGGACGATGTTCGTCGCGAGCAGGCCAAGGTCCAGAAGCACACCGATGAGTATGTCGCCAAGGTGGAGGAGCTTCTGAAGGAAAAAGAAGCCGAGGTCATGGAGATCTAAGGTGCAATACGACGAGCATAAACTGGTCGAGTACTTTGCCGACGCCCCTGCGGGCGTCGGTTTTTCCGACCTTGACCTCAATAAGATTCCGCACCATATCTCGTGCATCATGGACGGCAACGGTCGTTGGGCTACGTCGCGCGGTCTTGCGCGCACCGAGGGTCATAAGGCAGGTATCGTCTCGCTGCGCGAGATCATTACCGCCTGCGTGCGCCTAGGCGTCGACGTGCTTTCTGCCTATGCGTTTTCTACCGAAAACTGGAACCGTCCGCAGCATGAGGTCAACGTTTTGATGCATCTGTTTGCCAAGACGTTTATCGACGAGCTGCCGCTTCTGAAGCGCGAAAACGTGCGTGTTGTCTTTTTGGGTGACATTTCCGCGCTGCCCAAGAAGACCCGCGACGTTTTTGAACGCGGTCTTGCCGAGTGCGCCGATCATACCGGTATGACGCTGGCGCTTGCCGTCAACTACGGCGCGCGTGCCGAGATTACCCGCGCTGTCCGTCAGATTGCACTCGACGCTGCCGCCGGTAAGATCGATCCTGCCGCAATTGATGACGACATGGTGGCTTCCCACCTCTATACCGCCGGTCTTCCCGATCCTGAGCTTGTGATTCGCACCTCTGGTGAGCTGCGCCTTTCGAACTATCTGCTGTGGCAGGTGGCTTATTCCGAGTTCTACGTCACCGATACCTATTGGCCCGACTTTGATCGTTGGGGCCTTGTCGACGCCATTTTGGCCTATCAGGGCCGTGACCGTAGGTTTGGTGGACTGAGCAAGACCGAGGAGGCTTAATCGTGTCCGATCGTCCCAAGGCATCTGCTCCCAAGACGCCTGCGCGCAAAGCTGCCGCTGCGGGAGCGCCTGCAGCGAAGAACGGTACCGGTTCGTGGCTGGCGGGCTTTATTACCCGTGCCGCCGCCGGTATCGTCTACGCCGTTGTCTTTATCCTGTGCTTGGTTTTGGGTATCGTGCCCACGGCCATCTTTGTTTCTGTCATGAGCGGTCTGTGCTGCTATGAGTTTTTCCGTATGACAAGGCTCGATGGCAAGATGGCTAACGAGCGCATGGGTATCGCTGCCGCCGTACTCTTTCCGCTGTCGGCGTTGGGCGATTCGATGTTGCTGAATGCCCTGCTTTTTGCCCTGATGCTCGCTGTGGGCATTTGGTATGTCTGGTCGCCGCGTACCCGCATCTCTGATGTGGCCGTGACGCTCATGGGTCCCATCTACACTGGCTTTATGCTGTCGGCTATCGTGCTGCTGCGCGATGCCGTGCCCGGTTTTGCCGGCGCCCTGCTTTCAGTGGGCGTTTGCGCGTCCCTTTGGGTCTCCGATTCGTTTGCCTACATCGTGGGCAGCCGTATCGGCAAGCACAAGATGGTTCCCAAGATTTCTCCCAAAAAGAGCTGGGAGGGGTTTGTCGGCGGCCTCTTGGGCTCGGTTTTGATTTGGCTCATCCTGTGGGCGACGCACTTCTACAAGCTCAGCCTGCCCTATGCGCTGCTGTGCGGCGTGGTGGTGTCCATTCTGGGCGTTATCGGCGACCTTATCGAGTCGCGTATCAAGCGCGGTGTGGGCGTCAAGGATTCCGGCAACCTTATCCCGGGCCACGGCGGCATGCTCGATCGTAGCGATTCGCTTATCTTCGGCTGCATCACCGCGCAGCTGTTGCTGATGATCGGAGGCGTGCTGTAATGTCCTTCCAGACGACGTATGGCTCCGATGGACGTCTCCGTGTTGCCATCCTGGGCTGTACAGGCTCTATCGGCACCCAGGCGCTCGATGTGTGCCGCCAGCATGCCGATCGCCTGCAGGTGACGGCGCTGTCCGTTAACTCCAGTACCTCTGAGCTCGTTGCCGCTGCCCGTGAGTTCTCGGTTCCGGCGGTTGCCGTAGCCGATGTCGATCATGGCGATGACGCCGTGCTGCAGGAGTTGCCCGAGGGAACGAAGCTCGGCGTTGGCGCGCAGGCGGTTTGCGAGCTCGCGCATCGCGACGATGTCGACTGCGTGCTTGTCGCTATTGTGGGCGCCGCCGGTCTCGAGGCGAGCCATGCGGCCTTGACCTCGAATAAGCGCCTTGCCCTTGCCAACAAGGAGTCCCTCGTCGTCGGTGGCGACTTGCTTATGCCGTTGGCACAACCGGGCCAGCTTATTCCGGTCGACTCTGAGCATTCCGCCATCTACCAGTGCTATCTGGGGGAGAACCCGCGCGAGGCCCACTGCATTTGGCTCACCTGCTCGGGCGGTCCGTTCTTTGGCCGCACGCGCGACGAGCTCGATCGCGTGACGCGTGCCGATGCCCTCGCGCATCCCACGTGGGCCATGGGTGCCAAGATTACCATTGACTCCGCCACCCTCATGAACAAGGGCCTGGAGCGCATTGAGGCCATGCATCTGTTTAACTGCGACCTCGATTTCATTAACGTGGTCGTGCAGCGTCAGTCCAAGATTCACTCTATGGTCGAGTTCGCCGACGGCTCCGTGATGGCGCATCTCGGTGCATCCGACATGCGTATTCCCATCCAGTTCGCGTTCTCGTATCCCGAGCGTTGGGATACTCCGGCGCCTCGTATCGATTTCCGCGAGCTGGGGCAGCTCACGTTTGATGCTGCCGACATGGATACCTTCCGCTGTCTGGCACTGGCCGAGCGTGCCGGCAAGACGGGTGGCACCATGCCGTGCGTGCTCAATGCCGCCAACGAGGTCGCCGTCGATGCCTTCCTGCACGATGGCTGCAGCTTTACCGATATCGATCGCATTGTGGAATCCTGCATGGACGCCCACGATATGCAGGTGGTCGATTCGTTTGAGCAGCTTCGCGACACCGATGCGTGGGCGCGTGAAAAGGCTGCGCAGGTGCTCGCCGCAACCCGTTCCTAACCCATAAGGATTGCTTTTTCGTTTTATGGATACTGTTCTGAGCGTTCTCTCATCGGTCTTTTGGGGCCTGCTGATGCTTTCCGTCCTCGTGTTTTTGCACGAGGGCGGCCACTTTTTGGCGGCGCGTGCCTGCGGCGTCCGTGTGACCGAGTTCTTTTTGGGTCTGCCGTGCCGCTTTGACATCCATTACACGTCGCGTCGCATTGGAACCAAGTTTGGCGTGACCCCGCTGCTGCTGGGTGGCTACGCTGCCATCTGCGGTATGGATCCGACCGATGTTTCGTGCGCCGATCGCGTGCTCGCGGCTATCTATCGTCATGGTCGCGTGACCGTGGCCGACCTTGCTGTCGAGCTCGAACTTTCCGAGGAGGATGTGCTCGAGGCATGCGCCCTTTTGCTGGGCTGGGGCTCCATCGCGCCCTGGTATGAGGAAGGGGAGAAGCCCTCGCCGAGCTACTATCCCACCAAATATCAGACGTTGCCACGAGACACGGCAGGCTATACCACCTTTGATGGTCGCCGTTTCGATCGCGAACATGCGACTGCCGAGGGCGATGTGTGGGAGCTGCCGTGCGGCGAGGCCGAGTTCCTTGCGCAAGAACGCTCGCACACCTATCTTGGCCAAGGCTTTCTCAAGCGCGCCTTTATGCTGCTCGCAGGCATTATCGTCAATATCTTGACGGGTTTTTTGCTCCTTATGAGCATCTATTCCATTGCGGGTGTCACCGTGCCGATGGATACCAACGTGATCGGTCAGGTTGACGAGGGATCTATTGCCGCCAAGGCGGGTATCGAGGCCGGTGATGCGATCCTTTCGGTTGACGGTGTCTCATGTTCTACTTGGATGGATGTCTACGATGCCATCGGCAAGGCCGCCGGTAAGGACGATATCGCCATCGAGTACGAGCGTGACGGCAAGCAGCATTCGACCACGGTTGCGCTCAAAGAGGACGAGCGCCTAGGTGTGTATGCCTCTACGCAGGTGGTCCGTTTAGACCCGATCACCTCGGCGCGTCTGTCATTCTCCTATGTTGTACAGACGGCGGATGGCGTGATGCGCCTACTCCAGCCGCAGCATACGATGGAGATTCTCGATCAGTCTTCTTCGATCGTGGGTATTAGCGTTATGTCCTCACAGGCTGCTGCTGCCGGCCCCGTAACGTTCCTGTCGTTTGCCGCGCTCATTTCGTTCTCGCTTGGCTTTATGAACCTGCTGCCCATCCCACCACTCGATGGCGGCAAGCTGGTCATCGAGATCATTCAAAAGATTGCGGGCCGCGAGCCTCCGCTCAAGGTCCAGACGATTGTGAGCTATGTGGGCATCGCGCTCTTTGCGCTGCTGTTTGTCTATATGCTTCGTTCCGACATCCTTCGATTTATTCTGTAGGGGAGTGTTTGGATTGTCTTTATCCCATCCTTTGCCTCGCGAGTTGACGCGCCCCGTGCATGTGGGCGGTGTGCAGATCGGTGGCGGCGCGCCGGTGGTGGTCCAATCTATGACCTGCACCGATACCGCTGATGCCCAGGCAACGCTTGCGCAAGTGTGCGCGTTGGCGCAGGCTGGCTGCGATATCGTGCGCGTGAGCGTGCCCTCCGAGGCCGCGCTTGAGGGCTTCCGCACCATCTGTGCCGAGTCTCCGGTGCCGATTGTCGCCGATATCCACTTTAACCATAAGCTCGCCATTGGTGCCGTTGAGGCCGGTGCCGCCAAGCTGCGCATCAATCCCGGCAATATCGGCGATTGGGCCAAGGTTGACGCGGTGATCGATGCTGCGGGTGCCGCGGGCTGTGCGATTCGCATTGGCGTGAACGCGGGCTCGCTTGAGCAAGATATTGCCGAGCGCGACGACCTCACGCAGCCCGAAAAGCTCGTGATGTCGAGCGAGCGCTTCGTCAAGCACTTTGAGGATCGCGGCTTTACGAACATTGTGCTTTCGGCCAAGGCCCATAGCGTGCAAACGACGCTCGATACCTATCGAGCCCTGTCACGTGAGATTCCCCACGTTCCGCTTCACCTGGGCGTGACGGAGGCGGGGACCAAGCTTCAGGGCACCATCAAGAGCTCTGTAGGCTTGGGTATTTTGCTTTCCGAAGGCATCGGCGACACCATGCGTGTGTCGCTCACGGCCGATCCGGTTGAGGAGCCGCCGGTCGCCTGGGGAATTCTACAGTCGCTGGGCCTGCGTCGCCGTGGTCCCGAGATTGTCTCGTGCCCCACGTGCGCCCGCTGCCAGGTTAACCTCATTCCCATCGCCGAGGAGGTCACCGAGCGGCTTAAGAACTATTCCGCGCCGCTTTCGATTGCCGTCATGGGATGTGCCGTTAATGGCCCCGGCGAGGCTTCTGATGCCGACCTGGGCGTTGCTTGCGGACGTGGTCAGGCCTTGCTCTTTTCGCATGGCCAGATCATTGGTAAAGTAGCTGAGGACCAAATTGTCGACGCGCTTATGACCGAGGTCGACAAGCTTATTGAGGAGAAGTAAATGACTCGAGCAATGTATATGTCTAAGCTCTATGCGCCGACGCTTAAAGAGGATCCGGCGGACGCTGAGCTCGCCAGCCACCGCCTGCTGCTCCGTGCCGGCATGATCCGTAAGGAGGCCGCCGGTCTGTATTCCTACCTGCCGCTCGCATGGCGCTCGATTCGCAAGATTGAGAACATCGTGCGCGACGAGATGGACGCCGCCGGCGCCCAGGAGCTTATGATGCCTATCATGGTCGATGCCGAGTTGTGGCGTGAGTCCGGCCGTATCGATGCCTATGGCAAGGAGCTTGTGCGCTTTGACGACCGTCATGGTCGCGAGTTCGTGCTGGGCCCCACGCATGAGGAGACCGTGACTGCTCTGGTGCGCAATGAGCTGCGTTCCTACAAGCAGCTGCCGGTGAATCTCTATCACATCCAGGACAAGTTCCGCGACGAGTTCCGTCCCCGCTTTGGCCTGATGCGCGGTCGCGAGTTCATCATGAAGGACGCCTACAGCTTCTCCGCCACGCAGGAGAGCCTGCAGGAGGAGTACGACAAGATGAAGCAGGCTTACGCCAATATCTGCGAGCGCTGCTATATCAAGGCCCTGCCCGTTGTCGCCGATTCCGGCGAGATCGGTGGCGATACCTCCGTCGAGTACATGGCTTTGGCCGACGCCGGCGAGGCTTCTCTCGTCTATTGCGATGACTGCGGTTTTGCCGCCGATGATGAGGCTGCAAGCACCAAGGTCGTCGTGACTGAGGGTCCCGGTGACGGTACGCTTACCAAGGTTGAGACTCCGGGCATGGGCACCATTGAGGCTGTTGCTAAGTTCTTTGGGTTCCCCGAGAACGGCACGCGCAAGTCCCTGGCGCTCATCGATGCCGAGGGCAAGCCCGTCGTGGCCATTGTCCCGGGCGACCACGAGCTCAATGACTGCAAGGCCGAGCACGTCTTTGGCAAGGGCTATCGCATGATGACCGACGAGGAGCTCCAGACCTACGGTCTGCACAAGGGCTTTATCGGACCGGTTAACTTGCCCGAGGGCATCCGTCTGGTGTGCGACGAGAGCCTGCGCGAGTCCAAGCAGTGGGTCTGCGGTGCCAACGAGGTCGATTATCACTTTACCGGTGCCTGTCCCGAGCGCGACTTTACCGTCGATGAGTGGGCAGATCTGGTCACCGTCGTTGCCGGCGATCCCTGCCCGCACTGCGGCAAGCCGCTCTCTGCTGCTCGCGGCATCGAGGTCTCGCAGGTCTTCCAGCTGGGTACCAAGTATTCCGAGGCCATGGGCGCCACCTTTATGGACGAGGACGGCAAGGAGAAGCCGCTTATCATGGGTTGCTACGGCGTGGGCGTGTCCCGCTCGCTTGCTGCCGTCGTGGAGCAGCACAACGACGAGCACGGTATCGTCTGGCCGGTTTCCGTTGCCCCGTACGAGGTCGCTGTGATTCCGCTCGATCCCAAGAAGGAGGAGTGCGCAACCGTCTGCGACCAAATCGTCGAGGGCTTGTGCGCCGAGGGTATCGAGGTCGTCGTCGACGACCGTGACGAGCGTCCCGGCTTTAAGTTTGCCGATAACGACCTTATGGGATTCCCGTATCAGGTGGTGCTTGGCAAGCGTGGCCTTAAGAATGGCACCGTTGAGCTCAAGGACCGTGCCACGGGCGAGCGCGAGGACGTGGCGATTGACGAGGTCGTCGCCAAGGTTGCCGAGCTTGTTAAGGCGGCCCGCCGTTAATCGACGTTTCTGCTATTAGATGTAATTGCGGGACTGCTCCGTATCTCTCTTAGGAAGAGATGCGGAGCAGTCTATTTTGTTGCGTGAATAAACTCGATGGGTAAAGGAAAACCCCACAGCCCATATGAGCTGCGGGGTTTTCTTGTGCCTCCGATGCGAAATAAATCGCTCAGATATTACTGATAATCGACGACGTCGATCCAGTTCTTCAGGAACTCATCGTTCACGTTGCGCTTACGAGCGAGCTCGGAAGCGGCGACGATGCTCGTCCACTGACGCACGACCTGCATGGGCATGTCGGCGCGGTCGCAGTAGAGCTCCAGGTAGGCCTCAGCCTGGTCCTTGCTGTTGAGGGCGAAGAGCAGGTAGGTGGTGGCAACGTCGGCAGCAGGGGAGCCCTGGGTGGCGTGTGCCCAGTCGCACACATAGAGCTGGCCGTCGTCGCCGACGATGACGTTGGAGGGGTTGAAGTCGCCGTGGCAGACCTTAAACTCCTTGGTCATGCCGTCCAGACGCTCCTGAAGGTTGTAGCGCGTGGTGGCATTGAGCTGATCAAGGCTGTCGATCATGCGGGCGAACTTGTCGCGCTGACGGTTGAGCAGCGGGGAGGTGTAGCCGTGGATCTCGATCTGGAGGTCGACGAACATCTCGAGATACTCACCAAAGCGCTGGGGCTCGGCAGTCATCTTCTCGGCAAGGGTGGTGCCCGGAACCTTCTCGGTCACGAGCGCCCAGCCGTTGGCGTTCTCGAGCTGGGAAACCTCGAGAGCCTTGGGGCTGCGGATGCCGCACTCATTGATGCGGGCAAGATTCAAAGCCTCGTTGAACACGTCGGAGACAGGCTTGGTCTCGTTAAAGACCTTGACGATCTTGTCGCCCAGGTCGTAAACGACCTTGTTGCCACGGCGGACGAGCTCGGTCTTGGAATCGGGTAGCAGCATGGTTGCATCCTTTCAACGATGCGATAGAAGCGACGGCGGGGGTGTGTGAAACACCCGTGCACCCCCGCCGTTAAAAACCGTGCTAAAACTAGCAGACGGCGTAGTCCTGAGGCTCGCGGCCGTAGTAGGCGTCCAGGTAGAGCTCCTTGATCTCGCTCATGAGCGGGTAGCGCGGGTTGGCGCCGGTGCACTGGTCGTTGAATGCCTGCTCTGTCATCTCGTCGAGGGTGTCGAGGAAGTACTGCTCGTCAACACCGTAGTCGGCGATGGTCTTCTTGACGCCGATGAAGTCCTTGAGCTCCTCGAGCTTCGTGATGAAGTTCTCGAAGACCTCCTTGTCGTCCTTGCCCTCGATGCCGCAGTACTTGGCCATCTCGGCGTAGTTGTGCAGCGCGTTGGGGTAAGGATACTGGGAGAAGGTACCCATCTTGACGGGAGCCTCGGCGGCGTTGTAGCGCATAACGCGGGTCAGGATGACGGCGTTGGCGAGGCCGTGGGGCAGGTGATGGAAGGCGCCGAGCTTGTGAGCCATGGAGTGGTTGAGGCCCAGGAAGGCGTTGGCGAAGGCCATACCGGCCATGCAAGAGGCGTTGTGCATCTCCTCGCGGGCATGCGGGTCCTTGGCGCCGTTCGTGAAGCTGGAGGGCAGGTTCTCGAAGACGAGCTTAGCAGCGCGCTCGGAGAGGCCCTTGGTGTAGTCGGAAGCCATGATGGAGACGTAGGACTCGATGGCGTGGGTCATGACGTCGATGCCGGAGGCAGCGGTCAGGCCGCGCGGGGCGGTCATGCAGTTGTCGGCGTCGACGATAGCCATGTTGGGGAGCAGCGCGTAGTCGGCGAGCGGCCACTTGATGCCGGTCTCCTTGTCGGTGATGATGGCGAACGGCGTGCACTCGGAGCCGGTACCCGAAGAGGTCGGGACGGCGACGAAGTAGGCCTTCTTGCCCATCTCGGGGAAAGTGAAGATACGCTTGCGGATGTCCATGAAGTCCATGGCCATGTCCTCAAACTTGCACTCGGGGTGCTCGTACATCATCCACATGATCTTGCCGGCGTCCATAGCGGAGCCACCGCCGACGGCGATGATCACGTCAGGCTCAAAGAGAGCCATCTGCTTGGCGCCGCGACGTGCGCACTGCAGCGACGGATCGGGCTCGACGTCGTAGAAGCAGTCGTGGGCGATGCCCATCTCGTCGAGCTTGGCCTCGATGGCGCGGGTGTTGCCATTCTTGAAGAGGAACTGGTCGGTGACGATGAAGGCGCGCTTCTTGCCCATGACGGTACCGAGCTCGTCGAGGGCGACGGGCGTGGAACCCTTCTTGAAGTAGACCTTCTCGGGAGCGCGGAACCACAGCATGTTCTCACGGCGCTCGGCCACAGTCTTAACGTTGATCAAGTGCTTCACCCCAACGTTCTCGGAGACGGAGTTGCCGCCCCAGGAGCCGCAGCCCAGGGTCAGAGACGGCTTCATGCCAAAGTTGTACAGGTCACCGATGCCGCCGTGCGAGGACGGGGTATTGATGACGATACGACAGGCCTTCATGACGTGCTCGAACAGGCTGATCTTCTCGGCCTGAGCTGGGTGCACGTACAGAGAGGCGGTGTGGCCCGGGCCACCGGCGAGCACCAGGTGCTCGGCCTTGTCGACTGCCTCCTGGAAGTCCTTGGCGTGATACATGGCCAGGACCGGGGAAAGCTTCTCGTGGGAGAACTCTTCCTTGGCGGGGTCGGTGGAGGTGACCTCGGCGATCAGGATCTTGGTCTTGGCGGGAACCTCGATGCCGGCGAGCTCGGCGATCTTGGCGGCAGCCATGCCGGGGATGCGGTGATCGAGGGCGCCATTCTTGAACATGGCGGCACGCAGGGCCTCCATCTCGGCACCCTGCTTGACGAAGTAGCAGCCGCGCTTCTGGAACTCGGCCTTAACCTGGTCATAGATGGTGTCGATGACGGTCACGGACTGCTCGGAAGCGCAGATCATGCCGTTGTCGAAGGTCTTGGAGTGGATGATGGAGTTGACGGCGAGCAGCACGTCGGCGGTGTCGTCGATGACGACCGGGGTGTTACCGGCGCCAACGCCCAGGGCGGGCTTGCCCGAGGAGTAGGCGGCCTTGACCATGCCCGGGCCACCGGTTGCGAGGATGATGTCGACGTCGCGCATGACCATGTTGGTCAGCTCGATGGAGGGGACATCGACCCAGCCGATGATGCCCTCGGGGGCACCGGCCTTGACGGCGGCGTCAAGCACGAGCTTAGCGGCGGCGATGGTGCACTTGGCGGCAGCCGGGTGCGGGGAGATGATGATGGCGTTGCGGGTCTTCAGGCTGATCAGCGTCTTGAAGATCGCGGTGGAGGTGGGGTTGGTCGTCGGGATGACGGCGCCCACGATGCCGATGGGCTCGGCGATCTTGGTGATGCCGTAGGCCTCGTCGCGCTCCAGGACACCACAGGTCTTGGTGTTCTTGTAAGCGTTGTAGATGTACTCTGCGGCGTAGTGGTTCTTGATGACCTTGTCCTCAAGAACGCCGCGGCCGGTCTCCTCGATGGCCATCTTCGCCAACGGGATACGAGCCTTGTTGGCGGCCATGGCGGCCTCATAGAAGATCTTGTCGACCTGCTCCTGCGTGTACGTAGCAAAAAGCGCCTGGGCCTCTCGCATCTGAGCGAGCTTAGCCTCAAGCGCCTCTACGTTGTCCACGATTGCGGGAGTAGTGTTTTCCGGTGACTTTTTCACCATTTGTGTCTCCTTGCGATCGGAGATTTACCCTACGCCTTGCATGATAGCAAGAAATTATTCGGCGAACGGTCAGATTCCTCTAAAAGGCACACTAAAACGCTTCAATAAACTGAAGCGTTTTAACCATTTAACTAAAAGCTGAACGTCTTCTCCGGGCGAATTCCTAGTTTCCCCATGGCTATGGTGTGGAGTTTGTTCATTGTTTGTTCATTAGGTCTTAGGAAATTAATGCACATCGATCAATTCTGGCTGGTCGTGACACAAATTTTTGGTCGTTTCTATTTCATGGCAATAAACGCGTTCTCTTGTCAGACAAAACACTGGTATTAAACTAAAACCAATGTGCCAGACAGTACATTCAGTAAGAGCGAAATATATGCCTTTGCCTCTGGGTATTTTGTCGCCCTTTACCGGTTCATGTCAGTTGAGTAGAAAGGGCGGTTTGTGAGATTGCCACGCTGCAGGCGAGCTCTCGTTTGGCTCGTCTCTTTTTTGTTCGTGTTTAATACGATTCCTACGAGCGTATTTGCTGACGTAATAGTGAATAATGACCCTCAGCAAAACACGACTTCGGAGAATCTGTCTAATGAATCTGCTGATAGTGATTCTGGGTCAATGGGCGGTCGAGGCTTCGTCTAACGACAATACGGTTTCAAGTGATGATCAAAAACCTGAATCTGATGTCTCGGATAAGCAGTCAAACGATGTGAATGTGAATGAAACATCTGATGAATCGAATTCTGATGCAGCAGAATCTGGTGTTTATCAAGTTAATGATCAATCAACATTTGAGGATGCGCTGAATAAAATCGCCTCCGATAATTTATCGGAGATCAGACTTGTCCTAAAAGGCGGCTCGTCTTTTGTGGTGCCGACCCAAGGGTACGGTTCGACTTTCGGAGTTGCTAACAAGAATATTTCGGTGACGAGTGACGGTGATAATCGCGCAACCTTGCACTTCTCCAACCGTGCCATGCTTTCCGGATCTTGTACTTTTGACAACGTCGAAGTGGTTGGTTCAGGAAAATTCTATTGCAATGGTTTCGATACCGTTTTCACTCGTAACTGCGAGCTCAACCTCTCTGAAACACTTTATGGCGGTGGCTATAGGTCGACTGTCGATCACACACATGTGGTGATAGCCGCGTCTGGATATATCAATCCTGGTAGTGGCGCTGGCCTTCATGACGTCATCGGTGGTTCATATCAAGGGTCCGTCGAGCATGACACCTATCTTGAGATCAGCGGTAACCTTCGCATGGCTAGCGGTAATCACGTTAATCCCGGTTGCATGCGCGGCGATGGGTCGAGCGGCGATGGAAACGGCTTTCCTGCTGTTTATGTAGGTGGTAACGCCACGCTTGTTTACGACAATGCCAACTCCGAAGTTTCTCCTGCTATCGAAGGCACTTACGGTTGCGAGATGCGCGGCAACGTGACGCTTGATGTTCGCTCGGGTCGGGTAAATGAAATTTGCGGTCATTTTGGTGACCCTGCGCCTATTAAAGGCAACATTCATATTATTGCGGGCAGCAGTACTTATGAAAACACCGACAAAATGCTTCGTCTTAATAGCAATTGGCCAATAATTGGCGCAGGACAAATGATCCCAGATGGAGTTTATGAGGTCGATGGCGATGTCGTTATCGATGCTTACGAGAATGTTTGGGGCTGGGATAAAGGTGGATCGATACCCAATGATGTCCCTTTTATTGAAGGTTCGAAGAAAGCGAACGTTGGCGGATCTATTACCGTTAATGTCCACGGCTCCCATGTTGGCTCTATTTATGGAGCAGAGTGGAGTGCTGTAAACGGTGATATCGCCGTGAATGCTTCTGGTGTTGAGCTGAGGGATGAAGCGGGCGATTCTCATGGGTATGTTTTCTGCGAGAACGACCTGACCAATTCGTCGGATGAGGGATCGAGCGTAAAGGCTAGAGGAAAGCTATCTATCAGTCTGAATAGCGGCAGTGTTGGCTACGTTTCGTTGACTTCGAACAAGAATGTATCGATTTCTGACGGTTCCTTCATTAATATTGCTGGACGACCGGAAATAGCTACGGGCGTTACGGGTGTGTACTATGGGCTTCCCAAGGGGTCTTCTTCTCCCACAATCAATATTGCAGGGACTGTGGCTGAGATTCCTTATATTAAGTACGCATCTGCATTGAATGTTACTGATAACTCCGAAATTACGGCCGGTACGATTTCTTCTGTAAATAAGATCGCTATTACTGGTCAATCGAATACAAATGTAACGACCAAATTTGGTTGCAACAATGCTTCTAGCTATGAATTAATTGAAGACAATGGCCTTCGGGTAGATGAGGGCAGCGTTTTGACGACAGCTGGCTCTCAAGCCTACGTATATGGTTATGTCGATATCAATGGTACTTGGGAGCAACAATACAATACTGCGAAAAACTATAACGATATTTTCGTTAAGGGAACCACCTCTATTGGCAGTAAGGGCATTCTCATCGATCACGGTTCAAGTAATTTGAAAGGTGCCGTTATTAATAAGGGCACACTTGCCTTAATGGCACCCGCATTATTCCAAGGAAATTACCGTGGCGATGACGCTGAAATTAGACTGCCAGCTGTCACTAATAACTATGATGGCACGGATGATGGCGGCGACATTCCCCTTATTGTAAAAGGGGAATCGTCAGGGAAGACTACTGTTAATACGGTGGATCCGAACAATTGGCAGAATTTGAAACTGCCGTCACTCGGAGATAACTACGTACTCTCCAAAGCTAGTGGTGATGCACCTAAGCAAAGCACTTTTATTCTTGGCAACGAGGATGCGGTTGGTGAGGGCTATTACCTTAAGCGCGTCAGGGATGCCGACGGTACTGATGATTTTCACATGTGGCAGGTCGCAGCAAAGTTATCGCTGACTTTTGATGATAATGGCGCATGCGATCCTGCTTATCCTCAAAAGTTTTTGCAAGATAAGACTGCAGATAAGGACAGTTACACCTTCGCGCTGCCCAAGACCGCCCCGACCCGCAAGGGCTGGGCGTTCGACGGCTGGAACACCGAGAGGGACGGGTCGGGCGATCAGTTCACCGACAAGACCGAGGTCTCCAAGTCCACGACCGTCTACGCCCAGTGGAAGTGGGTGCCCCGCGACGTCACCGTGACCTTCGACGAGAACGGCGGCGAGACCAAGGCCGACCCCGCCTCCCAGACCAAGACCACCGAGCCGGGCAAGACCT
>CABUDQ010000044.1 GCA_902490365.1 uncultured Collinsella sp. | reverse complement strand
ACGGTACGAATCCGAATCGAGCATGACGCGCATGGCCGTGCGCAGCGAATAGCGCTGGCGCGGTAGGTCGTTGGACTCGCAGATCATGAGGCCCGTCGTGGAAAGCTGCTTATCAAAGAGCAGATTGAGGTTGAGCAGCAACGGGCGCAGCTGCAGACCGATAAAGAGCGCGATGGCAAGGAACACGCCCAGGATGCACAGGTTGAACAGGTAGTTGAACGAATACATGCCACCGACGGTCTCGCGCAGCAGGTTGATGCCATAAGTGAAGGGCAGCAGCGGATGCAGCCATTGGAAGAAGCCGGGCATCATCTCGATGGGATACATGCCCGACGAGCCGGGGATCTGCACAATGACGAGGATGACGCCAATGGCTTTACCGATATGCTTAAACGTGGTGGACAGCGCATAGATGATGTTGACGTACGTAAACGAGATGGCGATGCCGCCCAGTACAAAGAGCAGCGGATTGACGCACTGAACGCCAATGACCAGGTCGCCCACCGTAACGATAATGGCCTGGAACGCGCCCAGGATCACCAGCAGCAGCCAGCGGCCAAAGTAGCCCTGACGCGCCGTAAAGCTACCGATGCCCTCGCGGTCGACCTCGAGTTTATAGATAGCGATGAGCACATAGCCGCCTACCCACAGCGCCAGATTGGTGTAGAAGGGCGCGATGCCCGAGCCAAAGCTCTTGACCGGATAGATTGACTTGGACGTCAGCTCAACCGGAGATGCCATGAAATCTGCCACGTCATTGACGTCGACGTCCATGAGGTCGGCTAACTCGCCCATAGACTCAGAGGTCCGCAGCGCCGCAATGTCATTGGCGGCGGTCGCGAGCTTGTCCTGAACCTTGGCAAGGGAGGCGTCGGTTTGGGATAGCGTGGTCTTTGCCTGCTTGAGCGTGGCGTCGAGCTGCGCCAGCGTGCCGCGCGCGCTCGCTATCGTGGGGGTCATACCCGACACAATGCCGGTCAAATCGCCCGAAACGGCGGCAAAGGAATCAAGCGCGCTCGAAGCCTTCGGAAGTGCGTTCTGACCCAGATCGGTCTGAGCCTGACCGAGGTTAGCCGTACCGGTCTGAATTGCCGCGTTGAGTGCGTTGCTCGCGTTCGAGATTGCCGTAGCGTCGTTTGCCATGGCGCTCGACTGTGCAGAAAGGCCATCCTTGATGCTCTGCAGCTTCTGGTTTTGCTCGCGAAGCGAATCGATGGTCGATACAATGCGCGCGTCAATTTCCTCGGAACCTGTCGACGCGTCATTGACGAGAATCTCCAAGTGTCCGATAACGACCTTATTGTGATCGATCGTCGCCTGGAGAGACTCGAGCGAGTTGTCGATGCGGGTGGTCGTAGATGTGACCGTACCCGTTAGCTTGCCAATCGCAGCGTTCGCGGAGGCTGACGTCTTGGTGAGTGCAAGGCTACCTTCCGAGAGTGCCTTGGAGAGCGAGGTGATAGAGTTGCCCGCCGTGGCGCGAGCCTCGCCCAGCAGGTCGTTGCCCTGGGAGATTGCCTGCGTCAGCGACGGTGCCTGACCTTGCAAGCCGGCAAGCGCCGCATCAGCCGAGGCGATAGCGCCACTCGTCTTATCGATGGCGGCATTCATATCGCCAATCGAATCGCGCACCTCACCCAAGGTGTCGGATGCCTCGGACACCGAACTTGTCAGCGAGTCCTGAGTCTGGGTTGCCTTGTCCTTTAAATCGACACCGGCATCCTTGGCGATACTGGCAACAGTCTCGCCCACCGTGGAGACAAACTCCGAGTTGATCTGCTCCTCGATGGTGTTGGCACCGGTATCGGTGACCTTGGGCGCAATGGCGCTCTTCTTCTCATTGACGTAATAGGTGAGCTTCGGCTGATGGTAATTGCCATCGAGCATCGAGACAAGATTGTCGGAGAAGTTCTTGGGGATTACGATCGCCGCGTAGTATTCCCCGCTCTCGACGCCCTCTTTGGCATCGGCAGCCGAGTCGACGAAGGTCCAGCCCAGCTGATCGTTTTCCTTGAGCTGGTCGACCACCTTATCGCCTGCATTGAGCTCGCCCACCAAGTCATTCTGGGTGCCCTGATCGTTGTTGGCGATGGCGATTTTAATGCCCTGGGTATTTCCGTACGGATCCCAGTTGGCAACGATGTTGTACCAGGCATACAGCGAGGGAATGACGCACACGCCCAAGGTAACCACCAGGGCGACGGGGTTCATAAGCAGTCGCTTAATGTCGCGCTTAAATATCGCAAAGGAGACCTTTGCGTTGGATAGTTTGCTGCCGAGACTCACGCTTGGACCATCCATCCTGTCGTTGAATCAAATCGTACTATCAAAAACCATTGTACGTAGGCGCTTTAGCGTCTCGAAGCACAATGGTATTGAGTTTTGCGGGTAGCAATATACTACGAAGATTAGTTAACGTACAGTTGTACAGTATCTCAAATTTCAGCAGGTCACAAAACCACAACCCGCACAAATTAGCAATCCGAATAAATAGTCATTGGGGACGTTCTTAAACGGACTAGTCAAACAAGAACGTCCCCGATGACTACTTAGGGCCACGAAAGCGTCGCAGGTTGAGCATAAGTCAGCGAAAACGCCCCTAAGCGAGCAAGGTGACGTGAAAGAGGAGGGAAGCGTACTTTGGTACGCGACCGACGATTGAACGTCAGATTGCCGCTTAGGGGCGTTTGCAGCGTCGACCGGTCTGCCGTTCGTTAGAACGGCAGAACCAATAGGTTCGTTAGAACGGCGGAACGAAGGGCAGCGTCGAGTAGTTACGCGGTTCGTAGAACCGCGTAACTACCAAACTACATAAGCTCGCAGACAGCTGCTGCGAAGGCAACGGGGTCCTCGGGGAGGATGCCCTCGACCAGCAGGGCCTGATCGTAGAGCAAGCCGGAGTACTGCTTGATCTTATCGGCGTCGCCTGCCTTCTGGGCAGCGACAAGCTTGTCAAAGACCGGGTGCTTGGCGTTGAGCTCGAGCACGCGCTGGCTCTTGGGCATGCCGTTGGGCGCGCCCTCGGGCCCCTTCTGGAGCACCTTCTCCATCTCGAGCGAAAGCGGACCCTCGGTGGTGATGCAAGCGGGGGCATCGGTCAGGCGCGCGGAGACGGCAACTTTCTCGACCTTGTCACCGAGCGCCTCCTTCATAGCGCTAAAGAGGTCCTCGTTTTCCTTGGTGGCGTCCTCGGCCTCCTTCTTCTCGTCCTCGGTCGCCAGATCAAGATCGCCAGTCGCGACGTTCTTGAGCTCCAGGTGACGATCCTCGACCTCGGGCTCGGCACCGTCGGCAACGGCCTTCTCGGCAGCCTCGCGGGCGGCGTCGTCTTCGTAGATCTTAGGCATATCGGCGGCAACATACTCACGCATAGCCTGGAACGTAAACTCATCCACATCCTGCGTCAGCAACAGCACGTCATAGCCGCGCTCGAGCACGCCCTTTACCACGGGCATCTTGGCCAAGCGCTCACGCGAGTCGCCGGCGGCGTAGTAGATGGCCTTCTGATCCTCGGGCATGCCCTTGGCATACTCGGCCAGGGTAATCATCTTCTGCTCCTTGGCAGACCAGAACAGTAGCAGGTCGGCGAGCTCATCGGCCTTCATGCCATAGCTCGAGTAGATGCCGTACTTAAGGCCGCGGCCAAAGTTCTCAAAGAACTTCTCGTAGGCCTCGCGGTCGTTGTCGCGCATGTCCTCAAGATCGGCAGTGATCTTCTTCTCGACACGCTTGGCAATGGCCTTGAGCTGACGGTTCTGTTGCAGCGTCTCACGCGAAATATTGAGCGTCACGTCGGCAGAGTCCACGACACCGCGCACAAAGTTGTAGTAGTCGGGCAGCAAGTCGTCGCACTTCTCCATAATCAGCACGTTGGAACTGTAGAGCGCCAGGCCCTTCTCGTAGTCCTTGCTGTACAGATCGAACGGGGCGCGACCCGGCACAAACAGCAGCGCATCGTACTCAAGCGTACCCTCGGCATGGAAGCTGATAGTGCGCGCGGGATCGTCAAAGTCGTGGAACGTGGACTTGTAGAACTCGTTGTAATCCTTCTGCTCAACGTCGGAGCTGCGCTTTTTCCAAATCGGCGTCATGGAGTTGATGGTCTCGAGCTCCTGGTAGTCCTCGTACTCGGGCTTGTAGTCGTCGCCGGCGTCCTCGGGCTTGGGTTTCTGGCGGCTCTTGCTCACCATCATCTGAATCGGGTAGCGCACATAGTTGCTGTACTGCTGAATCAGGCTCTTGAGGCCCCACTCGGTCAGGAAGCGATCGTAGGTCTCGGCCTCGCCGTCGGCGTCGAGCTTCTCGTTCTCGCGCAGCGTCAGGATGACATCGGTGCCGTGCTCGGCGCGCTCGCCGTCTTCGATGGTGTAACCCTCAAGACCATCAGACTCCCACACGTGAGCGGTGTCCTCGCCATAGGCGCGGCTGACAACCTTTACGTGGCTGGCAACCATAAAGGCAGAGTAGAAGCCCACGCCAAACTGACCGATGATGTCGACATCGGAACCCTGCTGCTCGGCGTTCTCAGTCTTAAACTCCTCGGAGCCGGAATGGGCGATGGTGCCCAGATTGCGCTCGAGCTCCTCGGCGGTCATGCCGATACCGTTATCCGAAATGGTGATGGTACGGGCATCTTTATCAAAGGAAACACGGATGGCCAGGTCGCCCTGGTCGAGCTTGACACTCGGATCCTGCAGGCTCTTAAAGTTGAGCTTGTCGACGGCATCGCTCGCGTTGGAGATAAGCTCGCGCAGGAAGATTTCCTTATTGGTGTAGATGGAGTTGATCATGAGGTCGAGCAGTTTTTTGCTCTCGGTCTTAAATTGACGCATGTGCAGTCCTTTCGCGCTACCCCCGTCCGCAAAAACGGCCCGGTTGCCCGAGCCGCATTGCAGACCTGCTATGTTCAGACTTAGATTTTATAACCCATTAGCGCGCATATATACATACGGAATCGAAAAACTGTATGTCCAAACGCTCTGATGCGCCAATTGCCAAGGAGTGTCCCCGACTGCCGGCAGGAAAGGAACGTCCCTATCTGCCATCTACGCGCTTGGCCATCCAAGCATGGGGCTGGCCCTCGTCTTCGTAGTCCACCGGGGCAATCTGCGTGTAACCCGCCTTGGCATAGAGCGGCAGCACGTATTCCTGCGCATGCAGCTTAATGAGCTTGGCGCCGGCATCACGCGCGCACGTATCACTGGCCTCGACAATCTTGCTCGCCAAACCGCGACGGCGCATGCTCGGCAGCACGGCCACGCGCCCCATAATGTAGGTCTCCCCCGCCGCGACGCCTTCGTCCAAGTCGCACGCCGGCGACACCGGAGCCTCTGCGTCAGCTGCGCGCTCGAGTTCTTCGGGAAACACGCGCGAGCAACCGGCAAGCTCACCGTCTACATAGAGCGTCACATGAATGCAGTTCGGATCCTCGTCGATAGCGTCAAACTCATTCTCGTAGCCCTGCTCGTCCATAAAAACGACGCGGCGCACCAACGCCGCGTCATCAAAGCATCCCGTCTTAAGTTGGATATCCATGGCTGCCCTTTCATTCAATGCGAACGTTAGGGACAGATTTTAGCGAAAGTGAGCTCCGCGCACGCTAAACTTCGCGCGAGCCTTCGCCAGGCAGTCGTAATGACCCACGTTATGGGCATCGCTCGCGATGAAGCTGTACAGGTTCTGATCGAACAGGCGCTGTGCCGGCTTTTTCTCGCGACCAAAGCGACCGCCGGCAATAAAGTCCGCCGAAGCCTGCAGCTTGCAGCCCATATCGACCAGGCGCTCCGCCACGCTTACATCCTTTTGAACCGCACGATAGCGCTCAGGATGAGCGATGATCACCTGGTAGCCACGGCACTGCAAATCGTAAATCGTGTTCTCGTACTCTCTAAACGCATACGCATCGGCATGCGTCGAAAGCTCGAGCAGAAACTCGTTGGTCCCATCGAAATGCAAGTGATCCGCGGCATCGATACCAAGCTCAACGAGCTTTCGATGGTTGACCTCGAAGCCCATCTGGAGCGGAAAACCGTCAGCGTTATCGCGCAGCAGCTCAAAGGCATCCCACATCTTGCCGTAATCAAAATAGGGATCACGGCAGTGAGGAGTGCAAACGATTCTGGTTACACCGGCCCGCTTGGCAGCCTCGAGCATCGCCAAGCTCTCTTCGAGATCGGCGGCGCCGTCGTCTACACCCGGCAAGATATGGCAATGAATGTCACGCATAGGTCAGCCTTAATCAACTAAACGTTTGCTCGGTTGGTGAAGATGCCCTTTTTGGAAGTGCCCTGATCGTCGGAGCCCTTCTTAACCTTCTTACCGTCCTTGGTGTAGTAAGAATAATAGTACTCGCTGGTCTCGGTCTCACAGTAATTCATGACGGTACCGATGAGCTTGACCTTCTCGGACTTCTTAAGCTGGGCGATAGCGTTGAGCGCCTCTTCGCGCTTGGTAAAGTCCTCGCGCACCACGAACAGCGCGCCGTCGGTCAGGCTGGCAATCTCGGCAGCATCGATGAAGGTGCCGACCGGAGGAGCATCGAAGATGACGTACTGGAACTTAGCAGACAGTGCCTTGACCAGCTTGGCAAAGCGATGGGAGACGATGATGTCGGCAGGATTGGGAATATGCGGCTCGGCATCGAGGAAGTAGAAATTCTTCTGACCTGTCTCGACAATCGCCTGGTCGATAGAAACCTGCTCGGACAGGACTGCATAGAGTCCGCCGCGGGAGCGGACGCCGAGCATATCGGCAAGGGACCTGCGACGCATATCAGCCTCGACCAGCAGGACACTCTTGCCGCTCGTGGCGATTGCCTGAGCAAGATTAATGGAAACCGTAGACTTGCCCTCGTTGGGAATCGAGGAGGTAACGGTGATGGTGCGAATGGGGTCGTCCACGCTCGCAAAGCGGATGTTGGCCAGAAGGGTCTTGGCGGCATTCTGCACAACGAGCTTATCGGTGTTCTTTGCCTTAGCCATGCCTATTTACCACCTTTCATAGCCGGAATTCGGCCAACAACGGGAATACCCAGGAGCTCTTCTGCCTCTTCGGCACCGCGGATGCGGGTATTGAGCATGTCTGCCAAAACGACATAGGCAACTGCGATAAAGATACCGGCGAGGAACGCGACGGCAATATACAGCGTGCGCTTGGGGCCGCTGGGGGCTTCGGGGGTCTTAGCCTCGTCGATAACGTTGATGCTCTGGGCAGCGCCGACGTTCTGAGCGACCGTACTCACCGAGCTGGCAATGGCCTTTGCGACCTCAGCCGTCTCCTTGGCATCGGTGCCGGTAACCGAAAGCGTAATGACACGCGTGGTGGTCTCGGAGGAAACAGACACCTTGTAGTCATCCAAATCGGTGAGGCCCAGTTCTTTGGCGGCGCCGCTCTTAACGCTATCGCTATCCAGCAGCGTGGCGATATCGTTGGAAAGCATCTGGCTCGCCGAGAGATCGTTGTAGCTCATCTGACCGCTATCGTCGGTCTTGGCGAGAATGTACATGCTCGTCGTCGCGGTATAGGTGTTGTCCATCGCAACGAAGGACACGATGCCCATGGCGATCGCGCAGACCACCGGAAGGGTGATGACCAGCTTGAGGTGCTTCTTCAGCAGCTGGAACAGTTCGAGAAGGGTCATGCAGCTTGCCTTTCATTTCCCCAGTTCGGATTGACAAAACTGTCCGTATGTTATCGCATCTTTTTACCGAGACCAAACTCTATACATAAGAAACAGGCTCTCCTGTAAAAATGTCGGAAGCAATCGTAAAATTGCACAACAACGCCGCACCCGAAAGTCAAATGCGGCGTCTACATCAATATCTGTGTTGTATCGCTATGCGAATGGCTCGTCCTGCTGTATGGGAAACGTCACCGTAATGGTGGTTCCCACGCCCAACTCGCTCGACAGATCAAGCGTGGCGTGATGATACAGGGCCGCATGCTTGACAATGGCAAGCCCCAGGCCGGTTCCGCCGCGTGCCTTGGACCTACTCTTGTCCACGCGATAGAACCGCTCAAATACCTTGCCCTGTTCTTCAGGCGCGATACCGATTCCCGTGTCGGCGACAGCGAGGAACGGATGGCCTTCGTCGTTGGTGCCGCACTGCAGCGTAACCGTACCGCCGGGCCGATTGTAGCGGATGGCGTTGCTTGCCAGATTATAGATGAGCTCGTCGACCAAGCGCGACACGCCTTCGATGACCACAGGCTTGGTCTCATGACTTATCGTCACATTCGCTTGACGGGCGACCTGTTCAAGACGCTGCTCAACCGCGTAGATCGCACGCGAGAGCTCAATAGGCTCCGTGGACCCAATGGGCACTGCCTCGCCTTCAGTTGCACGTTCGGCCTCGTCCAAGTTAGACAGCGTAAGGATGTCGTTGACAAGCGCTGCCAAGCGGCCCGCCTCACGATAGATGCGACCGCCAAAGTTGCGCAGGTCGTCCTCGCCCTCGACCATGCCATTTGCGATGAGCTCGGCATAGCCCGAAATCGCCGTAAGCGGCGTCTTGAGCTCATGGGTGATATTCGCCGTGAACTCGCGGCGCATACGGTCGTTGTCCGCTAGCACCGCCATTTGGCGCTTGAGTTCCTGGCGCTGCGACTCGATGCGCTCAAGCATGGGGACCATCTCGGCATAGGCGTGCTCATAGCTACGGCGTGGGTGATCCAAATCCACCTCTTGCAACGGCGCGATGATGGCACGGGACTCACGGCGCGCCATAAAAAACGAGAGTACTGCACCCGCTGCTGCGATAAGCAGCATCGGCGCCAGCATCGACAGCAAAATCGCCGCAACGCCAGGCTGGGCCTGCGCCAAGCGAACGACCTGGCCGTTATCAAGGGTGACGGCGCGATACAGCATAATCTCGTCGAGTGTAGAGCTTGCGCGCTCCGCGGAACCCGAACCACTCTCAAAGGCCTCGATGACCTCGGGGCGATCGCCATGGTTGGGCAGTGTGGAAGGCGACGCCTCGTTGTCGTAGGCAACAGATCCGTCCTTATTGATCAGCGTGATACGAAGATCCTCGCGATCGAGGCTTCGCAAGAACGGAATGGGCTCCTGCTGCTCGTCGAGGGCGGCAGCAATGAGCTCGGTTTCCTGCGCCAGATTGGCACTCGTGGCATCCGCCAAAGTGTTTTGCACAAAGAACGCACCCAGCACCGTAAACGCCACGATAACCGCCATGGCGCAGACAAAGATCGTCACAAAAACGCGGTGCGACAGCGTATGTTTTCCCTGGGGGGCGAAGACCACGGGTTACTCCTCCGATGCGGTGGCCGCGGTGTCGTCGCCTTCGGCACCATCACCGGCAGAAGGCTCGGCCAGGCGATAACCCACGCCGCGCACGGTCTCGATGGCGCTGGCATGCTCGCCCAGTTTTTGGCGAAGCGTCTGCACGTGCACGTCAACGGTGCGCGAACCGCCGTCGAAGTCCCAGCCCCACACGCTCTGCAGCAACGACTCGCGGGTAAAGACCACGCCGGGCTTGCGCATGAGGTACTCGAGCAGGTCGAACTCGCGCAGGGTGAGCTTAAGCGGCTCGCCGGCAACGGTCACCTCGCGATGGCTAGGCGAAAGCACGATGTCGCCCACGCTGAGCACATCGCTCGCCTGCTTGACCATGCCGCCGCGACGCAGCAGTGCGCGGCAACGGCTCGCAAGCTCCATGAGTGAAAACGGCTTAGTCAGGTAATCGTCGGCACCGCCATCGAGCGCCATCACCTTGTCGAGCTCGGTATCCTTGGCAGTAAGCATCATGATGGGCACCGTCGCCGTCAGGCGGTCGGCGCGCAGGCGACGCATAATCGCCAAACCATCGGTATCGGGCAGCATGATGTCGAGCAGGACGGCATCGGGTACCCGTCGCGCCACGGCGGCCTTAAACTCGCCGTCGCACGAAAAGCCCTCGGCCTCGATTCCCTGCTTGCGCAGCGCATAGACCGTCAAATCCCTGATGTTGTCATCGTCCTCGACGTAGTAGATCATGTTGAACCCCTTTGCGGCCGGCATGACCGCATCTTAACCCTAAAGGTACCTTTACGAGATGGTATCAGCCAAAACGTCCCGTCAAATAATCCGCTGTGCGCGAATCGGTCGGTTTTTTGAAGAGCTGAGCGGTGGGCGCGTGCTCCACCAGCTCGCCCAGCAAGAAAAACGCGACCGAGTCGGAGATGCGCGCCGCCTGCTGCATATTGTGCGTAACGACCACCAACGTGCAGGTCTCCTTGAGCTCGCAGGCAAGCTGCTCCACCACCAGCGTCGACACGGGATCGAGGGCGCTCGTGGGCTCGTCCATCAGCAGAATGTCGGGCTGCACGGCAAGTGCACGGGCGATGCACAGGCGCTGCTGCTGCCCGCCCGAAAGGCCCAGCCCCGACTCCTTGAGCTTGTCCTTGACCTCATCCCACAGAGCGGCTCGACGAAGGGAATCCTCGACCAGCTCATCCAGCACGGCGCGATCGCGCACGCCCATGCCGCGCGGACCATACGCGACGTTGTCGTAGATGCTCATGGGAAACGGGTTGGGGCGCTGGAACACCATGCCCACGCGCTGGCGAAGGCGGCAGATGTCGTAATCGCCCAGGATATCTTGACCATCGATCGCAATCTTGCCCTCGATGCGGCAGTCCTTGATGCCGTCGTTCATGCGGTTAAAGCAGCGCAGCAACGTGGACTTTCCGCAGCCAGAAGGCCCGATGAACGAGGTGATCTGCTTGTCGCGGATCTTGATATTCACGTCCTTGAGCGCATGATGGTCGCCATAGAACAGGTCGAGGCCCTCGACATCGATGCGCGTCGGCGAGGCGGCAAGATCCTGCGCCGTGGGGCGCGTCGCGTCTCCGACTTCGCGCTCGTGCGCAGCCTCGGCTCGCGCCTCCATTAGCTCCTCGAGCTCCGTGGGCTCCATAGCCACACCAGCCGTCATACCGCATACCTCCACGTCGATATCAATTCAGCAGTATCGATAGTAGAAACCGCGGCTCATACGCACGTGAGCGCATTGTCAGGTGTTTGTAAGGGCGCCTACGCTACGCGGCGGGCAGCTCGATGGTAAAAACGGTATGCTCGGGCGTCGATTCGCACGCGATGGTGCCGCCATGCGCGCATACAATCTCCTTGGCGATGGCGAGACCCAGCCCAGCGCCGCCGCGATTGGTCGCACGCGCCGCATCCAGGCGATAGAACTTCTCAAAGATCACCTTGAGCTTTGGCTCAGGGATCGGATCGCCCTGGTTTATAAATCGTACGCGCACGCCGCCGTTACCCAAACGTCTGGCCTCAATCGTGATCATCGAGCCTTCATAGCTATAGGCAACGGCGTTTTTCATGATGTTGTTGAATACGCGAGCCATCTTGTCGCCGTCCACGAGCACCGTCAGATCCTCGCAGATATCAACCTGGGCTTCTTTATGCTGTTCGTTGAGAATGGGATAGAACTCGTCGGCCACCTGTGCCAGTAAGAGCCCCAAATCGACGTAGCTGCGGGTGAGCACGATATCGTGGAAATCAAAGCGCGTGATGTCGAAGAACTCCTCGATGAGTGCATCGAGCCGGTGGGCCTTGTCGAGTGCCACGCCCGTAAAACGTGTGCGCTGCTCAAGCGGCAAATCGGGGGCCTCCTGCAAGAGCGAAAGGTAGCCCACCACGCTGGCGAGCGGCGTGCGCAGGTCGTGCGCCAGGTACGTCACCAGGTCATCTTTGCGGTGGGATTCGTCACGCAGGGCTTGTTGAACCCTACGCTCGCAATCGCGCGCCCGGTTGAGCGCGCCCTCGACCTCGAGGAAGTCGCCGTCAATGTTGTCCCATGTGTCGGGGTTATCGATCAGACGGTCCTGAATGCGGGCGGCAATCACGCGGTCGGCGTGCAGCTCGCCCTGCTCGTAACCCTGGTAGTACAGGGCGCGTCCGCAGAAGAACAGGACGCACACGGCAAGCGCCAGCACAAATCCAAGCATGTTGAACACAAAGCCGGCGTCAAAGAATACGGGCTCGCCAATACCGCCAAGCGCCATGGACCCGATCGCCAACGTAATTGTCCACGCGGCGCCGCCGATCACCACACAGCGGCGAACGATTTCGAATCGATCAATCAGCAAAAAGCCAATGAGTAGAACTGCCAGGATGCCAACGATATTGTCAATGCCGATGAGCAGCAGACTCAGCAAAAAGAGCAGCACCGTCGCTAACGCACGGTTGTCAACGACCGCCCTTACGTATTCAAAGAGTCGATCGGGTACCTCGAATGCCCGCCTATCGTCTTTTGTCATATCTACTCCCCCACCATCAAAGGCGTTATTCGATTATGTAGCCGACGCCCCAGACGTTTTTGATAAAGCGCGGCTTCTGGGCATCGTCGCCGATCTTTTCGCGCAGATGGCGAATGTGCACCATAACCGTATTGTTGGAGCCGGGCATAAAGTCCTCGTTCCACACCGCGCGGAACAGGTCCTCCACGGGCACCACGCTACCACGATGCTCGACCAGATACAGCAAGATGGAATACTCGATGGGCGTAAGGCGCACCGGCGCACCGTCCACCGTCACGGAACGAGCATCGCGGTTGATCTCCAGTCCGTCGAGCTGGATGGTCGGAGACTCGGCCACCTGCGAGCGGCTACCGTAGCTGGTGTAGCGGCGAAGCTGAGCGTGCACGCGCGCGATGAGCTCCAGCGGACGGAACGGCTTGACCACATAATCGTCTGCGCCAAGCGAGAGCCCCTCGATCTTATCCTGCTGGGCATCGCGTGCCGTCAGCATGATCACGGGATAGGTATGGCTGGAACGGATCGTACGCAGCAGCTCAAATCCATCGATATCGGGCAGCATGACATCCAGCAGCGCCAGATCGAACTCCTGCTCCAAGATTGCCTTGGCAGCATCGGCCCCGCTATAGGCAATCTGGACATCAAAGCCCTCTTTTGTAAGGTAGATACCAACCAGGTCGGCGATGGCTTTCTCGTCATCAACTACCAAAATGCGCTCGTTCATGCGTGCTCCTCTCGCGCTCCATTATGCCCGAGGCGGCGCGTGCCACACACAACAAGCGCGGGCGATTAAGTCGACCTTAAGGACCAATGTGTCCGTTCGGGCGCGGATGTGGGCCACGCACGCACGCGATGATCGCCGATGCCGGCAAACGATATACTCTAGTTCCAGAAGAGACCATCCCGTCGAAAGCGAAACCTGTGAAGTCCCTCACCTCTTTTGCAAAGCGCTCAGCCCAGCTTGCCGCCGGCTTTGTCTGCGCTATCGCCCTTACCGCTGGCGTGCCCACCGTCGCCGGCGCCCAAGTGCTCACGACCGACAATGTCTGCGGCAAAACCGCCGATGAGCGCGGCATCACGGCCGAAAACCTGCCCGATATCGATGCGACCAATGCCCTCGTCATGGGCAAAGACGGCACCGTCTACTATGGGCGCGATGCCGATGAGCAGGTCAAAATCGCCTCGATCACCAAGGTCATGACCGCAATCCTAACCGTCGAGAATTGCAAGATAGACGAGAAGGTCACGGTGAGCAACGCCGCAGCCACCGTGGGTAATTCGACCGCCGGCTTGCTCGAAGGCGACGAGCTTACCGTGGAGCAGGCGCTGCGCGGCCTGATGATTCCCTCGGGCAACGACGCCGCCATCGTGCTCGCCGAATATGTGGGCAAGAAGATCGACCCTAAGACCAAAGACGCCGAGGCCACATTTGTGAAGGCCATGAACGAGCGCGCTAAGAAGCTCGGCTGCACCGGTACGCTTTTTGAAAACCCGCATGGTCTGGACTTTGATGAGTGGGCTGGCGATATGCACTCAACCGCACACGACGTAGCGCTGATGATGCAGGAGGCCATGAAAAACGACACGATCCGCGAGGTCGTAGCGAGCGAGGATTCCTGGATCGAGGTCACGGGCGCCGACGGCACCGACCATTCGCATTCCATGGACACGCATAACTATTTGCTGGGCCAAGATGGCAACATCGGTGGCAAGACCGGCACTACCGACGATGCAGGCTATTGCTTTACGGGTGCCTACAACCGCGATGGCAACGAGATCTACACCGTCGTTTTGAACTCCACCACCACCGACCAGCGCTTTACCGATACCGCAACCCTTGCCAATTGGTACTACGGTCACAAGGTGACGGTCGCGATCGCCAACACGCAGGAAAAGACCGCCAACGGCAACCCGCTTATGGCGCGCATTGGTCAAACCGACTGGACTGATAAGACGATCGACGCCACACTCGCCGATCCTACGGCGCAAGCGACCGTGTTTTCCCTTGCCGGCGAGGTGACCGAAAAGGTTAGCTACGACGATCTTTCGGGCACGGTGCATGTGGGCGACAAGGTGGGCAGCATTACGCTCAAGCAGGACGGCACCAAGATCGCCGTCATGGATTTGGTTGCCGACGAAGAAGGCTCGGGGCCGAATCCCATTGAGTGGCTACTCGTGAAGCTCGACCGCCTGGGCCGCCGCATCGACAACCGCCCACTCACAGCCGAGAGCGAGACCGTCGCCAAGGCGCCCGAGGTGTAAGGTCGAAGAACAATACACTCGCTGAAAGGAGGCGTCCGAAAGGATGCCTCCTTTTTTGAGGGTTCGAATCCCCAGATGCCCTTTCTCGATAATAAAAAAGGGCCCCCGATGGGACCCTTCTTTAAAGTTAAACTGGCGGAGAGCTGGGGATGTCCGGGCATGCTACGCATGCCCTCCGGCTTCAAAGCCTGGCAGCTTTTCGCCCACGGGCTACAAACGCTTTCGCGTTTGCTTAACGCCCGTGCCCTCTCGGGTTCGAATCCCCAGCTAACGTGGTTCAACTAAAAAAGGGCCCCTTTCGGAACCCTTCTTTAAAGTCTTACTGGCGGAGAGCTGGGGATTCGAACCCCAGATGCCCTTTTGGGGCATACTCGCTTAGCAGGCGAGCACCTTCGGCCTCTCGGTCAGCTCTCCGTAACAGCCGTTCTATAGTAACCAAACAGTCGAGGATGGGCAAGGGGGAATTTGGAGCGATTCCATTTTTACCTTTCCCGCACCGCCTCCAACAAATAGTCGCGCATATACGGAATTGCAAACGAAACACAGCCATAGCCCGCAGGCTCAATCAACCCCGCATCGATGAGACGTTTACGATACGAGCCGACCTTGTTCGCCGGCAGCCCCATCTTTTTGGCGATATCACCGTTGGCAATCTCATCGCCCTCACATTGAGCCATTGCCGCGAGATACTGAAACTGTCGCTCTGAAACCCTGCGCAGCGCCGGGGCAATCACCATAGCATTAAAGCTATCAAGAGCCGCTTGAATACCCTTACGCGCAGACCCTTCGTTCACGCTCTCCGCCCCGCTGCGCGCAGCAACCTGCCAAGCGTAATATCCGACCAACTGGACCATAAAGGGATAGCCTGCTGAAGCCTTTGTTAATAGCTCAGCGGCGTCTTCATCGAGCTCCTTGCCCGCTCGTCTCATTGTATCCTCAAACGATCCGCCGACTTCAAAATCGGAGAGACGAGTGAGTTCGATATGTTTTGCCCGCTGAAGGAACGTAAGGGTATCATCAACCACCACGCCATCCACCGATGTTGGCAAGCCAGCGAATGCAAAAGCGACATTCGCCCCTTGGCGAATCAAAAGCTGCATCTCATTGCCCAGCTCGCGCATTTCCTCAGTTGAGGCATCCTGAATCTCGTCGAGCGTAATGAGCAGACCTCCGCGCTTCGCGGCATCGTACATTGCCTCGCCCAGATGAGATGCCGACTTCGATACCTCAACGGAGCCAAGGCTGACTCCTAGAATTGATGGGGAAATCGACATTGACTCAAGACGAACATTTCGCTGTAGAGCCTCGAGGATTCTACCGCAGAAACCGGCATTCGAGGCGACGTCAACAACCTCGAATCCTTTTTTTCGTGCAAGATCACCCAATGCATTGAGAAGCACCGTTTTCCCTGTGCCTCGGACGCCCGAGATGCGCATGAGTCGATCGGGAGCACCAGGACCATTCTCAAGGGCCTCGGCAAAATCATCCAAAACAGCGTCACGTCCGATAAGCTCAGGCGGATTCATGCCCGCCGTTGGCTTAAAGGGATTAATGGCTTTCGACATTCGACCCTCCTCCGCTAGTTTTAACAACTTTAACAAAGTTTAGCAACTTTAGCAGAGTTTAACAGGTTTAGCAGACCTAGCCGCTTTTGACCCTTGATTATCGACTTCATCCGAACACCTCCCACATTCATCCGTACATGTACGG
>CABUDQ010000043.1 GCA_902490365.1 uncultured Collinsella sp. | reverse complement strand
GGACTTGCAGCGACGGACCTCGGGACGCTCTTACACCACGTCTGCGCGCGCCACCTCTCTTGCGGTGGATTGGCTCATTTTGGCTTCGATTTAGATCCGTTTGGCTTCGACTCGGACTAAGTGAGTAGACTTTTTGGCACATGCCGAGCACAAAGCGTATCTGCCTTAGTAAAACCGCAGGTCGGAGAGGTGGCTGTTTTGAGTGCGCTTGGTAGATCGCGAAAAGTCTACTCACTTAGAATTTGGCTCTTTGGTTGGGGAGCTGCTGGCTCGTTTTGGTTGTCGAGAGCGGGTGAATTGAAGCGCCCTTTCGCGCTCCATGCTACAATCGCCGACATGCCCCACAACTACATCTGCCTTCGAAAGGAGCCTACGTGGCGAACGCCATCGATCAGCTCACGGACCGCGTGCTCGTGCTCGGCCGCCTTACCATTGTCCGCCGCGCCATCACTGCTGTGGCGGTCACAATTTCCGCCGTTCTCCAGACATTCCTGATCCAGGCGTTCATTCGCCCCGCCGACCTGCTTCCGAGCGGTCTCACCGGCGTCGCGGTCCTGCTCGATCGCGTTACCTCGCTGGGCGGCGTTCATATCGACATCTCGCTCGGCATGCTCGCGCTCAACATCCCCGTGGCGCTTCTGTGTTGGAGCGGCATCAGCAGGCGCTTCGTCATCTTCTCGATGATGCAGGTCGTGCTTTCGTCGCTGTTTCTCAATATCTTTCACTTCGCCCCGTTTTTGGGCGACAAGATCATGCTCATCATTTTTGGCGGCGTGGTCTCGGGTCTGGGCGCTGCCATTGCGCTTAAGTCCGGCGCATCCACCGGCGGTACCGACTTTATCGCGCTGTGGGTTTCCAACCACACGGGCAAGACCATCTGGGGCGTCATCTTTGGCTTTAACTGTTTTATCCTGGCGATCTTTGGCTTTATGTTTGGCTGGGACAATGCGGCGTATTCCATCGTGTTCCAGTTTATTTCGACCAAGACCATCGACAGTTTCTACCGACGCTACGACCGTGTGACGCTGCAGATCACGACACGCAAGGCAGACGAGGTCATGACAGCCTATGTTGACCATTTTCAGCATGGCATTAGCTGCGCCGAGGTCATTGGCGGATACAGCCGCGAAAAGATGTATCTGCTGCACGCCGTTGTCTCGACCTACGAGAGTCAGGACATTATCAAGCTGGTGTGCGATATTGATCCCGGCGCCGTGATCAATGTGTTCCACACGCTCAACTTCGTGGGCGGCTGGTGGGGCGGTCATGTCGACGAGCCCATGCCCACGGCCGTACCCGATCCCGACAAGCCCGCGCGCATGGCCAGCAGGCAGGCGCGCCTCAGCGAGCAGGACAGTCTGCAGCAGGACGACGGCAAGTAAGGATTTGCTGTATGTGGTGTATCGTTTTATCAAACTGAGATAACATATAAAAAGACGTTATATACGTATTAGTTATTTCGCTATTTTGATAAGAGTGATCAGATATGCCCGCACCCAAAAATGCACCACTTTACCAGCAGATTTACGACGAAATCAAGGATGCGATCGAGAAAGGTGTTTATGCACCCAAGGAGCGTATCCCGTCCGAGCTTGAGCTTGCCGAGCAGTACGAGGTAAGCCGCATTACGGTGCGTCGCGCCGTTGAGGAGCTGTGCTCCGATGGCTACCTGGTTAAGCAGCAGGGCCGCGGCACCTTTGTCTCCACGCCGCACATCAACCGCCAGTTCCACGCCTCGACGCTGCAGACGTTTACCGCGCTGTGTGCCGACAATGACATGAAGGCGGGTGCACACGTGGTCGATCGCCAGATTGTGCCGGCACGTCAAAACGAGATGGAGTTCTTTGGCCTGCAGAAGGACGCGCTGCTACTGCACATTAAGCGCGTGCGTACGGCCGACGGCGAGCCCATCTTTGAGGAAAACATCTTTGTGCCGTTTGATGCATACCGCGAGCTGTTGACGGCCGATCTTGAGGACAAGTCGATTTTTGCCGAGGTCGAGCGTGTTGGCGGAACACCGATCGTCTCGGTTGGCTACCGTACGGTCGAGGCCGTTCGTGCCAACGCCGAGCAGGCCACCGAGCTGGGCATTGCCCCGCACGATCCGCTGCTCAACCTGCGTGCCGGCTTTATCGGCCCCAATGGCGAGCCGGTCCTGATGGGTAAGCAGTACTACGTGGGTAGCCGTTACGTCATGGTGATGTAGCTCTAGTTGCGCGGTTTTACCAAACCGCGTAACGGCTCGACGCTGCAAGCCCGCCAGAGCGGCAATCTGCCTTTCAACTTCGGCGGCATGATCAGAAGATCAATGCCGCCTTGTTTCAAGGCACCTTGCTCGCTCTGACGGGCTTTCGCTGTCTGCGCCAAAACATCGGCGTTGCCGTGGTAGTCATTGGGGACGTTCTTAAACGACTGGCCATTCAAGAACGTCCCCAATGACTACCCGCAGAATGAGCGTGGCCGGCAACCGTGGGGCACCGGTCCGCGTGGCGGCGTATAATCGGCGGCAGATGACTTGGACGTTAGGAAACCATGACCGATAGCATGCAGCAGATGGCGCTCGACACGCTCGGCGCCTATTTTGGCTACACCTCGTTTCGCCCGGGGCAGGACCGCATGGTCGATGCGATCCTTGCCGGCCGCGACGCGCTGGGCGTTATGCCCACGGGCGCCGGCAAGTCCATTTGCTACCAGGTGCCTGCGCTCATGCTGCCCGGCATCACCTTTGTGGTGAGTCCGCTGCTGTCGCTTATGGAGGACCAGACCCGCGCACTGCTCGCGGCGGGCGCGCGCCCCAGCTATCTCAACTCCAGCCTTACGCCGGCTCAGCAAAATACCGTGCTCAAGCGGGCGCGCGAGGGTCGCTACCAGCTTATGTATGTGGCACCTGAGCGCCTGCTCGAGCCGCGTTTTCTGGCCTTTGCGCAGGAAGCTGCGGCCGAAGGCGGCATCGGCGTTCCGCTCGTGGCCATTGACGAGGCCCACTGCGTGAGCCAATGGGGTCAGGATTTCCGTCCCGCCTACCTGCAGATTCGCGAGTTCATCGATTCCCTGCCGCAGCGCCCCATCGTGGCGGCCTTTACCGCTACAGCGACTGAGCGCGTGCGTGCGGACATTCAGCAGATGCTCGGCCTGCAAAACCCGGCGACGGTGGTGACGGGCTTCGATCGCAAGAACCTCTACTTTGGCTGCGAGGAGATGGGCGACAAGGCTAAGACCGCGTGGGTGCGCGACTATGTGATTGCGCATTCGAGCGAGAGCGGCATCGTGTATTGCTCGACCCGCAAGACCGTCGATGCGCTGGCAGGAGAGCTTGCTGAGGCGTTGGGTCCCAGCGGCATTCGCGTGGGCCGCTACCATGCCGGCATGGGCAACGACGCCCGTCGTCAGAGCCAGCGTGCCTTTATCGACGACGACATTCAGGTGATGGTCGCCACCAACGCCTTTGGCATGGGTATCGACAAGCCCAACGTGCGCTACGTCATCCATAACAACGTGCCCGAGAGCATCGAGGCCTACTATCAGGAGGCGGGCCGCGCCGGCCGCGATGGCGATCCGGCCAGCTGCCACCTGCTGTGGAACGGCAACGATTTTCGCATGCGCCGCTTTTTGATCGACCGCGGCGACGCGGCCGACGAGACGCTCGACGACGAGCAGCGCGCGTGGGCGCTCCAGAACCGATATCGCCTGCTCAGCCAGATGGAGGGCTACTGCAATACCACCGGCTGCCTGCGCGAATATATGCTGCGCTACTTTGGCGACGAGGCCGCGGCCGAGCATGCGGCCGTGGGCGGCGCTGCTACGGACGACGCCGAGGGCTGCGGCAACTGCAGCAACTGCCTCACGCAGTTCGAGGTCGAGGACGTCACCGGTATGGCTCGCGCCGCCGTGCGCTATGTGGCCACGCGCCCCATGCGCTTTGGCAAGTCGCTCATCGCCGATGTGCTCCACGGCGGCAACACCGAGCGCATCCGCCAGATGCATCTGGACGAGGGTCGCGGCTATGGTGAGCTGTCGAGCGAATCGGTCGGGCGCATCAAGGACATCATCGGCCAGCTGTGCGGCCGCGGTTATTTGGTCACCTCGCAGGGGCAGTACCCGGTCGTGGGCCTGGGCCCGCGTGCCGGCGAGGTCGAGGACGAGGCGTTTGCCTTTACCGTTAAGCGTCGCGCGTCCAAGCGCAAGGCCTCGGCCCGTGCTCGCCGTGCGGTGGATTTGCTGCGCGAGGAGGCCGAGCTGGATCAGCGCCCGCGCGTGGGCGACGATGCCGAGCTGTTCGAGCGCCTGCGTACCCTGCGCAAGGAGATCTCGACCGAGCTCGAGATGGCGCCGTACATGGTCTTTTCCGACAAGGCCCTGCGCGGCCTGTGCCGCCTGCGCCCGCAAACGCGCGACGAGCTGATTCAGGTCAACGGCATCGGCGAGAAAAAGGCCGATGCCTTTGGCGAGCAGTTTATGGCGGCGATTGAAGAGTTTGAGTCCGAGCATGCGCGGGATGGAGCGTAACGATGGCAACCGACGATAAAACCGACCGCGCTGGCGTATCCGCCGTACCGCTGTACCAGCAGGTCATGGACGACCTGAAGGGCGAGATCGCGCGCGGCGTGTATGCGGCCGGCTCGCGCATTCCTTCCGAGATGGAGCTCGCGAAGTCTTACGGCGTGGGACGCATCACCGTGCGCCGCGCCATCGAGGAGCTGTCGCGCGCGGGATATCTCAACCGACAGCAGGGGAGGGGCACCTTTGTGTGCGCTCCCAAGCTCAAGCGCAAGATTGTCCAGAAAGGCGACGTCCAGAGCTTTACTGAGGGTTGTGCCGCCAACGACATGGTGGCCGGAGCGCGTCTGGTGTCGCGTACGGTGGTCGCGGCGACGCGCGAGGATGCGGCGTTCTTTGGCGTGGAGCCCGGCTGCGAGCTCATCGTGGTCGAGCGCGTGCGCACGGCCGACGGCATCCCCGTCATGCTCGAGAACAACGCCTTTGTGCTGGCCGACCATCCCTACCTGCAGACGCTTGCCGACGAGGACCTCGCCGATAACTCGATCTTTGCGCTCGTTGCCGAGCATTCGGGCCGCGCGCCGCTCAAGTCCGACCCCTGTACCGTGGAGATTGCGCTTGCCGATGCTCAGGCGGCCCCGCTGTTGGAGGTGCCGGCCGGCGAGCCACTCTTCTATATGGAGGCGTACTTTACCGATGAGGACGAGCGGCCCCTGCTGCTCGGGCGCCAAAAGATCGTGGGCTCGCGCTACGTGTTCGACATCTAACGTCCATAGATAGAACAACATAGAACAAATTTGCTGAAATGACTTCACCTGCGACAGCTCGCATGCTATAAATAGAACAACATAGAACGACAGCAGGTACGAGCTGCTGTCGTTCAAAGCTGCCACATAAGGAGGAGCGTCACGGTGAACGCACACGATCTGATTCAGGAAATTATCGAGCGCAAGGGCAAGATTGAGAACGTGTTTTGGATCGCCTGCGGCGGTTCGATGATCGACCTGATGCCGGCTAACGAGCTGCTCAAGCGCGAGGCCACTACGTTTGCCTCGACGGTCTACACCGCGCGCGAGTTTTGCCTGATGGCCCCCAAGAGCCTGGGGCCGAAGTCGCTCGTCGTCGCCTGCAGCCACAGCGGTAACACGCAGGAGGTCGTCGACGGTTGCGAGATGGCGCTGGCTGCCGGTGCCGAGGTCGTGACTATGACCGACTATGCGGGTTCCAAGATCGACAACGGCAAGTGGACCACCTGGGTCTATCCGTGGGGCAAGGGCGAGTCGCAGGCCGAGGTCCCGCAGGGCATTGGCGTGCTAATGGCTGCCGAGCTGCTCGACCAGCAGGAGGGCTACGAGGCGCTCGCCGACATGTATGCCGGCCTTAAGCAGATGGACGCGCTGCTGCCCGCCGCCCGCGAGAAGGTCAACGCCGAGCTGGGTGATCGCTTTGCCGAGCTCTGCCAGCAGCACAAGTTCTTCTATATCCTGGGCTCCGGCCCCAACTTTAGCCAGACCTACGCCATGGCCATCTGCTCGCTCATGGAGATGCAGTGGCAGCACTGCTGCTACATCCACTCCGGCGAGTACTTCCACGGCCCGTTCGAAGCCACCGAGCCCGGCGTGTTCTACTTTGTGCAGCTCGGATCGGGCGAGTGCCGCCCCATGGAGGAGCGCGCGCTGGCGTTCCTCAACACGCACACCGATACGGTCATGGTGCTCGACGCACTCGAGTACGGCGTGGGCGACGTGCCTGCCAGCGTGCGTTCGTACCTGGAGCCGATCTTCTTCTACAACATGAGCTGCGAGCTGCGCGCCGCCCGCGGCAAGGTGTTCGACCACAGCCCCGAGGTTCGTCGCTACATGGGCATCGAGCAGTACTAGACACCGGGAATTATCTTTTTTGACGGGGTCTGTGCTGCGCGCGGGCCCCGTTTCGCATTGTGGCGGCCGGATTCGTGTCTGCGCGAAAACGAAGTCGAATACTTTTCCGCGAAGTGAACGACCTGTTTTGGACCCCCGAAGCATCCACACTTTTTTGCGACAAAACCGCAGGAAAAACTCGACGAAATCGCAGGAAACGACGTCTGAAAAGTGTCGATGCTTCGGGGGTCCGATTTTGCTCGTTCACATCGCGGAAAAGTATTCACCTTCGATTCGCAAGGGCACTGCGTGAGTCAAAAAAGCGGGCCGCGCCGGGGATTTCCGGCGCGGCCCGCTTAGTATCGCGCTTAGATTCGCAAGGTTGCGGCAGCCAGCGGCCTACTTGGCGTCGTATGCCTCGGCGTCCCACCAGTCGAGCTGGGCGATGTTGTCGCGGATGTGCTGGCAGCTCTTGTGGAAGCCCTCGAGCTCGTGCTCAGACAGGTCGAGCGTGTAGACCTCCTCGACGCCCTCGGCACCAATCACGCACGGCAGGGAGGTGAAGATGCCCTCCTCGCCATACTGGCCGGTCATGAGCGTAGAGGCCGACAGCACGGCGTGCTCGTTGTGCAGAACGGCGGCGCAGACGCGCGCGGCGGAGTTGGCGACGGCGTACTCGGTGCACTGTTTGCCGGCGTAGGTCACATAGCCGCCCTTGCGCGCGAGCTCCTCGATCTCCATGTGGTCGAAGGCGTACTTGTCGGGGTTCTCGGCCTGAAGCTCGTTAAGGCTTTTGCCGGCGATGGTCGCGGCCTTAAAGGCTGCCAGCTGGCTAAAGCCGTGCTCGCCGATCATGTAGGCATCGATGGACTTGGGGCTCACGCCGACCTTCTTGGAGATCTCGGTGCGCAGACGGGCGGAGTCCAGACCGCAGCCCGAGCCGATGATCTTCTTGGGATCGTAGCCGGTCAGGTGCCACAGCTCGGTGCACACGACGTCGCAGGGGTTGGAGATGCTCACGAAGATGCCGTCAAAGCCGGCGTCGACGATGCGCTTGGCAAAGGTGCGGACGGCGTCGGTGGTAAAGAACAGCTCGCCGTCGCGGTTGCCGGCGGCCAGCGCGACCTTGCCGGCGGCGTTGACGATGACGTCGCAGCAGGCCAGCTCCTCGTAGTGGTCGTAGCAGTTGACGATCTTGGTGTTGTACGGGACAAACGAAAGGGAGTCGCGCAGGTCCTGGACCTCGGACGTTACCTTGGCCTCGTTGATATCGCACAGGTACAGCTCATCGGCAATGCCCTGCATGAGCAGGCTGTTGGCGACATGCGCTCCCACGTGGCCCTGGCCGACCACACCGATCTTACGCGTCTGGTACATATATGTATCCTTTCGGCCGAGTTTTTCGCGTCGAACCATTGTAGCGTCCTGTTGCCACTTTGCTAGGCTAAAGCGCCACAGATTTTTGGGACAAGCCGTAATCTCTACTTTTGGAGTGATTTGGGCCGCCGGCGGCATCGCGGGGCGATGTGCTCGCGCGGATGGGGCCGGTCGTTGTACCATAGCTGCAACTGACTCGTAAGGAGCATCCATGCCCATTCGCATCCCTGACGCCCTCCCTGCAGCCGCGCAGCTCGAGAGCGAGAACATCTTTGTCATGACCGAGTACCGCGCGCTGCACCAGGACATCCGTCCGCTGCGCGTGCTCATCCTCAACCTCATGCCCACCAAAATCGCTACCGAGACGCAGATCATGCGCAAGCTCTCCAACACGCCGCTGCAGGTGGAGGTGGACCTGCTGCGCACCAAGACGCACGAGGCCACGCATGTGAGCGCCGGCCACCTGGAGACGTTCTATCGCACGTTCGACGACATCCGCGACATCCACTACGACGGCCTGATCATCACGGGCGCGCCGGTGGAGCAGATGCCGTTCGAGGAGGTCGACTACTGGCCCGAGCTCTGCCAGATCATGGATTGGTCCACCACGCACGTGCACTCCACGCTGCACATTTGTTGGGGCGCGCAGGCGGGGCTCTACCATCATTACGGTATCCAGAAGTACGACCTGCCGGCAAAGGCGAGCGGCGTATTTGAGCATTATCTGGTGAAGCCGCAAAGCCCGCTGGTCCGCGGCTTTGACGACCGTTTTTATGCCGTGCATTCGCGCAACACCGATGTGCGCCGCGAGGACGTGGAGGCCGAGCCGCAGCTTGAGGTTGTGGCCGTGTCCGACGAGGTGGGCCTGTACATCGTCAAGTCGACCGACAGCCGTCGCTTTTTTGTATTTGGCCACCCCGAGTACGATACCGACACGCTGCGCCTGGAGTACGAGCGCGACGTGAAGCGCGGGCTCAACCCTCAGGTGCCGGCGCATTACTTTCCGGGCGACGACCCCACCGCCGAGCCGCGAAACGTCTGGCGCAGCCAGGCTCAGCTGTTCTACACCAACTGGCTCAACTACTACGTCTATCAAACCACGCCCTACGACCTAGCACGCGCCGGCGAGGAGCACTAGGCTGCGATGATGCCGCTGTAGCCGTGGCTGATGTGGCAGCGGTTAGGCGCTGATGATGTGGGGCAGCGGCAGATCGTGGGCGTCGGTGGGGATGTGGTCGACGCGCTGTTCGTCAAAGGCGATGCCGACGATTTGACATACGGGCGAGAGCATGGGCAGGTAGCGGTCATAGCAGCCGCCGCCGTAGCCTAGGCGCGTGCCGGTGCGGTCGAATGCTACGAGCGGCGCGACGATCATGTCGAGAGCTTCGGCAGGCACGATAGGGAAGCGGCTGCTGTCGATGTCCGTGGCCGCAAAGGCCCGCGTGGGGTGGGCGATAAACGTAGCCGCGTCCGCGTCGCCGGCAGCAACTGCCCGCATACACATGCGCTGGCCACAAGCTGCGGCGTCTGTTGCCGAGAGCATGCACGGATAGGCCACGCGCCAGCCACGTTTGGCGGCAGCTGCGGCAAACGCGGCTGAGTCGACTTCGGAACCCATCGCGGCATAGACGGCAACGGTGTGCGGCGCCGCGGCATCCAAGCGGCCCAGCAGCTCAACCAGCCGCGCACAGATATCAGCAGACTTCGCCGCCCGCAAGTCCAAATCAAGAGCATCGCGCCGAGCAATCACCGCCCGCCGCAACTCAGCCTTGTCCATCCCGGCTTCCTCTCCCAAACCTACCAAAAAGGGCAGGTTTATTTTGGCAGGTTTTATCTGGGCAAATGTCGAAACCACCACAAAGGTGCCTGTCCCCTTTGTGGTGGTTTTGGCCCATGCGTTAACGCTATAACGCCGCGGCGATTGCTTCGGTCACAAACTTATTGAGTGACTCGCCCTTCTTTGCCGCCGCCAGTGCTGCCTGCTTGTGAAGCTCGGAGCCTGTTCTCACATTGAACGAGCCCTTAAAAGCCCGCTCTGGTTCCTTGCCCTTTTCGGCACAAAACTCAAGGTAATCGTCGACGGCGTCGTGGAAGCATTGCTCCACTTCTTCAGCCGTGGAGCCTTCAAATACAATTGCGTCCCTAATGCCGGCGACCATACCTGTTAGTACATGCTGCTCGGCATCGAACTCGACTGGGGCGAAATAGCCCTTGTATGCCAAAACGTTACTCATGACTGCCTCCGACATCCTGCAGAAATCGAACGATGTTTCGAATTGTCCCCGCTGTCAATTCGTCAGATGGATGAGGCGCGTGCATCACGAACATCCTGCCATCTGAGGGCCTGTAGAAGCGAATGCGCGATCCGGATGTCTTGCCTTTGCTGTCCATTTCAAAGCCATATGAGGCCATGACTTTTAAAAAATCGGCATACCGATACGTCGAAGGGCGGCTAAACAGTTGGGCGATGAGTTTATCGGCTCGAGTCATCCCGCCTCACATTCTGCAACTATATTCTAGTTGCAATTTAGATCCGATGCAATCACCCATACTATAGAACATGTGTACGTATAGAACAAGTGTTCGAACCACTACAAAGGGGCCTGTCCCCTTTGTAGTGGTTTTGCTTTAAAGGCTTTAGCCTGTGCGGGGCGCGCAGCGCGCCGCATCAGAAACCACCCGCTATGCGGGTGGGGACAACCGGCTTTACAAAGCCGCCCCCTCGCCGGACACTTGCGATTGTTCAGGCCGCAAGGAATCCGAGTCGAGAGGGCGGTGGTGGCGTATGGCCCAGAAGGCCTACAGCCTGTCGCACACGAAGTGGATGTGCAAGTACCACGTCGTGTTCACGCCGAAGTATAGGCGCAAAGTCATCTACAACCAAATAAGGTCCGACCTTGGGGAGATCTTCAGGAAGCTCTGCCAGTACAAGGGGATAGAGGTCATCGAGGGGCACCTGATGCCCGACCACGTCCACATGCTGCTGGCGATACCGCCGAAGTACAGCGTGTCCAGCGTGATGGGCTACCTGAAGGGGAAAAGCTCGCTGATGGTATTCGACAGGCACGCGAACATGAAGTACAAGTTCGGCAACAGGAAGTTCTGGGCCGAGGGCTACTACGTTTCCACCGTCGGCCTGAACGAGGCGACGATCGCGAAGTACATCCGGGAGCAGGAGAAGGCCGACATCGCGCTCGACCGGCTGAGCGTCAAGGAGTACGAGGACCCCTTCGATAGGGGGCCGGGGCGCAAATAGCGCCGGTTTGACCGGCCCGTCACGGGTCAACCTGCAGTGCGGCCCGAACCCCGTGAGGGCCGGCGCCTTTAGACGCGTGCCGGAAATCCAAGGGTTATACCCTAAGAGCAAACCACCCCTTTTAGGGGTGGTTTTGATTGCTGTGGTTAGCCCATCAGGTCGACTACGTTAAAGCCGGCGTTGCTCTTGGCGATGACGTCTCGGCCGCCAAAGACGCAGGTGGGCGACTCGGCTGCGATGCGCGTTACGTCGGTGCCGAGCGAGCGCAGCTCACCGGGCGTGGCGGCGAGCATCTGGGCGCGACGCTCCTCGCGCGCATGCGGATCGAGCCCGGCCAGGTAGGTCGTGTTGCGGCGCTTGGTGAGCGCGTACGGCTTCACCGGCGCGTCCATGCCGCTCACGCAGCTCACGATAAAGCCCTCAAAGGCGGCTTCGTCGGGCTCAAAGCTGCCAAGCCATGCACCCGCGCGCTCCACGCGCTCAATCGAAGGATCGATCGCCGGGTCGCGGTAGGTGTAGAACGCCGCCTGACGCTCACCTGCCGCGCGGAATCCGCAGCCGTACGCCCCGCCCTTCACGCGGATCTCGTTCCACAGGTAGTCGTAGGAGAGCGCGTTGGCAGCCACGGCCCAAGTGCCTGTCACGTCAATGCCCAGGCGACGCGGGTCGCACGCGCTTGCCGCAAAGCAGATGTCGCTGGGGATCACGAAAGCCTCGTGGCGGTCGCACGGCGCCGGCACCACGAGCGCGTCGCGGCCGGCACCATCGCCCGCGCCAAGCCCTAGGTTGCCCGCGGCATCCCAGTACGCGTCAAAGTCCTCATCGCTGCCGGTAAAGCTCGCCATGCAGCCATCGGCCACAAAGATGCGGCCTGCCAGCTCGGCAAGCTTGGCGCGCAGGTCGTCCAGGCGCTCGTCAAAGTGGTCGAGCAGATCGCGCAGGAACAGGTAGAAGTCCACGCCCGAAAGCTGCTCGCGCACCACGGCCGAAGGCGAGCTGTAGCTCATCGCGCGACCGAGCGCCGCCGAGTGACCGTTGTTGATAAAGCCCTGCTCAAGCCCAATGCGAATCTGCGTGAGCACGTCGCGCACGCGGTCGGCGTCGGCATCTGCCAAAAGCGTGCTCGACCACACCTCGCGCGGCAGGCTCGCCAGCGCACCGATCTTCTCGGACAGGGCACCGGCGCTCACCAGCAGGTAGGGGCGCGCGCCGTTTACGTCGGGCTGGGTCATGACCTCGGTCGTAAAGCTCAAAAAGCCTAGCTTGCCGGCGAGCAAGTTGTCGAGTTCCTCGGCCGAGTGCTCGCTCGTGGGCAGCTGCTTGAGCAGGCGGCAGAGCAGCGTTACATAGGGCAGGTCCTCAAACGCGACGCAGCTCAGGTCGAAATACTGCATGGCGTAGGCCAAACGGTTGGTAGGGATGCCGTGGCGCAGGCAGGGGATGGGCGCGGTCGTGTCTACGACCAGCGGCGGCTCGGGGCGCGCCTCGCCAATGTCGGACACGCGCAGGCGCGGCAGCGTGGCCTTGGCCTCGGGCGTGTCCTCCGCCTCCTGCGCGGCACGCAGCGCGGCCGTGCGCTCGACCACGTCGGCCAGCTCGGCATCGGTCATGGCGTCGCGTTTGGCTGCCAGCTCGGCGGCTCCGGCGCCCTCCGAACCCTCGGCGGCATCCACCGGTACCAGCTCGACCAGCGCCATGTGGTCGTTTTCCAGCACGAGCTCGCGCAGCAGGTCCTCAAAATAGCTGCCGTCCAGCTCGCCGCGCAGTTCCTCGTACACCGGACCGTACTTGAGCGCCAGCGTTGCAGCATCGTCATCGTAGAGCCAGGTGCTCAGCGCGTCGCACGCAATGGCCACGCCGTCAGCGATACCGTAGTCGCGCTGGCGCAGGTCGTATTCGTTGCTGCTGATGATGGCCTCCAGGCGCTCGCGCGGAACGCCGTGCTCGCACAGGTCGCGGCAGGCGTCCTGGAACACGCGGCGCAGCTCGCGCGCCACGCCGGGCTGCGCGTTTTGCAGCATGATGAGCTCGTAGGGCTGCAGGCTTTCGGCCGCGGTGTAGCTCACCACGTTGCCGCCCAGGCCGGCGGCCAGAATGGCCTTCTTAACCGGTGCTTCGTTGGAGCCCAGCAGTGCCTCGAAAAGGATATCCGCCGCGATCGTGCGCTTGCGGTCGAGCGCGCTGCCCAGCACCAGACCCAGGCCCACCAAGGCGTTCTCGGGCGTGGTGGCCATCTCGACGCGCTTATACTCGCAGGTCACAGGCTCCTGCGCGTCCAGCGGATTGGGTGCCAGCGTGGACGGGTCCTCGCCGGCGGCAACGGCAGCGTCCATGCGGCGGCTCGCAGCGCTCGGCTGCGACAGATAACGCTCGTCCAAAAACGCCAGCGCGCGGTCCACATCTAGGTCGCCGTAGAGCGTTATATAAGAGTTGGAAGGATTGTAGTGGCGCGCGTGCGTATCCAGGAACTGCTCGTAGGTGAGCGCGGGAATCGCGCGTGGGTCGCCGCCGCTCTCGTGCGCATAGGCGGTGTCGGGATAGAGCGCGGCGTTGACGGCGTCGTCCAGCACGCTCATGGGGTCGGACAGCGCCCCCTTCATCTCGTTGAACACCACGCCGTTATAGCGCAGCGTGCCCTCGCGCAGGCTCGCGGAGCTGTCGCCGCCCTCGCCCTCGGCGCCCTCCGGCAGGTCCAGCTCGTAGTGCCAGCCCTCCTGCTCAAAAATGGTGGGTTTGGTATAGATGGCCGGGTTAAACACCGCGTCCAGGTACACGTCCATCAGGTTGTACAGGTCCTGCTCGTTGGTGGTGGCAACGGGGTAGATGGTCTTGTCGGGGTAGGTCATGGCGTTGAGGAACGTCTGCATGGAGCTCTTGATCAGATCGACGAATGGCTCCTTGACGGGAAACTTGGCCGACCCGCACAGCACCGAGTGCTCAAGAATATGGAACACGCCCGTGGAATCGGCCGGCGGCGTCTTAAAGCCAATGGCAAAGGCCTTGTTTTCGTCGTTGCACGCCAGGTACAGCAGGCGAGCGCCCGAGGCAGTGTGGCGCAGCACGTAAGCGTCCGAGTCGAGCTCGGGCACGGTCTCGCAGCGCTCGACGGTAAAGCCGTGGCAGGTGGTGCCGGGCACCAGCAGCGCGGCAGCAGCGGCGCGCGGGTCGGTTGAGGTAGTGGACATATGCAGTCTCCTTTGACGCCCCAACGGGGGCGAATCGAGTCGAATCCCCGAGAGTATACCCATATGGGGCCGCGGCTCAGCGGCGAACTGAATTCAAGGTTGTCATTTGGATGGAAGGCACTGACAGCGATTGTCAGAACATGTCCGGCCTCGATGTTGGTGAAGGAAGTCCGACCTTCGATGTAACGGTTAGCCTGGTCGGCATCGTGCCTGACTCTAAGTAGAGGCAAGACAACAATTAAACTGCCTAAAGGGGCCGCTTCGATTGAAGCGGCCCCTTTTTTTGTGGCTGTCCGCTGGAAGCACTTTGTCGCATATCGCTCGGGGTCGGCGATAATGTGAAGAACTGTTCTTCCTGGAGGTTCCTTATGGACGGCATTGCTTCTAGTGTTCCGCTGATTGCTCGGCCGAGTTTCGACCGCGCTTGCAGCGTTGTGCCGTCCGAATATGTTCAGGCTTGGGAATGGTTCTTGCGCGAGGAGCAGCGTGGCGGCCTATGGGACAAACTCCCGCATCGCACCAATGCCGATAGCCCTCAATATCCCTTTCGCCTGACGATTGATTCTGAGCTCTTTCCGGTGTCGCGCGATTCGGGCATCTTTTGGCCTGGTCGCGGGCGCGTTAATCAGCCGCGCGAAAAGACCTTCGCCCTTTCGGTGCACAATTCCAAGCGCGGCGCCTACCCCGATGTTCCGCCGCTCTATCTTGAGGACGGCACGTGGGTGCTCAAGTACTCGTCGCAAAGTGCTTCGGTCGAAAACTGGCGCGACCAGGACTACAACCAAAAGATGATCAACTGCATGGAGTGCGGCGTTCCCGTTGGCGTGTTCTTTGCAACGAGCGCCGGCTACAAAGTGCTGGGCCTAGCGTTCGTTGAGCGTTACGAGCCCGAGAACAGCTGGTTTGTGCTGCACGGTCCCGTCCACAAGGGCGGACCCGATGCGCGTTTCTTCCCTGATATGAGCTACATGAAGGACGCTCCGGTCGCGGCGGAGTTTTCCGGCACTCCAGCGAGCGACGATGAAAAGGTCCGTTATGCGTTGCGTCGCGAGCGAATCGGCCAGCAGCGTTTTCGCAATCAGCTTTTTGAGGCTTATACCGGTCGATGTGCCGTCTCGGGCTGCAATGTGGATGAAGCTCTCGAGGCCGCGCATATCGAGAACTACTCGGGTCCCAAGTCGCAAGTTGTCAGCAACGGTATTCTGCTGCGCCGTGACTTGCACTCGCTGTTCGATGCTCATTTGATTTCGTTTGAGCTGGTGCGTGGCGACTATCAACTTTGCGGGTCGTATCTTCTGCGGCATACGGACTATGCGGCGTTTGCAGGGTCGGTGTTGCGTGAGCCGGACGAACATCGCCTGCGTCCCAACGCTCGATTCCTCGAGGCTCATCGTGCCGAGTTTGATTTCTCGGAATCGCGGCGCCGGGCGGAAGCCGTTGCTCCGTATTAGCTGGGCGTGGCCCGTCGCAACCCAATCATGTCGATTGATCGGATCGCGTCGCGCCGCAACGAGAGCCGCACGATCCTGCCATCCTCTTCTCAACAGGTAAAACAGGAAAGGGGAGACCATGGGATGGCGAAGCGATATCGCGCGCGGCGCATACGGTAACTTACCGCGCGTTTTGATGGATCGGAGCTTATTTCCGCTCATCGAGGCCAGCTGCAGCCAAATCTGTCTGCCCTGTCCTTGCTGCGGTACAGACCTTCCGTGCCTAGACATCACCTTCATCGATGCCCGCGATAAGCACGCCACCGACCCGCGGGTTCGAACGGGCCTGCGCCTCCCGGTCTATCCTCAGCAATGCCCGACCTGTGGATGCGCCATTACCTATGACGATGCGGACACCTAATTGCCTGATGGCGAGCGAGGATTTTTGGACGATCGAAAACCGAGCGTGGATAATCTCCCGTTTTTGGGCTGAAGGGCTGTCAAAAACGGGAGATTTTCCACGCTCAGCCGTTTCTGCCTTATAAGATGCCCTACAGGTAAATCCCCTCGTACAAGGTCTTGTGGAACTGGGTGTGGTGGTCGCGTGCCCAGGTGAAGAGCGCCTGGTCAAAGTTGTCCTGGCTGGCGGGGATGCCGTAGACGCCGGCGACTTCCACGCGCACGAACTCCAGCGCGGGCAGCTTGTTGATGGCCGTGAGTGCAAACGGCGACGTGGGCTCCTCGAACAGGTAATGGCTGCCTTGCAGCGCGCCGCAGCCGGTGCAGGTGCTGGCGAGCGATACGGTCTTGGTGGTGCGCGACGTTACGGGCTTGTAGCCGCAGCGCTCGCGCAGGTAGTCGCGAATTTCGGCCGGCACGCAGCCCAGCGCGGGGACGATGGCTATGGCGTTGGCGCGGGCGGTGTCGATCGCGATGTGGCCCGCGTCGTCCACAGCGGGTATTGCGCCGGGCGCAGCCTTGCTGCCCGAGTCCTCGGCTACCCGATACGGAATGCCAAAGGCCGCGACTGTCGTCTGCTCGTGGCACTTCCAACACTCGCGCTTGCCCAGCACCAGGTAGATGTAGGGTGCGCTGGGGTCGGAGCGATCCACGCCGGGCAGCCACGCGGCAAAGGGCTCGGGGTTGACGCCATCGGGCACGTACCAGATCTTCTTGACCCGGTCCCACTTGGCGCCCAGGGCTTTGGCCTGGTCTTTGTGCGAAAAGGGAACATCGAGCTCGGTGCGCATGGCGGCTCCTTTGCGTGGCTTGCGGTGCATGTGCTCCAAGGATACCCCAGCGCTGGGTGTGTGGTCGCTAAACGAGCATTTCGACCGTCCGAGAAGTCGCGGGGCGTTTTGGCGCGGGCGCGTCGTCAAGCAAATGGGCAAGCAAATGGTCAGCTTTTGGTCAGTTGAGCGGCAACCTTGCCAAAAGCTTGACGGATTTGCATTTAGACGTCGACGAATGAACACTTTGGTTGCGCCACAGCAAAAAACTGCTGGTCGTTTGCCGAAAACTCGCCAGGGTCGCGAGTCGCCGTCGACGCGCGTGCTATCTTCGCGCCATGGGGTACTTTATCGTTTCACATAACGCTGCGCTGGCGCTCTTGGCACACATCCCGAACCCGCGCTTTGGGGATTCGGAACCAGAGGTCGTGTCGATTGCGGGCGCCTGCACGCTCTTGGACCAAGAGGCGCAGGAGTTTATCGATCGCTATGACCTGGGGATCCAAACGCTGGATTTGCTGGTGCCGTCGCGCGCCGACCGTCGGCGGAGCAAGCATGTTAAGACGCACCTGTGCACCAACGAGCTCCCGGCGGGTTCGTTTATCTCGCTGGGCCACTGGATGGGCGACCTGGATGCATACGTGTGCTCTCCCGAGCTGGCGTTTTTGCAGGCCGCGCACGATGGCGATGCGGCGGAGGCCATCTACGCCGGCTATGCCATGACATCGGACTACCGGCTGGATAACCTTGCTCCCGGTGGGGTGGCAAGCAGGGATGGGGGCATGCGCGATGGCAGGCTCACGACGAAGGAGCTCATTGCGGCTTATATCGAGGCGTCCCCAAAGGTGAGGGGGCTTGCGAAAGCAAAGGCTCTGCTTGCATATGTGAACGAGGGGTCGCGCTCTCCGAGGGAGTCGGGGCTGTGCATGTTTATGTCGCTGCCTGCGCGCTACGGCGGGTATGCATTGGGCAAGGCCGAGCTCAACAAGAAGGCTTTCATTCGCGATGGACTCAACGATGGGCGCGAGCGCAAACTGCGCGTGTTGGAGCGCACGCCCGACATTACGCTTACGGCTAAAGTTGAGGTAGGCAGGGATAAAGTAAAGGCCGGGCTGCTGCCAGAGGTGCTGACCGCGATGGTCGACTACGACAGCGATGCCATTCATGACGGCCGCGAGAAGATCCACAAGGATGCCGAGCGCCGCAACGAGTTGGAACTGCTTGAGGGAGTAGCGTATTTTACGGTGACAACCGACCAAGCAAATGACTACGACAAGCTCGTTCGGCTGTGCGAACGCATCCGACGGAAGCTGCATCGGAATAAGCGCCCCATCTTTAACAAGGCGATGAGTGCAGAGCAGCGATATTTTGCCCTCGCGCGCGTCGAAACGAAGCGATTTGCGCTCTGGCATGCCGTTATCGGGACGCATCAGTATTGGTGAAGCGGTAATGGGGGGTTGGAATGAGCGGCTATATTTTCAGGTCTAATACTTTTCCCGAGAAGTGAACGAGCCAGAATGGACCCCCGAAGCATCGACACTTTTGGGGGCTCGTTTCCTGCGGTTTTGCTGCTGGAATCCTGCGGTTTTAACGTCAAAAAGTGTGGATGCTCCGGGGGTCCAAATAAGCTCGTTCACTTCTCGGGAAAAGTATTAAACCTCAATTTATAGGGGGTTATTTATATATGGCTGCGAGACCCATCCGCGCCTGATCGGGGCAATCACCGGGGCTGTTTGGGCGCTTTGGGTGCCGCGGCGTCCTTTTGGCTTGGCAGCGTAAAACAAAACAGCTCAGAGGCGAAGCCTCTGAGCTGCGAACATTTGGTGGGCGTTAGAAGATTTGAACTTCTGACCTCTTCCGTGTCAGGGAAGCGCTCTCCCCCTGAGCTAAACGCCCGATCAAGGGTGCGCGAGTGCGCAGGAAATAATATAACGGAGCTCCCGCCCACTGGCAAGAACTATTTTTTAAAAAGCGGCGATTTGTGACCCCTTGATTATCGACTTCATCCGAACACCTCCCACATTCATCCGTACATGTACGG
>CABUDQ010000042.1 GCA_902490365.1 uncultured Collinsella sp. | reverse complement strand
GAGTTGTATCTGGAGGACCAGACGCGCGAGCGGGCGGACGGCTCGCAGGCACACGTGATGCGTTGGTGGGTTTGGGCGTTTGATCGTACGCTTGAGGGCGAGCGCCGTAGGTAAGGACGCACGGCGTTCGGGTACAATGGCAGGAATCTTGTCACCTGCTGCGCTGTCGTGGCGCTTTTTGAAAGGACGAAGCATGAACGATATTCAGGGCTATCAGAACGGCCCCGTCGAGACCGGCGCAAGTCGCGCCAAGGAGATGTCGCCGCGCGCGTACAATCTCGCCATATCTGCCCTGATCTTCTTGGGCTTTTGCGCCATGGGTGCCGGCGCCTACTTTACGAGCACCATGTCGTTTGCGCGCATGATGATGAGCGGCGCCGCCCTGCCACTGGTCTTTGGCTCGTTTATTTTAACCATCGTCGGCATGGTCATGATGTCGGCTGCTGCGGGCAAGCAGTCCGTGGGTCTGTCCCTTGTGGGCTACGTAATCTTTGCGAGTACCTTCGGCCTGACCGCGTCGTTTGGCCTTGCCAACTACGACCTGCCCACCATCAACACTGCCTTTATCGCCACGGCCGCCATCACCTTTGTCTTTGGCGCCTTGGGCGTGACGTTCCCCAAGTTTTTCCAGCGCGTATATGGCATCGGCTTTGGCATTCTGCTCGCCACTATTCTGGTTGAGATCGTGCTGATGTTCATGGGCGTCTCGCAGACCATCACCGACCTGATCGTGATCGTGGTGTTCGCCGGCTTTATTGGCTACGACACCTATGTTGCCACGACGGTGCCGCCCACGCTGCCCAATGCGGTGCTCATGGCGTCCAATCTGTTCGTGGACATTATCAACGTGTTCCTGCGCATCCTGAACATCCTCGGTCGTCGCGACTAGCGCGGGGGATTGCAGCGTTTCTTGTCGGACGCGGTAAAACGATGTGAAAGGCGGTCTTTCGGGGCCGTCTTTTTTGTACGCGGCGGGGTATCATGGATGGGAAAAGCCGATAGCGGCAGCGACAGGAAAGGTGGCCACGTATGGCAGACGTCGACAACAGGAACCGTAACCGCAGGTCCAACCGAGCGGGTCAGCCCAATCCCAAGCGCGAGGCCCGTGCCAAGGCCGCCGAGCGTCACGTGGCAACTGTGTCCGAAGCGTGCGCCAAGGATATCGAGCGTTCGCTTGCCGGTGTTCGCGAGTTTGACGGTATGCCTGCCGGCTTTGTCGCGGCGATGAAGGCCAAGGTTCAGAGTGCTGTGGCCGCCGAAGAGCAGGTCGCCGAGGACGTCGAGAACGCGGAGACTGCCGAGGTCGAGGCGGCGCCCGAGACCGAGGCGGCGCCCGAGCCCGTCGAGGAGCCTGCCGAGGAAATCGCCGAAGCTGAGTCCGCGCCTGCTGAGGAGCCCGCTCCGGTCCTGCCCGAGGTCACTGTGCTTGATGCCTCCGCCACGCAGGCAATCCTCGATAACGGTCGCGGCTATGCGCAGTTCTGCGACATGGCCGTGCTCGCCTTTGCCTCGTTTACCAATCCGGGCGGTGGATATATTCAGGGTTATCTGGGCCAGGAGGCCACGCTGTGCGCCGATTCGTATCTGTACAACGTTCTCGATAAGCAGCGTAAGTGGTACGGCGAGAACCGTCGCCGCAACATCAACTGCGAGCTCTATCGTAACCGCGCCCTGGTGGTGCCTGCGGTGCGCTTCGACCGCAACCACGTGCATGCATACGCCGACGTGATCGTGGCCGCCGCGCCCAACGTTAGGCGCGCCCGCCAGGAGTATCGCGTGAGCGACGATGCTCTGCTGGATGCCCTGCGCGACCGCATTCGCTTTGTCCTTGCCATCTGCGATGAGCTTGGTCGCGAGAAGCTCGTGCTGGGCGCTTGGGGCTGCGACAACAACGGCTTTGATGCCGAGGCCGTGGCCGAGCTCTTCCGCAAGGAGCTCGCGTCGGGCGACTTCAAGGTCAAGCAGGTCTTCTTTGCCGTGCCCTCTACGCGCTGGGACGAGGACTTCGCCAAGTTCGAGCACGTGCTGGCAAACTTCCCCGAGCGCAACGAGGAGTCCTATGCTCAGGTTGCCGCCCGCACCGCAGCCGCCCGTGCCGCCGAGCAGGCTCAGGCCGCTGCCGAGGATGACGAGGATGACGACGACTGGCGCAAGTACCTGTAAACGGTGCGCGTGATGCGATATACCGAGCCGACGGGGGCTGCTCCCGTCGGCTTTTTATTGAGTGGGGAGCTTACGATGAAAAACGTTCTATGCTTTGGTGACAGCAACACCTATGGTTACGATCCGGCGGGCATGCGCGACGGTACCGCGGTGCGCTATGCGCAGGATGTGCGCTGGTGTGGCGTGGTCCAACGTGACTTAGGCGAGGGCTGGCATGTAATTGAAGAAGGCCTCAACGGCCGCACGACGGTACGCGACGACATGTGCCATCTGGACACTAACCTCAACGGCATTCGCGCGCTTCCGATGCTGCTCGAGGCTCATAAGCCGCTGGACGCCATTGTGATCATGCTGGGCACCAACGACTGTAAGACGGTCTTTAACGTGAGAGCTTCCGATATCGCCCGTGGCGCCATGGAGCTGATTCGCGCCGTCCGCGCGTTTCCGTGGACCGACGCTGCGCCTTGCCCGCGCATCCTGTTGATGGCTCCTATCAAGATCAAGCCGCAGATCGCCGATGTATATATGACCGATTTTGACGAGCGTTCCGTCGAGGCATCTGAACATTTTGGCGAGTACTATGCGCACGTGGCCGAGCAGTTTGGCTGCGACTTTTTGAATGCCGCCGAGTTTGCCGAGCCGGGCGATATCGACTATCTGCATATGATGCCCGAAAGCCACGAGAGCTTGGGACATGCCGTGGCAGCCAAGCTCCAAGAGATGCTCGGTGAGTAGCGCGACCCCAAGCCACCGCAAAGGGGACAGGCACCTTTGTGGTGGTTTTGCCCGGGTAAACGAACGGATTGGCTGCCATATGGGCATGGACGAGCTCATCGACCTCTTTGCCGAGGGCGATGAGCTCGTCTCCAATACCGCTTTTGAGGATTTGGATCTTGCCTGCGACGTGGCGAACGGCGCGACCTTCGATGGCGTCGTGTTCCGATCTTGCGAGTTCGATAGCGTTGACTGGAGCGGCTCGACGTTTCGCGACGTGGTGTTTCGCGGTTGCCGCTTTATCCGCTGCAACATGGAAGGTTGCTGGCTCAACCGCTGCGACTTCGTTGACTGCTCGGCGCCGGGGCTCAACTTGCTCAGGGCGCGTCTGTCGAGCGTGTCGTTTACATCGTGCGATTTGAGCTATGCGAACCTTTCGGAGGGAAGCATTGGCCCCATGGCTGCGCGTGACACGCGTTTGACCGAGGCCGCACTCCAGGGGGCAAAGCTGGGGCAATTGCGCTTGGACGGCTGCGACCTGACGCGAATCGATGTGTTCAAGACGCCGCTTTCCGGCGTGGATGTATCGTGTTGTACGTTCGCGGCTCCTGTCGTCTCGGGCGACTACCATGAGCTGCGTGGCCTGACGGTTAATGCCGAGCAGGCGTTGGCACTCTCGGGCCTGCTCGGCATCCAGCTCGCCGACGAATAGGCGCTCTGGTCCTTTGCTCGACCGCTATCTAAAATCAAACCGTCGCAACATTTAATGATTTTTCGCGTTTGCACGATTTTCATCGAATGTTGCGACGGTTTTTGGTGCAAGGTAGCCTGTCTTTTTTTTGGCAGGTTGCTGGCTATTTAGTACTGCCACATGTGGTTGACGGGGCCGGAACCTTTGCCCATGTCAAAGCCGGCGGCGAGAGCGCCGGTTAGGTAGGCCTTGCCGGCGTTGACGGCGTCGGCGAGATCCATGCCCTGTGCCAGCGCGCAGGCGATGGCGGACGAGAGCGTGCAGCCGGTGCCATGCGTGTTGCCGGTCTCGATGCGCTTGTGGCGGAACCATGTGGTGAGCGGATCGCCCAGGTGGTTGCCCTCGTCATCGAGTGGCGCAGGCTCTGCTAGCACATCGTTGGCCTCGTTGACAAAATGCCCGCCCTTAACGAGGGACGCGCAGTCAAAGCGGCGGGTGAGGAGCATGGCGGCGTTTTGCTGCGTGCGCTCGGAATCGACTTCGTAATTGAGCAGCGCCATGGCCTCGGGAATATTGGGCGTGATGACCGTTGCCAACGGGAACAGGCGGCGGGTGAGTGCCTCGGAGGCATCCTCGGCAATCAAGCGCGCGCCCGAGGTGGCGACCATAACGGGGTCGACGACCACGTTCGTTGCGTTCCAGGCGCTCAGGCGGTCGGCGATGACTTCGATAATCTCGACAGAGGAGACCATGCCGATCTTGACGGCGCTCGGGCGGATATCGTCAAAGACGGCATCAATTTGCGCAGCGACGATATCAGGGGAGATATTCTGCACGGCGGTGACGCCCAGTGTGTTTTGCGCCGTGATGGCAGTGATTGCCGCCTCGGCATACAGGCGGTGCGCCGTGATGGTCTTGATGTCTGCCTGAATGCCGGCGCCGCCGCTGGAATCGGATCCTGCGATGGATAGAACGGCTGGTACCTTACTGCGATCCATGTTCGCTCCCTTGTCCGGTCGGATTCAAATGGGTCTTTTACCCCGCATTATAAAGATGCCCGGGCCGACTCTATGCCGAACCCGGGCGGGCGATGCAATCTTTACGCAAATGTAAGCAAATGTTCACACGTCAACAATTGACGAGTACCTTGTTGCCGATTGTGGCTCCGGTGACGCGTTAATCCTCCATGCCGAGGTCGATCGTCGTGCCCTCGAACACCTTGTTGACAGTGCGGACGGCGCACATCTTGCCGCACATGGTGCAAGTGCCCTCGGTGGCAGCGGGGGATTCCTCGTAGCGCTTCTTGCCCGTAACCGGGTCGAGCGCGCATTCCCACATGGCGTCCCAGTCGAGCTTGCGGCGTGCCTGGCCCATCTTGTCGTCCATGTCGCGGGCGTGCGGCACCTTCTTGGCGATGTCGGCGGCGTGTGCGGCGATCTTGGTGGCCATGAGGCCATCGAGCACATCCTGGGCGTTAGGCAGGCACAGGTGCTCGGCTGGTGTCACATAGCACAGGAAGTCGGCACCCGAGCTCGCGGAGATGGCGCCACCGATGGCGGCGGTAATGTGATCGTAACCCACACCGATATCAGTCACCAGCGGCCCCAGCACATAGAACGGGGCGTTGTGGCACAGGCGCTTCTGCATCTTCATGTTGGCGGCGATCTCGTCGAGCGCCATGTGGCCCGGGCCCTCGACCATGACCTGGACGCCGGCTGCCCAGGCGCGCTTGCACAGCTTGCCCAGCTCGATCATCTCGGCGGTCTCGGTGGCGTCGTTGGAGTCGTAGAGGCAGCCCGGGCGGCAGGAGTCGCCGAGCGAGATCGTCACGTCGTACTCGTGGCAGATCTCGAGCACCTCGTCGTAGAACTCGTAGAAGGGGTTCTCGTTGCCGGTGACCTCCATCCAGCCAAACAGCAGCGAGCCGCCGCGGCTGACGATGTTCATGAGGCGGCCTGTCTCCTTAAAGGTCTTGATGACCGACTTGTTAATGCCGCAGTGGATGGTCATAAAGTCCACGCCGTCCTCGGCATGTGCGCGCACGACCTCGAGCAGGTCGTCCTTGGTAAGCTTGACCAGCGGCTTTTCCATGTAGCCGATGGCGTCGTACATCGGCACCGTGCCCACCATGAGCGGCGTCTCGTCGATGAGCTGCTGGCGGAACTGGCGCGTCTTGCCCGAGTTGGAGAGGTCCATGATGGCGTCGGCGCCAAAGTCCTCGGCAATCTTGACCTTCTTCCATTCCTCGGCGGCATCGGCCTTGTCGCCCGAGATGCCCAGGTTGACGTTGACCTTGGTGGACAGCCCCTCACCGACGCCAAAGGCGCGCATGCCCTTTTTGATGTGCACGATGTTGGCGGGAATGGCGATGCGGCCGTCTGCCACGCGCTCGCGGATGTACTCGGGGTCGCGATGCTCGCGCTCGGCGACCTCTTTCATCTGCGGCGTGATCTGCCCGGCGCGGGCGAAGTCGATTTGCGTGACAAGCTTGGGCTCGGTCTGTGTGCTCATTGGCACGGCTCCCTTCGTTGGCATTACCCATATCAGGTTTGCGGGTCAGGGCGGGCGCGCCCAGTCTCAGCCTGCCGTCTTGTCCTGCAAGCTCCCCGTTTATGTGGTGGGCTCAAGTATAGCCTGAATGGGTACGATTGACGCGATGAGCATGCCCATGGGGAGGCGAACATGGAAGACAAGCATCTATATCGAGAGACGCAATGGGATGTATCGGCCGAGGAAAGCCGTGCGCACCATGGCCTTGTCGCGATTGGTTTTGCGGTGCTTGCCGTGTTGGTGATTGCCTTTTGTATTTGGACGTTTGGCGGTCGCGGCGGCGCTGCATGGGGGTTCGAGGCTGATGATAGCCTACCGATTATGACGGTGAGGAGTACTGGCGGTAATGCCAATACGCTCGCCGTTTCGGGCGATTATTGGTACCCGCGCGATGAGTTTGTGCAGTTGCAGCTGAGTGGTGGGTCCATTCCAGGTGAAGAAATCGAACGCGTGACGTTTGACGCGGCGCTCAAAACGCTCACGGTGAAGCTCAAAGATCAAGGAGATGTGCCCACGACCATGGATATCGCCCTGACGGAATGGCGTCTGGAGCCTCCGACGGGTGTTGCGGTGTCCGAGGTTGAGCACGTCAAGATTACTTATCAGGACGGCTCGACAAATAAAATTGCCAAAGCCGACGGCTTGGCGGGATAGACGCCGTGCCTAGGCGGCACATTCAAAAGTAGCGGTGGTCCTACAAGGCCTGATCGTTCAGGAAGACCAAAGTGTTTTTATTTGAAAGCTCGGGAAGGTGGCGATAGCCAACGTCGAACGCGGTGAGCCCGCTTACATCCTCGAGCTTGTTTTCTGCCATCCACCGCACCATGGAGCCGCGCGCCTTTTTGCTGGCGGTCGACCGTTGGATGGGCTTGCCGTTGCGGATACCCTCGCCAAAGAGGCATGTGACGGCCGTGGCGTCGCCCGCGAGGTGGGGCAGAACGGCTTTGGCATACTCTACGCTGGCGAGGTTGACGATCGTGGTGTTTGAACCTGCCGGGGCGATAGCCCGTGCGAGCTTGTCGCCCCAAAACGCGTAGAGGTCTCGGGTATCGTCGACGGCAAGCTTTGCGCCCATCTCCAGCCGATACGGTTCGACGGCATGAAAGGGGCGAACGCACCCGTAGAGGCCGGAGAGGATCCATAGATGGTCTTGCAGCCATGTGAGCTGCGCGGAATCCATCACCTCGGGCGCCATGCTCTGGTACTGAATGCCGTGATAGGACATGATGGCAGGGGAGATGCGGCGGGCGAGTGCGGGATTGTCGAGATCGCCGTTATTCAGGATGGGCCGGAACTCACGCAGGGTGTTGAGGCAAGGCCCCAGCAGTTTGTCACTCACGTTCCACAGCGCCTGCAGGCCGCCGCTGCCTTCATTCCGCTCGATATCTAGCAATGCGCGGTGGAGGCGAGCCGTCTCGTGCGCAAAGGGTGGAATGCCCTGGACTTCAAAAGCATCTTGGGCCGCGCGCATTTGCTTGGCGGGCGAAATGATGACCTGCAGCATGGACTCTCCTCTGCCAAAAAAAGAAGTTGCGGTGGAATACGGTCTGTTTTGGCCGTTTATGGGCCAGTCTAGTCCGTATTTCACCGCAACTGATGAAGGGTTGGTTAGGCGCGCTCGATGAAGGCCTTGTAGCCGCGATAGGCCTCGTAGATGTCGGCCTTGTTGGCGACCTCCCACAGGGCGTGCATGGACAGGACGGCAACGCCGGAGTCGATGACGTTCATGCCATACTTGGCCATGATGTAGGCGATGGTGCCGCCGCCGCCCGCGTTGACGCGGCCGAGCTCACAAGTCTGGAAGTCCACGCCCGCCTCGTCCATGATGTCGCGGACGAGGGCCACGTACTCGGCGTCGGCGTCGTTGGAGCCACCCTTGCCGCGGCTGCCCGTGTACTTGTTGAAGCACAGGCCGCGACCCATGAAGGCGGCGTTCTTGGTCTCGAACTTGCCGGCGTAGCCCGGGTCAAAGCCGGCGGACACGTCAGAGGAGAGCATGCGGCTGCGGGCGAGTGCGCGGCGCAGGGCCAGCGGGCTGCTCTCGCCGGCGAGCGTCATGATCTCGGCGACGGTGTTCTCGAAGAAACGGCTCGTCATGCCGGTGGCGCCCACGGAGCCGATCTCCTCCTTGTCGACGATGAGCGTGATGCTCGTACGTTCGACGTCTGCCACGTTGATCTGGGCGAGCATGGAGGGGTAAGCGCAGACGCGGTCGTCGTGGCCATAGCCCAAAATCATGGAGCGGTCGAGACCCATGTCGCGGGCAGGGCCGGCGGGCACGACCTCTATCTCGGCGGAGAGGAAGTCCTCCTCCTCGACGTCGTACTGTTCCTTGAGGATGTCCAGGAACATCTGCTTGACGGGCTCCTTGGGGGCGTCCTTGTCGTCCACGTCAAACTTGACGGGACGGCCGCCCACGATCACGTCGAGGATCTCGGCGTCGACGGCGTCCTTGGCCGGCTTGGACATCTGCTCGCTCGAGAGGTGGATCAGCAGGTCGGAGATGGTAAAGACAGGGTCATCCGCCTTGTCGCCGATGTTGATGTCGACGGTGGTGCCGTCCTTTTTGCAGATGACGCCCACAAGCGCGAGCGGGGAGGCCACCCAGTGGTAGCTCTTGACGCCGCCGTAGTAGTGCGTGTCGAGGTAGGCCATGTCGCCGGCCTCGAAGGCGGGATTTTGCTTGAGGTCCAGGCGAGGCGAGTCCACGTGGGCGCCCAGGATGTTAAAGCCCTGCTCGAGCGGGGCGGTTCCAAGGTTGACGAGCATAAGGTCCTTGCCGTGGTTGGCGGCGTACACCTTGTCGCCTGCCTTGAGCTCGCGGCCCTCGGCGATCACGGTCTCCAGGTCGACGTAGCCCGCCTCCTCGGCCATCTTGATGCCGGTCTTGACACACAGGCGCTCGGTCTTGTTCTCACTCAAAAACTGCTTATAGCCGCGGCAAAGCTCCTCGAGCTCCTCGATCTGCTGTGGCGTGTACTTTTTCCATGCGCAGGGACGCTCCATGACGCAGGCTCCTTTCGGATCGATCGTGCTGGTTAATGTACCGTGAGCCATCGTATCACGCGCGGGCGCGCGGTGGCGGAGGAGCCTGATGTGCGGTGGCCGCGAGGCGGGGAGCGTGTAAACTGGTGGGAGCAAATCGTGCCCAGCCCAAAGCGAGGTATTCAATATGTCTGACAAACGCCGTACCTTTGCCGTTATCGACGGCAACTCGCTCATGCACCGCGCCTTCCACGCCGTGCCGCCCACCATGAACGCGCCGGACGGTCGCCCCACCAACGCGATCTTTGGCTTTTTAAACATGTTTCTCAAGATGATCGACGCCTTTAACCCCGATGGTGTGGTCGTGGCGTTTGATAAGGGCAAGCCGCGCGTGCGCATGGAGATGCTGCCGCAGTATAAGGCGCAGCGCCCGCCCATGGACCCCGACCTGCACGCGCAGTTCCCCATGATTAAGGAGCTGCTCGCTGCGCTCAACGTGCCGATTTTGCAGTCCGAGGGCTGGGAAGGTGACGATATCCTGGGCACCATGGCGCGCCTGGGCGAGGAAGCCGGCTGCGACATGCTGCTGGTGACCGGCGACCGCGACATGTATCAGCTCGTGACCGAGCACGTCAACGTGGTCTCGACCCGCAAGGGCCTGTCCGACGTGGCGATTATGACGCCCGAGAGCGTGGACGACCTGTATCACGGCATTACGCCGGCGCTCGTGCCCGATTTTTACGGCCTGAAGGGCGATACGTCGGACAACATTCCCGGCGTGCCGGGCATCGGCCCCAAAAAGGCGAGCGCGCTCATCGCGCAGTACGGCAGCCTGGACGAGGTCATCGCGCATGCCGACGAGGTCAAGGGCAAGATGGGCGAGAACCTGCGCGCACACATCGACGACGCGCTGCTGAGCCGTAAGGTGGCGACCATCCGCACCGATGCGCCCGTTGAGCTCGATTTTGAGGCGACGTCCTTCCCGGCGTTTTCTGCCGATGAGGTTTCCGCGGCGCTGGGTACGCTTGGTATCACCGCCATGCAGAACCGTTTCTTGGCGCTGATCGGCGGCGAGGGCGGGGCTGCGGCCACTGCCAGCACGTTTGAGATTCCTCACGTTATGCGCGCTGCCGCCGGCGATGCCGAGGCGCTCGCTGCCGCTGCCGCAGAGGTTTCGCGTGCGATCAAGGCAGGCGAGTGGGTTGCCGCCGTGGTGGACGATGACAAGGAGGAGGGCGCGCTTTTTGGCCTGACACGCACGCTGTGGCTGGCGACGCCCAAAGGACTGCTTGCACTTGAGGAGGGCGATGGCGGTGCGCCTGCCGTGGTCGATGGCTTCAACTTCGCCCACGGCGTGATTGCCGGCGTGCTTGCGCGCCTGTTTATGGAGGGCCGCGTGGCGAACCCGGATATGAAAGCGCTGCTGCATGAGCTTTCGCCCATCGATTCCTCCGAGCCCGAGCTCATGGATCCGCTGGCAGTCGATTCCACGCGCATCTTCGATACCGTGGTTGCCGCCTACCTGTTGGATTCCGACCGCTCCGAGTTTGACGAGGCGTATATGGCCGATACCTATCTGCAGATGGCGCTGCCTGCGGCGCGCGGTGCAGAGGGTGCCGGTGAGGACGCTCCTGCGCCCGCCGCTCGCACGGCGGCCTTGACGCTGGCGCTGGTCGTACCGCTGCGCGACCGCATGACCCGCGAGAACGCCGTCAACGTGTTCGATGGCATCGAGATGCCACTCGTGCCGGTGCTTGCCAAGATGGAGCGCGCGGGCATGCTCGTGGACCCCGACCGTCTGCATAGTCTGTCCGAGGGGCTTGCTACCCAGATTGCCGAGGTTGAGCGAAACATTCGAGACCTGGCGGGTGACGAGACCTTTAACATCGGCAGCCCCATGCAGCTCTCGCATGTGCTGTTTGACGTTATGGGGCTTCCGACCAAGGGCCTCAAGAAGACCAAGCGCGGCTACTATTCGACCAACGCCAAGGTGCTGAGCGACCTTGCCCGTGACCACGAGATCGTGCGTCTGATCTTGGATTGGCGTGAGAAGTCCAAGATCAAGTCCACTTACCTGGATACGCTGGGCCCGCTGCGTCGTGGCGATGGCCGCGTGCACACCACCTACAACCAGACCATCACGGCGACGGGCCGCCTGTCCTCGAGCGACCCGAACCTACAGAACATCCCGACGCGCTCTGAGCTTGGTCGTACCGTCAAGACGGCGTTTTCGGCGGGCGAGGGCAGCGTCTTTTTGGCGGTGGACTACTCGCAGATCGAGTTGCGCCTACTCGCGCATCTTTCGGGTGATGAACATCTGGTACGTGCCTTTAACGAGGGTGAGGACTTCCATGCCGAGACGGCCGCGCGCGTGTTTGGCGTTCCCGTGTCCGAGGTAACGCCCGATCTGCGCAGCCGCGCCAAGGCCGTGAACTTTGGCATCGTGTACGGTCAGCAGGCGTACGGCCTGTCGCAGTCGCTGCACATCTCGATGGTCGAGGCGCGCGACATGATCGACCGCTACTACGAGGCCTACCCGGGCGTGCGCACGTTCCTCGACAACGTGGTGGCGCGCGCCAGGCAGACGGGCTATGCCGAGACCATGTACGGACGCCGTCGTCATATTCCGGAGCTCAAGGCCAAAAACCCGCAGCTCCGCGGCTTTGGCGAGCGTACGGCCATGAATCATCCCATGCAGGGCACCGCAGCAGACATCATCAAAATTGCGATGGCTCGTGTGAGTCGCCGTCTGGAAGAAGAAGGCTTTGCCGCCCACATGATCTTGCAGGTGCACGACGAACTGGACTTTGAGTGCCCAGTGGATGAGGTCGAGGCGCTCACCGCGATGGTCCGCGACGTCATGGAGCACGTAGTAGACCTCCGCGTACCGTTAATCGCCGAAGCCAGTACCGGCATAACCTGGGCCGACGCCAAATAGGAAAGCGCTCCGTAAGGCAAGCTCGCCCAAGACGTAAGCCCCCACATACTTAAGATTTGGGACAAACACTACTGATTAATTTGTCCCACAGTAACCAAAACAGAGGGGAGCCCCTTCCAACAAGGGGCTCCCCTCTGCTCAAATCATTTCAGCTAAGTATCTAGACACTCAAGACGCCATCTTGGCGCCCGGCTGGGTCCGACGAGCCCCGTTAACGAGCCGCCAAGATGGCGTCGATGAGCGTCAGTACGCCCCCGTCGTTGTTGCTCGGAATGCGCCACTCAGCATGCGCGTTCATATGCTCCTCGGCATTGTCCACGATAAAGCTGTGACCGACGCGCTCAAGCATGGGGATGTCGTTGTAGGTATCGCCCACGGCGGCGGCATCGGCGATATCGATGCCGAGCTGCTCGCACAGGTGCGCGACGCCCGAACCCTTGTCGACGCCCAGGTTCATAAAGTCGATCCACTCGCGGCCGGCATTGGTGACATAGAGCTGATCCGAGAACGCGGGGTTATAGGTCTCGCGGAACGCGGGCTCGGCGTCGTAGCCGGGGAAAAAGATCGAGATCTTATTGGACTCGATATCAAGGCCCTCAAAGGTGTCGACGTAGTTGATCGTGTTGTAGTAGACGCTGATCTCGTCGTGGTACTGATGGTCGCGGGCGAGCACATAGAACTCGTCGTAGCAGCACAGGACGGGAACGGCGCGCGGGTCCTCCGAGGCACGAGCGAGCACCTGCTGATACAGCGCCACATCGATGTTGCTCTTATAGATATAGTTGCCGCGGTAGATAACGCAGGCTCCATTGTCGGGGCAAAAAGCAAGGCGGTTCTTAATGCTCTCGAACATTTCTTCGAGTTTTGGGGCGGGGCGTCCGCTGGCGGGGCAGAACACGATGCCAGCCTCGGCGAGCTTGTCTAGGCGCTCATCAAGACCCTGCGGCAACACGCGCTCGTCGGTGAGAAGCGTCTTGTCCATATCAACGGCGAGAATCTTAATGCTTCCAATATTGGTGTCCGATTCGTAAGTTTGCATAAAAGCGCGCCTTTCGTTTCGAAATTGTTTCAGACGTTATAATCATCAACCAGTAACCGAGCGTATTGTCGCAGGAACGGGGCGTATTTGCACCACGCTTCACAAAGTAATGAAAAAAAATTTCAGAAATTTGAATTTGTCGCTTGCGCTGTAGGCACTTTAGCGTAATATAGCGACCATCGAAAACGGAGACGGAAAAACAACCGCTTACCGAGGAAAAGGTACCGTTTACGATATTAGAATTGCGCCCGGCGGTAGGTGAAAGGAGAGGCAGATGCAGTTCGTAAAGATCATCACCACTGCAGACAATGCCATCCGACGCCAGCGCGCAATTTCCCGACGACGATAACAATCGTCTCTGTCCGCATGGGGCGAATTGCCTCAACAGAGTCATTTTGAGGTCGTTGGGTTTTAGCACGACATTGCTGCATGTTTCTAGGGCCTGTATGTGCTGATTTTTGCTATTTAACCTGATATTGCACAGTTTTTGACCTCAAAGTGACTTGCAACTGACCGATGTTCTAATTAGCTACCAAGGGCGAAAGGAAACAGCCATGAGCAAGGAAAAAGTCGTTCTCGCATATTCCGGTGGTCTTGATACATCCGTATGTGTCAAGTGGCTCCAGGACGAGAAGAATCTCGATGTCGTTTGCGTCTGCGGCAACGTGGGCCAGGAGGAGACCGGCCTGGATGCCAAGAAGCAGAAGGCGCTCGACCTGGGCGTTCTCGATTGCCAGGTGCTCGACCTGCGCGACGAGTTCTCCGATGAGTTCCTGACTAAGGCCATCGCCGCAAACTCCATGTACGAGAACAAGTACCCGCTGCTCTCCGCCCTGTCTCGCCCGCTGCTCGCCAAGAAGCTCGTCGAGGTCGCTCACGAGTTTGGCGCGACCTACGTCGCCCACGGCTGCACCGGCAAGGGCAACGACCAGGTTCGTTTTGAGGCTGCCGTCAAGGCCCTCGACCCCGAGCTTAAGGTTATCGCCCCGGTTCGCGAGTGGGATCTGAAGTGCCGTCCCGATGAGGTCGCCTATGCTCACGCCCACAACGTGCCGGTTCCCGAGGGTGCCAACGACAACCCCTATTCCATCGACGACAACCTGTGGGGTCGTGCCATTGAGTGCGGCCACCTGGAGGATCCCTGGAATGAGCCACTCGACGACGCCTGGGTTATGACCAAGAATCCCGAGGACACGCCCGATACCCCGACGTATATCGAGATTGAGTTTGAGGCCGGCAAGCCCGTCGCCGTCGACGGCAAGAAGATGAAACTCTCCGAGATCGTCATCGCCCTCAACAAGATTTCGGGCGACAACGGCTTTGGCCGTCTCGACCTGGTTGAGGATCGTCTGGTGGGCCTCAAGAGCCGCGAGTGCTATGAGGTTCCCGGAGCCCTGACGCTCATCACCGCCCACAAGGCACTCGAGGACATTTGCGTCGAGGGCGACCTGCTCAAGACCAAGATTAAGCTCGAGCAGGATTGGGCCACCGCCGTGTACAACGGCCAGTGGTACAGCCCGCTCAAGAACGCGCTCGACGCCTTTATGGCCGATACCCAGAAGTTCGTGACCGGCACCGTCCGTCTGAAGTTCTTTAAGGGCAATTGCCATGTCGTCGGCCGCAAGAGCCCCTTCAGCCTCTACGACTACGGCCTGGCCACCTATGACCGCGACACCACGTTTGACGAGAAGGCCAGCGCCGGTTTTATCGAGATCGATACGCTGTCGCTCAAGACGTGGGCTAAGGTCCAGGGTCCCAGCTCTGCTGCCGCCCAGGCTTAAGTCTTCCTTTCCTTGGTATCCGCGCGGCCCATCCGCGTGATACATAACGGGCGCATGGGGTCCCTACCTTTCGTTATGCTTGCTGACACTTCTTAACATCGGTGGCCCCTACGTTCCGCCCGCATATATGATGCCGCGTCTGCGGCTGAGTCCGAGCCCCGCCGGGGTTGTCTGGCGGGGCTCCTTCTATCAATTTGGCAGCTCTGCGCCTATATATATGAGGAGTATCCATTATGTTCAATGCTTTCGCGCATGCTTTACTTGCCCTCGCGCCCGAGTTCGATGCCGCAAAGGTCGAGGACGTTCCTATGAGCCTGAAGGCCTGGATCGATGGTTCGCAGGGCAACATTCGGAGGGAGACGTTGGGCGCCAAGTGCATGGCGCGTCACTTCTTTGCAAATTAGCTACATGGTCCCGCGCACGGCGGGGAATGTGTAAAACTAGCGGTTGAAAAATCGCTTTAGCGATATGGCGCATTGCTTTGGGCGCTTGTTTTGGTATTTGGAGAAAGGGGACGGTTCCATGGCTCTTTGGGGCGGTCGTTTTGAGGCGGGCGTGGCCGAGGTCACGCAGGAGTTTGGCGCGTCGCTGCCGGTCGACAAACATCTCTATAAGCAGGATATCGCCGGATCTAAGGCACATGCCAAGATGCTGGCGGCCCAGGGCATTATCAGCGCCGAGGACGAGCAGGCGATTGCCGAGGGCCTGACCGGAATCGAACAGGATATCGATGCCGGCAACTTCACCTTTGATATCAACGACGAGGACATTCATATGTCCATCGAAAGCGAGCTGACGCGTCGTATCGGCGAGGCTGGCAAGCGCTTGCATACTGGGCGTTCGCGCAACGACCAGGTGGCGACCGATACGCGCCTGGGCGTCAAGGCGCTGGCCAAGGAGCTCATGGAGGCCAATCTTGAGCTGCGCCATGTGCTGGTGGATGCGGCCAAGAAGTACGACAAGGTGATTCTGCCGGGCTACACGCATATGCAGCACGCTCAGCCCGTGCTGCTCTCGCATCATCTGCTGGCGTATTCCTGGATGTTCGCGCGCGACTTTACGCGCCTGAAGGCCGCCTTTGATGCCGCCGACAACTGCCCGCTGGGTGCTGCCGCGCTTGCCGGTACGAGCTATCCGCTCGATCGCCAGATGACGGCTGCCGAACTTGGCTTTGCGGGCGTGATTCCCAACTCGCTCGATGCGGTTTCCGACCGTGATTTCCTGCTCGATCTGCATTACGCTGGCTCCGTTATGGCCATGCATCTGTCGCGTCTTTCCGAGGAGATCGTGCTGTGGTCGAGCTCCGAATTTGGCTTTATCACGCTTTCCGACTCCTACTCCACCGGCTCGTCCATCATGCCGCAGAAGAAGAATCCCGACTTTGCCGAGCTTATCCGCGGTAAGAGCGGTCGCGTGTACGGCAACCTGGTGCAGCTGCTGGTAACCATGAAGGGCCTGCCGCTCGCTTATAACAAGGACTTGCAGGAGGACAAGGAGGGCGCGCTCGATACCGCTCACACGCTCATGCAGTGCCTGTCCGTTATGGCCGGAATGATTTCGACCTGGACCGTCAACGAGGATGCCATGGCGCGCGAGTGCGGCGTGGGGCACCTTGCCGCCACCGATGTTGCCGATTACCTGGCAAAGCGCGGTCTACCGTTCCGCGAGGCACATGCCGTGGTGGGGCACCTGGTCCTGATGTGTGAGAAGCGCGCCTGCAATCTTGAGGACCTGCCGTTTGAGGTGTTCCAGGAGGCAAGCCCGCTCTTTGAGCGCGATATTACCGAGGCGCTCGATATCCCGTCGATTGTCGCCGCGCGTACGACCGAGGGCGGTACCGCCCCTGCCGCCGTTGCCGTGCAGCTGCAGCGTGCCGAGGCGCAGCTCGTGGCCGACGAAGGTGTGTTTGGCTCGTTGACCAAGGTCGTCGAGATGGGCCACGGAGCTAATTAGCTTATAGGATGCGTCTGTCTGGTGCGTTCATCATATCTTGCCTTTACGGGTGCTCGCTACGGTGGGTGCCCGTTTTGTTATAGGGAAGGAAGGAGCTTGTCGAGAACTTTTGTAGGACCTTTGGGCAGGTTGTGAAGGGGATACGTTTGCGGGTGGCAACCGACCGTCTGATCTGCTCGATGCGGTTGATGGGCGGTCGGATGGTACTCTAGTCGGGCTTCGGAACAGAAGTGACACATATGGAGCGCTTCAATTAATAATATCGCTTCAATAAACGGCTTTTTGTTTAACTGCAGCTAGAACTCTGTTACGATGCAGTCCAGGCGGGTGCCGGAATGGGACTTGGGCACGCGCGAACCTACTTGAAAGGCTACCTTATGGCTATCGAGAAGACCTTCATCATGATTAAGCCCGACGCTGTGCGCGATCGCAAGATCGGCGAGATCGTTGCTCGCATTGAGCGCAGCGGCCTTGTCATCGAGCGCATGGAGATGACCACGCTCGAGCGCGCTACCGTCGAGGAGCACTACGCCCATCTGGCCGACAAACCCTTCTTTGGCGGTCTGTGCGACTTTATGACGAGCGGTCCGGTCGTCAAGATGGTTGTTTCCGGTCTTTCCGCCGTCTCCAAGATGCGCACCCTTATGGGCGCCACCAACCCGCTTGATGCTGCGCCTGGCACCATCCGCGGTGACTTCGCCGTCGATGTCAACGCCAACGTGATTCACGGCTCCGACTGCCTGGAGAACGCCGAGATCGAGATCAAGCGCTTCTTTGGCTAAACCAGCTTTGACTCCTTAAAGCTGTTAGCGTGTGGCTTGGGCGCCGCGGAACTCCATCCGCGGCGCCCTTTTTATCCCAACAGGTTTTTGGTAAACGCTCACAAATCTACTAAAGAGCCCCCGCCTGGAATGTGCGTGCATTCCAGGCGGGGGCTGTCGTTAGCGTATGGCGTTGTAAGTCTTTAGGCCTCGTCGACGACCTTGAGACCGCGGGTCTGGTCGATCTCGTTGAGGAGGTTGACGCGACGCTCGTGGCGGCCGCCCTCGAACTCGGCGTCGAGCCACTCGTCGACGATCATCTTAGCGAGCTCGGAGCCAACGACGCGGGCGCCAAAGGCGAGCACGTTGGTGTTGTTGTGCATGCGGGAGAGCTTGGCGCTGAAGGGCTCGGAGCACACGACGGCGCGTACGCCCTCGACCTTGTTGGCAGCCAGGCTGATCCCGACGCCGGTACCGCAGATCAGGATGCCCAGGTCGACGTCGCCGTTGGCAACGGCCTTACCCACCTTGTAGCCGGCGATGGGGTAGTCAAAGCTCTCGGAGGTGTCGGTGCCAAAGTTCACGACCTCGCAGCCGCGCTCCTTCAGGTGCTCGGAAATGATGTTCTTGAGCTCGACGGCGGCGTGGTCGTTACCGATACCGATCTTCATAGATGGTTCCTCTCTGGTCTGTGCGGCGCAAATGCTAAAGGTGTTTACCGCGTTCGACTGCATGATAGCGCGACTTTTGTGTAAACGCTCGGCCGTTTTTTGATCAAACGCTTTAGCAGGCAACAAGACCCGCTTTTCATGAATGAATGCCGCCAGTTTGTGCTTGAGCGCCGTCCGCCGGAACCATGGTTGCGGTTTTTGATGCATTGTTATCAAATAGAAGAGCTAATTATTTTTGAGAGACCAGCCCGTTATGCAAGCAGGAGATACCTATGCCTACCGATTCCCTTCGTGATGCCGCGTTTTGCGATGTTTTGAACCGCGAGCTCGTCTGTGCACTCGGCTGCACCGAGCCCATTGCCGTTGCCTATGCAGCGGCGCTGGCGAGCCAGACGCTCGGTTGCGAACCCGATCATATGGATGTTGCCTGCTCGGGTAACATAATCAAGAACGTTAAGAGCGTGACCGTGCCCAACTCGGGCGGTATGCACGGTATTGAGGCCGCGGCCGTGCTGGGTGCCGTGGGCGGCGACGCTAAGAGCGCGCTTGAGGTGCTCGAGAGCGTTAACGATGAAGACCGCGCTCGTGTGGCCGAGCTCCTCGCCGACGCCGGCTACTGCGATGTGTCGCTTGTCGAGGGTGTGCCCAACCTCTACATCAAGGTGACTGCGACGGCCGGGGGTCATACCGCGGTCGT
>CABUDQ010000041.1 GCA_902490365.1 uncultured Collinsella sp. | reverse complement strand
GATGTTCGACAGACAAAAGACGTTGATGAAACTACACAACGTCGATGTCAACGACCTCGTTGCAGGAGTCATGAGCACATTCAAACTCAAAGTCGAAAAATACGGCGGTGTAATCGATGCCGACCTCGAAGCAGAAGATGCTATTGTCTCGGTCGACTACAATAAAACGTATCCTTGTCGATTTTGACCACGGGAGGCCCCGATGGATAACCTTGCAAAACCCAAAAACCGTGCGCTGTTTTTAGTTAGCGTGGCCGTGACCGGTGCGTTTGCAGGCGCCGCGGTCTGGCTGTTCTTTTTTGCGATGGAGCACGGTATCGACTATCTATGGACCGAGATCCCGCATATGCTGGGCGTCGCTTCGCCCGAGCTTGCCAGCGGCCCGTTCGGCTTTTTGCCGTACCCGTTTTTCGTCTGCCTGCTGGGCGGCCTGCTGATCGGTCTGTACGAAAAGCTTACGGGCACCAAGACCGATGACCTCAACCAAGTGATGGCTAAGGTTAAGCAAGACGGGTGCTACCCGTACGACAACCTTGGCAAGCTTTCGCTTGCGGCATTGCTGCCGCTGCTGTTTGGCGGAAGCATTGGACCGGAGGCCGGCCTGACCGGCGTTATCGCAGGTCTGTGCAGCTGGGTCGGCGACCGCATGCGTCGCTTTGGCGCCGAGTTTAGGCAGCTCACACTGCTGGGCACTCAGGCTGCCCTGACGGCGCTCTTCACCGCGCCCGTGTTTGGCTTTGTGGCGCCGCTCGCCGGTAGCGCCGACGGCCAGGGCGCTAATGACGATGAGTCCGCGTCCGATGAGATCACGATCAAGCTTCCCAAGGCGCAAAAGACCGTGGTCTACGGCATTGCGATTGCCGGCGGTCTGGGTACCTACCTGCTGCTTGGCCAGCTTGTGGGCGGCGGCATGGGTATGCCGAGGTTCGAGGCCGCCGAGGTGGGCAACCTGGAGCTTACCTGGCTCGTCCCTCTGTCGTTGATCGGAACAATCTGCGGCTGGCTGTACTTTGTTTCTGAGCACGCGAGCGAAGCGCTTGCCCATGCAATAGGGGAGCGTCCTGTCGTCAAGGCCATGCTAGCCGGTCTGGCGCTCGCCATCTGCGGTACGGTCCTGCCCTACACCATGTTTGCCGGCGAGACCCAGGCCGACGTGCTCATGGAAACCTATATGACCATTCCCGCTGGCGTGCTTATCGCGACCGGTCTTGTTAAGGCCATGCTGACGCCCACCCTCATCAACCTTGGTTGGCGCGGCGGCCACTTCTTCCCGGTTATCTTCTCGGGCGTGAGCCTGGGTTACGGTCTTGCCATCCTTACGGGCGCCGATCCGGTCTTTTGCGTCGCCGTCTGTACCGCCTCGACGATGGGCGCCGTCATGCGTCAGCCGGTCATGGTCGTGGGCCTGCTGCTCATGTGCTTCCCGCTCAAGGGTATCGTCTGCATGATCATCGCCGCGGCCATTGCGGCGGGCATTCCGCTGCCCAAGCCGCTGCGCAAGTAGCGCGGTGGCGCACGGTCAATACAAACATCTCAAGCCCGGTGTGAGGGTGTTCAAGTTGAGCTTGTGCCCCTTGACGGGTCGTTACTTCCAAAATGCTGCTGTAACCCACGACACGGGTTGAGCGCCTTCCCAAAACAGACCGCGCCAGACCTACGGTGCATGCCCGATGATGCCGCGCTTGCCTACAGGTCGCGCGTTCGATAGACCTTGGTGCTGATAGCGCAGCTCAGTGCAAATAGTACGAGGGCCAGTGCGGCAATTCCTGCGCATAGGCAGCCGAGGACGGCGGGATCGGGATTTGCCCCGGCAATCGACATGAGCCAGTTGCTGATGGGGTTGGAGGAGCTCAGCGTGGCCATGGCAAGGCATCCGAGCAGGGCAAACAGACCAACGGACAGGCGCAGCGCCTCCATGTGTCCAAAACGAAAGAACAGCGGCTGCGCCAAAAACACCATCATGAGGGAGATGAGCATCGAGGCTGCCGAGGCGGCTGCGATCTCAAAGACGGCCTGTCCCGTCGGAGGGATGCCTGCATTATTGAAGAGTGGGATGGTGACGATGTTCAACAGTGCAGCCGCACATGCCATGATGGCCGAGAAAGCAACGATACACAGGTAGCGTGCGCAGATGATGTCTTTGCGCGAGAAGGGCAGCGTTGCCCGATAACGCTCCCAAACGTTTTGATTGTCGAAGCCGGCCAGCGAGCTCATGACCATGATGGGTGACATGGCACTGACCGCGCAGGCGCCGGCGCTCATGCCGGAATCGCCATCCGACGCGTTGGCGAGCGTCAGCACGACGAAGATGAACAAGCCGACGCCCGCAATGCTCGGGACAAGCGTGCGAACGATGGCGAGCTCGGACATAAAGGCGCGTTTCATTTCGAAGCCCCTTTCAGCATGAGGCGAAGATAATCATCAATGGTTGCCCGATCGCAGGGAATCTCGGGGAAGGCCTCGAGCGTATCGCGACGGTTGGGCACGAGCACGTCCACGCTATAGGCGTGGCGGGCGGCACGGGCGCCTTCGACGCAAGCCATGAGCTCTGCGGCCTGTGCTTGCGTGCAGTGGGCGATGCCGGCGCGGTCGGTAATGTCCTCGCGTGGCAGGTCAAATACAATCGAGCCGTTATCGATGCAGATGACGCGGTCGGCGGTACGATCGAGGTCGGACGTAATGTGGCTCGAGAGCAGCACGCTGCGCTGGCCGTCGGAAACAAAGGCGAGCAGCTCATCGAGTAGTTCCTCGCGCGCCATGGGATCGAGGCCCGCGGTGGCTTCGTCCAAAACGAGCAGCTTGGCATTGTGGCTGAGCGCACAGGCGAGCTGCAGCTTCATGCCCATGCCGCGGGAGAGGTCTTTGACCTTGGCTTTGGGATCAAGGCCAAATCGGTCGATAAATCTGGCGAATGTTTCGCGACTCCATGTGGGGTACGCCGGGCCTACGAGCGTCTCGATCTGGCCCACCTTGAGCGTGGAGGGGAAAGGACACGTGTCCAGGACAAGACCGACGCGGGAGCGCAGGTGGCGCTGTGCCTCGCCGGGCGCATTGGCATCGCAGCGCTGGCCAAGCAGCTGCACCTCGCCGGCATCGAGCTTTATGAGCCCGAGCGCGGCGCGAATGGTCGTTGTCTTGCCGGCGCCGTTTGCGCCCACAAAGCCGACAATCTGGCCGGGCTCCACGGTGAGTGTGACATCGCGTAGCGAAAAGCGGTCGCTTACGCGGCGTGAAACGCCTTTGAGTTCTAAAAGGTTTTGCATGGTATAGCCTTTCTTGCAGATGGCTACTGCATGGTTTCGGGGGCTACGAGGTCGAGCATCTCGTGCAGCTTGTCGCGCGTGACGCCCAAGGTTTCGGCCTGCGTTGCTGCTTGCGCAAGCAGCTCTTCGATATGGCAGAGCTGGTTTTCGCGCAAGAGCTCCTGGTTGCCCTCGGCGACAAAGCAGCCCTTGCCCTGCACGGTGCAGATAAAGCCGAGCTGTTCCAAGTCGGCATAGGCGCGTTTGGTGGTGATGACGCTCACGCCGAGGTCGCTCGCGAGCGCACGGATGCTGGGGAGTTTGGCTCCCGCAGCGAGTGCGCCCGAAAGGATCTGCGCTTTGACCTGCGAGGATATCTGCTCGTAGATGGGCTTGTCGCTCGAATTGGATAGGATGATGTCCACAGCGGCTCCTTAGCTGTTGGGCTACACGTGTATATAACCGGTAAGCACAGTATATATACACTATGCACAGTCGTGCAAGAGGAAAATATGGGCCCGTCTGTCCCTTCGTTCGTTTGTCTCGATCTGTAACATCTGGAGCCGATTTTGGTGTCTACCTGTTACAGATTGAGACAGTCCCGACCTTCCTGCTCGTTCATCTCAATCTGTAACACTAAGGCCCGTTTTTGGTGGCTAGATGTTACAGATTGAGACATTGGTCGCCCGCCTGCGCGTTTATCTCGATCTGTAACAGGTAGAAGCTCAAAACCCGTCCTCCTGTTACAGATTGAGACGGAGATTGAGACGGCGCTGGTCTTCCCAGCCGTTTATCTCGATCTGTAACACCAGGAACGGTAAAACCCGTCTTTCTGTTACAGATTGAGACAGTGCGTAAGGCGGCTGCCCACTACACAGCGAGCTTGGCTGATGAATTTGTCCTGATAGGTGCCCTAGAGCGGGATTTCGCGGCTACAATAGTGCGGTTACAACGACGTAATGCACTCAATGCAAGAAAGGATCCGCATGGCAAGCCTGTCGGATGAAATCTCGTCGCGCCGCACATTCGCGATCATCAGCCACCCGGACGCCGGTAAGACCACGCTTACCGAGAAGCTGCTGCTCTATACCGGCAGCATCCAGACTGCCGGCTCGGTCAAGGGCAAGAGCTCGGCCAAGCATGCCGTCTCGGACTGGATGGACATCGAGAAGGAGCGCGGTATTTCCGTTACCTCCTCGGTGCTGCAGTTCACCTACAACGGCGCCTGCGTCAACATCCTCGATACCCCCGGCCACCAGGACTTCTCGGAGGATACCTACCGTACCCTTATGGCCGCCGACGCCGCGGTCATGGTCATCGACGGCGCTAAGGGCGTCGAGGCCCAGACCAAAAAGCTCTTTAAGGTCTGTACGCTGCGCCATATTCCCATCTTTACCTTTGTGAACAAGCTCGACCACGAGGCTCGCGATCCGTTTGAGCTCATGGAAGAGATCGAGAATGTTCTGGGGATCAATACGTATCCCATGAACTGGCCGATCGGCAGCGGCCGCAACTTCCGCGGCGTGTTCGATCGCCAGACCCGTCGCGTTATCGCCTTTGAGGGCGACGGTCATGCCAACGCCACCAAGAAGGTCGCCGAGGTCGAGGCCGAGCTGGGCGATCCGGCCATGGACGAGCTTATTGGCGAGGAGAACCACAAGAACCTGATGGACGACATCGAGCTGCTCGATGGCGCCGGCGACGAGCTCGACCTGGATGCCGTGGCCTGCGGCAAGCTGAGCCCGGCGTTCTTCGGCTCGGCGCTCACCAACTTTGGCGTGGAGCCCTTCCTTAAAGAGTTCCTGCGTCTGGCCCCGACGCCGCGTGCCTATACCGATACGCTCACCAGCGAGCCGGTCGCGCCCGCCGAGAACGACTTTAGCGGCTTCGTGTTTAAGATCCAGGCCAACATGGACAAGAACCACCGCGACCGCATTGCCTTTGTGCGCATTTGCTCGGGCAAGTTCGAGCGCGGCATGGACGCCTTCCATATGCAGGGCAACCGCAAGCTCAAGCTGGCGACGGGCACCTCGATGATGGCCGACGACCGCGCCATCGTGGACGAGGCGTACGCCGGCGACATCGTGGGCCTGTTCGATCCGGGTATCTTTAGCATCGGCGACACCGTGTGCTCCGGTAAGCGCCACGTGCAGTATCCGCAGATCCCGACGTTCGCCCCCGAGATGTTCGCTCGCATTACGCAGGTCGACACGCTCAAGCGCAAGCAGTTTGTGAAGGGCATGGAGGAGCTTGCCCAGGAGGGTGCCATCCAGATCTTCCGCGAGCTGGGTGCCGGCATGGAGAGCGTCATCGTGGGCGTGGTCGGTGTGCTGCAGTTTGAGGTACTCGAGCGCCGCCTCAAGGCCGAGTATCGTGTTGAGGTCCGTCGCCAGCCGCTGCCCTATACGGACATCCGCTGGATTCAGAACGACCCCGATACCATTGATATCCCGGGCCTTTCGCTCACGCGTGACACGCTGCGCGTCGAGGACATGCGCGGCGGTAAGCTGCTGCTGTTCACGAGTCCGTGGAACGTGGATTGGGCAACCGACCACAACCCCGACCTGATCCTGTCGGAGTTTGGCAACGTAGCCTTTTAATGCATCGGCGCGGTGGCCCTGTGGGGCTGCCGCGCCGTTTGCTTGCCTGATGCCGTGTGAGCGGCTATTATACCCATCGTCGTCTCAAGCCCGTGACGTCCGAGCAGTTCGGGTCCGATATCCTGCTCGTTAAACCTAAAACCAAAGGAGTACATAATGATCAAGAAGGTCATGGAGGACTACAAGGTCCTGTTGCGGAGCATTCCCGCGGCAACGGTTTCGCTGTTTTTCGTGAGTGTCATCATGATGAACCTGCTGGCCAACAAAGAGCTTATCAGCCTGCCGTATCTGGCACTCGATTGCGGCTTTGTGGTGAGCTGGGTTTCGTTTTTGTGCCAGGACATGATCTGCAAGCGCTTTGGCGCCAAGGCATCCATCAAAATCTCTGTCCTCGCGCTGCTGGTCAACCTGGCCGTGAGCCTGTGCTTTTGGGCGTGCTCGCTCACGCCCGGCATGTGGGGCGCTTACTACGACACGGGCATGATCGAGGTCAACACTGCCCTTAACGCCACCATTGGCGGCACCTGGTACGTGGTGCTGGGCTCTTCGCTGGCAATGCTCGTTTCTGCCGTGGTTAATTCCACGCTCAACCAGTCGCTCGGCCGTATGCTCAAAAAGAATAACTTTGCGAGCTTTGCCTTCCGCTCCTATGTGTCCACGGGTGTTGGCCAGTTTATCGACAACTTGGTCTTTGCCATTGTGGTGAGCCACACGTTCTTTGGTTGGACCTGGGTGCAGGTCCTTATGTGCTCGCTGACCGGCGCTGTTGCCGAGCTGCTGTGCGAGGTCTTTCTGAGCCCCGTGGGCTATAAGGTCGTGCGCGGCTGGGAGCGCGAGAATGTGGGCTCCGAGTACCTCGAGCGCCACGCAACCGCCTAAGGAGCAAGTATGCGGGTTTTGATCACGGGCGCTTCGGGCGGTATCGGAGCCGCGTGCGTGCAGCGCTTTTTGGACGAGGGCCACGAGGTCGTGGGCTTTGACCTGCTGCCGACGGCGGTCGAGCACGAGCGCTACCGCCATCTGATCGTTGATGTCCGCGAACCGGACTCGTTTCCAGACGACCTTGAACCCCAGGTAATCGTAAACGTTGCCGGTACGCAGGATTCGGCCGACGACATTGCCGCCAACCTGTGTGGCACCATCAACGTGACCGAACGCTACGCCTTTGTGGGGGAGGGGCTTGCCGCCAAGCCGACAGCGGCTATCAAATCCGTGGTCAATGTGGGGTCGGCGAGCGGACATACGGGATCGGAGTTTCCCGCCTATGCCGCCAGCAAGGGCGGCGTTATCGCCTACACCAAAAACCTTGCAAACCGCCTAGCACCGCAGGCCATCGCCAACAGTGTGGACCCGGGCGGCGTTATCACGCCGCTCAACCGTTGCGTGATGGAAGACGAGCACCTGTGGAACCAGATTATGGAGCTCACGCCGCTTAAACGCTGGGCCACCGCCCAAGAGATCGCCGAGTGGATCTACTTTGTGGGCGTGACCAACCGGTTTATGACCGGGCAGAGCCTGCTGATCGATGGCGGCGAGGCCGGCCGCACCCAGTTTATCTGGCCCGAGTAGAAAACGCGCCCGATGGAAATCCGTCGGGCGCGTTTTTGATGTATTGATTTTTAGCCGAGGCAAGTCCAGTTGACGGGGGTCGAGCCGTGCTGTTCGAGTAGCCGATTGGCTGCCGAGAAGGGGCGCGACCCTATAAAGGCGGGGAGTTCTGCCGTGGCGCGGTTGGCCGAAAGCGGCGAGGGGTGCGTAGAAGCTAGGCAGAACTTGCCGGTTGCCTTGCCCGCGCCGATCGCGTCGAGCTTGCCCTCAACCATTTGCTGGGCAAAGCGGCCCCATGCCAAAAAGACGACCGGCTGGGGCAGCTGACAGCAGCGTTCGATAATATAGTCGGTGAGCGTGCTCCAGCCTAGCTTGGCGTGCGAATTGGCGGCATGCTCGCGCACGGTGAGCGTGGTGTTAAGGAGCAAGACGCCCTGTTGTGCCCATGGGGTTAGGTCTCCCGTGGCAGGAAAGGGGCAGTCCAGATCGGCTTTGAGTTCCTTATAGATGTTGCGCAGGCTCGGCGGCAACTTGGTTTGCGTCGCGGGGACCGAGAACGATAACCCCATGGCCTGGTTGGGTCCGTGATAGGGATCTTGACCCAAGATGACAACCTTGACCTGGTCGGCCGGCGTGTAGGCGAGGGCATTAAGGATGTCGTCTTGTGCCGGGTAGATGGTCTGCTCGGCACGCAAAAGGGCGATGCGCTCGAGCAGCTGGTTCGTCGTGTCACGTACCGGCTGCGGCGCATCGCCCAACCAGGTTGCTATGTTGCGGTCGCGAGTTGCGGTGTCCATGGGGCTCCTTTGTGGCAGATACTCTGTTGGTATCTATTGTAAAGGCGCACCGGTTGCCTTTATGCCGCGGCTGTATGAAGAGTGGGGTCTACGAGACGCGCTCGGGCGTTCCTGCCATACGAGCCTGTTCATGCGCGCGTAGGCGCGGAAGCTCGACGGTTGCCACCATGACGCCGGTGAGGATGAGGGCGGCGCCAAAGAAGGCGATGGGGCTCAGGACCTCGCCGACCAGGAAGAACGAGAAGACAGCGGAGCAGACCGGCTCGAGCGAGAAGGCGAAGCCGGTGGTCTCGGCGGGCACGTGGGGCTGCACGAGCGTTTGGGTGATAAAGCCATAGGCAGAGCAGATGAGTGCGAGTGCGACGACGACGACGATCTCGTTGGGCGTGCTGGGAAGCGTGAAGCCGACAAAGGTGCACGCGGCGATGCCCGAGAACAGGCCGCCAAAGCCCAGCTGCCAAACACCCAGGGCCAGTGGGTCGACTTCTTCGACAAAGCGCTTGGCTACGATAATGTGGCCGGCATAGATAAAGGCCGAGAGCAGCATGATGATCGCGCCGGGATTCAGGCTGGTAAAGTCGGCGCCCGAGAGCAGCAGCATACCGCAGGTGACGATGGCAGTTCCGATGAGCACCTTGCGCTCGGGGGCGCGACGCAGCAGAGCTGCGTTGGCAAACGGCACGATTACGACCGTCAGGCTCTGCAAAAAGCCGGCGGTTGAGGCGGAGGTGAGGCTGGAGCCCAGGCACATGCAGGTGAGCTCGGTTGCCATGATGGCGCCGATGATGGCGGAGCGAATCATCACGTCACGGTTGATACGCAGCGCGTGCTTGTGGAAGAGCAGCAGGCAGGCCACAAAGGCGATGATGCAGCGCAGCGCAACGATGCTCGTGGCGTTCATGCTGTCCATGCCGATCTTCATGAGGGGGTACGAAAAGCCCCATGCGACGGGAACGGAAAACGAGAGCGCGATTGCTTTTTTGCGATCCATGGGACTCCTTTTGTTACAGAACGGTTTCGCAAAAAGGATTCTGCTCCCAGATTTAGATGTAGTAAAGCGAATGTATCTTCAGTATGATTAAGTAATACTAATGTAGGCGGGAAAAGCGCTGGCAAAACGTTTTACGGCTACGTCGATGTGGAGGTACGATGGCATCGCGGTATCAGATTGTTTGTATGGTGGTCGATCGCGGCAGTCTTAAGGGTGCAGCCGATGAGCTGGGCTATACGCAAAGCGCGGTGAGCCAGGCCGTCAAAGCGCTCGAGCGCGAGCTGGGTACCACGCTTATCGAGCGCGGCAAGCAGGGCGTTTCGCTTACGCGCGACGGCAAGCAGTACCTGCCGTATCTGCGCCAGATTGTAACTGCCGAGGCCGAGCTTGAGGGCAAGCGCCAGGAATTGCTGGGACTCTCCTCGACTGATATTCGTATCGCAACGTTTACCAACGTGAGCCGCACCGTGTTGCCGCGCGTGATCCGCGACTTTGGTGCCCTGCATCCGGGCGTGCACTTTACCCTCAAGCAGGGCGATTACACGCGCAACGCCCAGTGGGTGCACGATGGCGTGGTTGACTTTTGCTTTACGGCGCGCGGATTTACCGCCGGGCTCGAGAAGCGCGTGGTCTATCACGACGAGTTGGTGGCGCTGTTGCCGGCCGCGCATCCGCTGACGGCAAAGGAAAAGGTGACGCTCGCCGACCTGGCGTCCGAGCCGTTTGTGCTGCTGGATGAGGGCGAACAGAGCCTGGTGCTCGATGCATTCGCGGCGCATGGGCTGTCGCCGCACGTGACGAGCGAGGTGACCGATGACTACACCATCATGGCGATGGTGGAGGAGGGCCTAGGCGTGAGTATGCTGTATCGCCGTACCGTCGAGGGCATGAGGGCCGATATTCGCGTGCGTCCCATCGTGCACGCTCCCTCGCGTGACGTAGTGGCAGCCTGGCGCAGCTGGGACACCATGCCTATCGCCACGAGGCACTTTATCGACTATATGAGCTCGCATATTGTCAATTAATGACTGGCATGGCGTTGAGTGCGGTGTTTAGCGGGCTGTCGCTTTGGCTTGGGCGGCGCGATAGGTGCGTGCCGGGTGGCAGAGTAGTACCGCCACGACCATAAAGAACGCCGTGGTGCCCAGGCTGATGGGGTAGACCATCATGATGTTCGCAAAGGTGCGGAAGTGCGGGAACACGCAGAATACCCAATAGAAGCGAATACCGCAGACGCAGATCATGGTGATGAGGGCGGGCATGAGCGAGATGCCAAAGCCGCGCAGGTAGCCGGACATGTTTTCGTAGAACATGCTAAAGGCGTAGGCAGGGAAGATCGAGCACACGCGGATATAGCCGATCGAGACGATGTTGGGGTCGCTGTTGAACAGCGCCAGGATTTCGCGTCCCAAGCCTACGATGATGACGATGGTGGTGAGCGCGACGATACCGCCTTCGACCAGGCAGACCTTGAGCGTCTTGGTGCAGCGGTCGATTTGGCGGGCACCGTGGTTTTGTCCCACAAAGGTGGTGCAGGCCTGGCTAAAGCTGTTGAGCAGGTTGTAGCACACGTACTCCAGGCTCATGGCAGCGCTCGATGCCGCCATGACCTCGGTGCCCAAGCTGTTGATGGCGGACTGGATGATGATGTTGGCGACGGCAAAGACGGCGCTTTGGATGCCGGCGGGCAGGCCTATTCTGACGATGCGCTTGAGGGCGACGGGGTCTAAGCCTAAGTCGCGTGGGGTGACGCGGACGACGGAGTCGGTCTTGAGCAGGCGGATAAAGAGCGTAGCGGCGCTGACGGTGTAGGCGATGGCGGTGGCGATGGCGACGCCCGCGACGCCCCAGTGGAGCACGGGGACAAAGATGAGGTCCAGGCCAATGTTGAGGACGGTGGACACGGCGAGCGCCTGCAGCGGCATGCGGGTGATGCCGACGGAGCGGAAGATCGCGGCCTCAAAGTTGTAGAGCAAGATCGAGGGCATGCTGAGCAAAAAGACGCGCAGGTAGAGCGAAGCGAGCGGCATGGTCTCGGCAGGCACGTTGAGCGCAGCGAGCATGGGCTCGGCAAAGATCTCGCCCAGTGCGATGACGACAAAGCCCACGAGCGCCATTAAAATCGAGGTATGGACGGCGCGTTTGACCATGTTCTGATCGTTGCGACCGATAGCGTTGGCGATGACCACGTTGGAGCCAAGCGACATGCCAATAAAAAGGTTGAGCATAAGACTGGTAAGCGGAACATTGGAGCCGACCGCCGCCATGGCGAGGGTTCCCTGGTCGCCCGAGAAGTTACCGATGATGACCGTGGCGATGAGGTTCGACAGCTGCTCCAAGATGCTCGTGGCGGCCACGGGGAAGGCGAACAGGGGAATATTGCGCCATAGCGAGCCGGTGGTCATGTCAATGTGCTTAGATGCGGTGTCTGTCATACGCTCTCAATCTCTAATATGCTCTTTCGTGCTTATTTGCGCAGACGATGATACTCCTAATGCAGCCAGCCGGCACTTAGGGACGTTCCTTTTCTGTCGGCAGCTGGGGACACTCCTTGTCTCTTCTATGACTAGGTGGGGAAGGCGTGCGACAATGGTGGGCGTTGTGTTGTTCGCGCTAAGGAGTTGCCATGTTGTTGTGTCCCGTTTGCCATGAACCGTTGGTGGACGACGAGCGCGGTGCTGCATGCGCGGGCGGACACCGGTTTGACCGTGCGCGCGAGGGCTATCTATATCTGCTGCGCTCGTCCAAGAGCGGCGACTCCATGGGCGATCCCAAGTCGCAAGCGCGCAGCCGTCGTGACTTTCTGAACCGTGGATACTACGCGCCGTTGCGCGACGCAATGGTCGAGCTGGTGCGCGAGCGGGCGACTGGGCGTGCTGCGTCTGCGAACGGTCCTATGACCTTGCTCGACATTTGCTGTGGCGAGGGCTACTACACCAGCGCCATGGGCGCGGTATCGGGCGTAGATGCTTACGGGTTCGACTTGGGCAAGGAGATGGTGCGCCTGGCTGCCAAGCGCGGCGATGCGACCTACTTCGTGGCCAACATGAAGGACATCCCCGTGGCGGACGGCGCCTTCGATATGGTGACCGAGCTCTTCGCTCCCTTTAACGAGCGTGAGTTTGCCCGCGTGCTGGCGCCCGAGGGCTCGCTCTACACCGTGGTGCCGGGTGCTCGGCATCTGTTTGGCCTCAAGGAGGTGCTCTACGACACGCCATATCTCAACGACGAAAAGCTGCCACAGACCACCGAGCTTAAACTGGTCGGAACGCAGCGGGTGACAGCTTCCATCACCCTCCAGACCCAGGCTGACATCGAGGCGGTGTTCCAGATGACGCCCTACTACTACCGCACGCGCCCCGCCGACAAAGAGCGCCTGGCAAACCTCGATACCCTTCAGACCGATATCGACTTTATCATCGCCGAGTACCGCCACTAACCTACCAAAAAGGGACAGGTTTATTTTGGCAGGTTTTATCTGGGCAAACGTAAAGGGCCGACCGCGTCGTTGCGCGATCGGCCCTTTGTTAGTTGCTTGGATGTAGGGGTCAGTGGAAGGCAAGTGCCTACAGGCGGTCCTTGTTCTCGGCCTTAACGGTGTGCGCCTGCTGAACAAAGAACAGGTCGTAGACCACGATGGCAAAGGCGACGATATTGACGGAGCTGCCGCCGAGCGCGGGAAGCGTGAGCACGGCCTGCGCAATCGTGGCGATTGCGGCAACGATGCCGAGCTTAAACGCGCCATCCACCTGCGAGGGCTTGTTGGCGCCCTTGATGCCGGCGACGCCTGCAGCAAGATCGACAATGCCCTTGGCGACCAGCACGATCGCGGCGAGCATTGCGTTCGATCCGTACGTGGAATCGAGGTTGCCCCTGGCGATACCGACGCCGGCGATGACGAGGCTGGCGATGCCCAAGACAAAGTAGACGAGGGCAAGGATTTTAAGAGTCTTGCGAGCGTAGCTCATGGCTGGATCCTTTCGATACGAGTACGGCCGATCTGGCGTACCCCCTGTGCTGCACATATGGTGAAGCACATTGTAGTTCAACGCGGCGGCGCATGCGTCTGAAAGCGCTTTAGGCCTGCGCACCTCAACCTTTCAAAAAGGAAAGCTGGACGTAAGTCAAATCGATGGCAGCTCATGCGCGGCGCTGCGATGATGGAGTCGTAACAAGGAGCTGGTCTAAGGAGGAGCCATGATGTACGGAACAGGGCAGGCGCGCGAGCCGCAATCATTGGGAAGGCGCATGAGCGATTCTGTGATCGCTGCCGTGTGCACGGGATTGATGGCGGTGCTTTGCATTGGGATGCTGTGGGCCATGTCGCATGTGGGACAATAGCGGACGGTTGGGTGCCGACACATGCGGCGCTCACGTATCCGTTTTGCTTGCTAAGGAGTGCCCATGGGCGTCGTCGATCCCTTTTCTGTTGCTCGGGCCGCGGGGCTTGAGCTGATCGGGAACCCCGAGGGCCTCACGCTCACCGACGGCACGATGGAGTTGCGTGCCGATTTTGGCCGCATGCTTCCACGGCTCAAGCAGGGCCGTTTGCAGCAAGAGCTACTGGTGAAGGCTGCGCGCACAAAAGGCATCGAGCAACCATGGGCGATTGATGCCACAGCAGGCTTTGGCGAGGACTCGCTGCTGCTGGCGGCCGCGGGCTTTACCGTCGATCTGTATGAGCAGGATTGCGTGATCGCGGCGCTGCTCCAGGATGCCCTGGATCGCGCGGCAGATGATCCGGCGCTTGCGGCCGCCGTGGCGCGCATGCACTTACATGCGGGCGAGGACAGCATTGCCGGCCTTCGCCATACGGCTGAGCTGGTCGAGCGCGTTGAGCTCGCGGCTCCCGACGTGGTGTATCTGGACCCCATGTTTCCCGAGCGTACCAAGAGTGCGGCGGTCAAAAAGAAGTTCCAACTCCTGCACCATTTGGAGCAGCCGTGCGCCGATGAGGAGACGCTGGTCGAAGCCGCGCTTGCGGTGCACCCGCGCAAGGTTGTTATCAAGCGGCCGGTGAAGGGGCCGCTGCTTGCCGGCATCAAGCCGAGCTATCAGCTTGCGGGCAAGGCTGTCCGCTACGATGTCTTGGTGCCGCCGCGCCCGTAGCCTGTGCACGATGGCTGGCGCTTCGCCAGCGCCGTGCCGATGCGGGGTCTATTTCCAAGGGTGCGACGTCAGGTGCCAGCCGCCGCAGTATTCGCATTTGTAGCAGGCCAAACCACGCCGCCCACGGTTTTCGCAGTCGGCCATAACGGCCTCGGCCTCGGCGCGTGTGTCGTAGCGGTTTTTGCGCTCGCACGATTTGTAGCGCCAAGCCTCATCGCGCTCGGCGTCCAGGGCGTCGCGGCGCTCGTCCTCGCGCGCAAACAGGTCGCTCATATCGCCGCCGGTGGCAGCGCCCAAAAACTCGCTTTTGGCCTTTGACCAGGCGGCTCGCTTTTTGCTTCCCATCCGCTCCTTGCCCTTTCCAAACGCTGGTATCATTGCTCAATCAAAGTGATACCAATAAACGTGAGGTCGCCGCGTGATGATCAGAAAAACCCTCGAGACCGACATTCCTGCCGTCATGGCCATCTATGATGCCGCCCGCGCCTTTATGCGCGCGCATGGCAACGCCACGCAGTGGCCCGAGGGCACGCCTTCGGCCGAGCAGCTGGCTGCCGATATCGCCGCCGGTGGCAGCTATGTGTGCGAAGTCGACGGTCGCGTGGTGGCGACGTTTGCCTTTTTGCCGGGCCCGGACGAGTGCTATGACGTCATCGAGGACGGTCAGTGGCGTAGCGACACTCCGTACGCCGTACTGCACCGCGTGGCGTCCGACGGCACCGTGCACGGTATCGCGGCCGCGATGTTTGCCTTTGCCAAGGCGCGCGCCGACCACCTGCGTATCGATACGCACGCGGACAACCTGCCCATGCAGGGTGCGAGCCTCAAGGCAGGGTTCGAGCGCGCCGGCGTCGTGTATGTGTCCGACGGCACGCCGCGCGTTGCGTTCGACTGGCTGCGCGAGGCATAAGAGCGAGGACGCGTATCAACAATCCATGTACATGAAAATGGCCCCGGGTGGGGCCATTTTTGGTCGCTGCGCTGTTAGGGGAGGTGCCGGCTTTCGCAAGGCGCGAACCTGCGAAAATCGCCGCGCGGCAACGCGGGGCGATGAGCTCGGTCGGGGGATAGGGCCCGCTTCGCCCGCCGGCCTGTAAATTGTATCATCCAGTGTGGAACGAGAATGCCCGTTGCCGCGTGCGGTGGGCTTGCAATAAGAGGAGAGCCATGTCGAAGCAAGCTGTCGTTGGAATCTTGGCGCATGTCGATGCCGGCAAGACTACGCTGGCCGAGGCCATGCTGTTCAACGCAGGTCGCATTCGCAAGCGCGGCCGTGTGGACGACGGCGACTCGCACCTGGATACCAACGCTATCGAACGCGAGCGCGGCATCACGATTTTCTCGTCGCAGGCCGTGTTCGACCACGGTGATACCCGCGTCATGCTCGTGGACGCTCCCGGACACGTGGATTTTTCGGCCGAGGCAGAGCGCACGTTGCGTGCGCTCGACTACGCGATTTTGGTGGTAGGTGCCAACGACGGCGTGCAGGGACACACCGAAACCTTGTGGCGCCTGCTTGCGCGCTATGGCATCCCGACGTTTGTCTTTATCAACAAAATCGATTTGGAGAATCCCGGCCGCGATGTTTTACTGACGCAACTTGGGCAGCGTCTTTCCGAGGGCTGTCTGGATGCCAACGAACTGCTGACGGGCGGTGCCGCTTGGGAGGACGCTGCCGCGTTGGACGAGGCAGCCCTCGAGGAGTTTCTTGAGACAGGCGAGCTTTCCGTCGCAACGCTTTCGCGCATGGTTGCCGAGCGCAGGCTCTTTCCTTGCTTTGCCGGCTCGGCGCTTAAGGACCAGGGCGTGGGCGAGCTGCTGGATGGTATATGCGCGCTGATGCGTGAGCAGGCGTGGGCCTCGGAGTTCGCCGCGCGCGTCTATCGCGTCAGCCGAGGTGTTCGTGGCGAGCGCTTGGCTTGGGTTAAAGTGACCGGCGGCACACTGCATGCCAAACAGATGATTGACGGACGTTCCAGTGCCGAGGCGTGGGAACAGAAGGTCGATCAGGTGCGCATCTATAACGGCGAGAAGTATGAGCTTGCCCAAGAAGTTGCTGCTGGCGGTATTTGCGCCGTGACGGGTCTTGCGCACGTTCGCCCAGGGGATGCCCTGGGCGCGGAGCCCGCGGGCGATGCGCCCGTCATTGCGCCAGTCCTCACCTATACGGTGTTTCCGGGCGAACACGACGTCCATACGGTGTTCAAAGCACTGAGTGAGTTGGCGGACGAAGATCCCATGCTCGGCGTAAGCTGGAATACGCATCTTGAGCAGATTCATTTGCAGTTGATGGGCGCTGTGCAGCTCGAGGTCGTGCAGCGGGTGCTGGCCGATCGCTTTGGTCTTACGGTTGGGTTTGAGCCCGGCGGCATTCTCTATAAGGAGACGATCTCGCAGCCGGTCGAGGGTGTGGGTCACTTTGAACCACTGCGTCATTACGCCGAGGTGCACCTGCGCCTTGAGCCGTTGCCAGCGGGCTCGGGCGTGCAGTTTGGCACCGTGACCTCGACCGATGAGCTCGATCTTAACTGGCAGCGTCTGGCACTCACCAACGCTATGGAGCGCGACCACCTGGGCGTGCTGACGGGCTCGCCCATCACCGATGTGCGCATTACGCTCACGGGCGGCCGCGCGCATGCCAAACACACCGAGGGCGGCGATTTTCGCCAGGCCACGTACCGCGCGATTCGCCAGGGTTTGATGCAGACGCGCGAGGCCGGCGCGGCGGTGTTGTTGGAGCCGTGGTATCGCTTTGAGCTCGAGGTGCCGGGGGAGTGCGTGGGCCGGGCGCTCTCGGATGCCACGCGCATGAGTGCCGAGTACGAGCCGCCGACGATGGCGGGAGACCGGGCGAAGCTTGTGGGTCGCGTTCCGGCATCCGAGGTGCAAGATTATGCGCTGGAGGTGGCTGCCTACACGAGCGGTCGCGGGCATCTGTACCTGGAGTTCGCCGGTTATGCGGCTTGCCATGATGGCGAGCGCGTAATCGAGGCTGCCGCCTACGAGCCCGAGGCCGATCTGCCCAACACGCCCGACTCGGTCTTTTGCGCCCACGGCGCCGGCTGCACGGTCAAATGGTACGACGCACCCGCTGCGGCGCACGTAAAGGTCGATCCCGCCACCTTCCGCCCCTGGCGAGCAGCAGACGCCGAGTTTTTCGGCCACATGTGACAAAGGGGCAGTTCCTTTGTCACATGCTATTGGTATAACTCGGTATAAGTTGGTATAACTGTTACCAGGGTTTGCCAATCCGAGGAGGCCGATATGAATCCAAATCCCTTTAAGCCCACAGCTGGTAAGCGGCCTCCGATACTCATCGGTCGCGAGTCGGTCATCGAAGATTTTGAGGAAGGGCTCGACAACGGCGCCGGAGCGCCGGGCAGGCTCATGCTCATTACGGGAAACCGCGGCTATGGCAAAACGGTTCTCCTGCGGGAGCTGCAACGTCTAGCCAGCGAGCGCGGATGGGCGGTTGTCTCCGATTCCGCTTCGCTTGGTTTGTGCGACCGCTTGGCCGACGCGCTTCGCTCGAATAAACCCGTTGTGACGTCAATGGAGTTTGGGTCGTCGTTTGGCCGGATGTCGGTCGAGGCGGCGCGGGCAAAAGGCGAGACATTGCGAGGGCTGGTCAACGAGCGTCTCAAGAAGCTCGGTCCGGGCAAGGGCGTCTTGTTTGCGATTGACGAGGCACAATCGGTGTCTATCGAGGAGCTGGCGGCTCTTGCCGTCCTCTATCAGCAGGTGCTCGGAGACCAGGATGCCACGGGCTTGCCCGATAGCGACCAGCGCGGTCTTGCGCTGGCGTTCGCCGGCTTGCCCAATATGGTTGACGATCTGCTCGAAGAGCCGAGCGTGACGTTTTTGCGGCGTGCCCAGCAGCGTACGTTGGGGGCAATATCTTTGCCCAAAGTGCGCGATTCGTATATCCAGACGGTCAAAGACGCTGGTCTTTACGTTGACGCGGAGACGGCGGACCTTGCGGCGCGCAAGAGCATGGGGCATCCCTATATGGTTCAGCTGGTGGGCTATTACATGTGGCGGTCTGCTGTCCGGCGTGGCTCGCAGGTCATCGAAAGGCGCGATGTCGAGAATGGCCATGCGGATGCCGTCTCCGAGTTCTACGAAGCGGTTGACGCACCTCTGTATTACGGTCTGCGCAGCCCTCAGCGCCTCTTTATCGAGGCTATGGCGGTTGACGAGGACAAGCCGACGCGCACGGCGGATATCATTGAGCGCTGCGACCGTACCCAGAGCTGGGCGAGTAAATATCGCGCAAGCCTGATTCGCGAGCGCGTCATCGAGGCCGCCGGATACGGCCTTGTGCGGTTTACCGTGCCCATGCTGGGCGAGTATATCCGCGACCGCGTTTTATGGCATGAGTAGGGTGATAAAGGTGACGGAACAGAAGATGAGCCCGCAGGCTATCGAGGTGCGCGGTGCACGTGTCCATAACCTCAAAGACATCGATATCGATATTCCGCTGGGAAGGCTCGTGGGCATTGTCGGTGTGTCGGGTTCGGGCAAGAGTTCGCTGGCGCTGGGGGTCCTCTATGCCGAGGGTTCGCGCCGTTACCTGGAGGCGCTCAGCACCTATACCCGCCGTCGTCTGACGCAGGCGGAACACGCTCAGGTGGACGAGGTACTGCACGCGCCGGCGGCACTCGCGCTGCATCAGCGCCCCAGCGTGCCAGGTGTGCGTTCCACTTTTGGCACCATGACCGAGCTTAACAATAGCCTGCGTCTGCTCTTTAGCCGTTGTGCCCATCACGTGTGCCCGCATTGCGGGACGCGTGTGGAGCCGAGCCTTAACGTGGCCGCGGGCCTGTCGCTCAC
>CABUDQ010000040.1 GCA_902490365.1 uncultured Collinsella sp. | reverse complement strand
AGCGGTCGGCGGGGCCATTGTGGCCCTTGACAGCGGATTGGGTCATATGAGCGAAAACCAAGATGGCGAGACGAGCCCCGAGCCCCAAGGCGAGAACATCGGCATCATCGCCCAGACCAGCGAGGGCGTCACACCCGCAGTCATCTCGATCATCCGCAGCAAGGTAACGGCCGAAGGAGATACAGCGGCAATCTTTGCCCGTGCCATGAGCGCTGACGGCAAGGCAATCGGCACCATCAAGATTGAGAACGCCGCCATCCAGACGCCCGAAGGCGGCAAGGTCATTGACTATCGCAAGCTCCGTGACGGCATCTACGAGGCAGGCCAAGCCATCGGCACGGGCGACGCTGTGATCGACTCCCCCTATAACGAAGCTGTCGCCAAGAGCATGGTCATCGCACCTCCCGAGGTAGCCAAGCCGGAAGACCCCAAGCCCGACGAGACCAAGCCCGCAGAAAGCAAGCCCGCGGAGTCCAAGCAGAACCCCAAGCCTGAGGGCTCAAAGCCGACCAAGGCCGTTGCGGCTTCAATCACGAAAGCCAAGACTACCGGCGTGCTCGCGGCAACCGGCGACACCTCGGGTGCGGCCATCGTGGCAACCGTCCTTGCGGGAACAGCCGCTATCGCCGCAGGCACCATGGCGAGCCGTAAGCGCTCTTAGACGCCTCTGCGCACATGGCAGCTCCCGCGAAGGCTCCGAGTCCCAGCACCGTTTAACAACGCCACCGCCGAGCTCCCCTCCGGCGGTGGCGTTTTCCATATGCGTCCGCAGGGTATGCACGAGATTGTCTTTGGTCTAGCCCAACCTGCATGAGCCGGCGTGCGACAATGGGGGCCGTCGATATCACAACGCCGAGAGAAGCCCGTCATGGAAGCGCATCAAAAGCAGATAACCGTTCATGCACAGCATGCCGAAAGCGCACCAGTCATCTATCTTCCCGTGGTCATGGGCGACGGCACGGAGGTTTATGAACGCTGCCGAGAGCTCGGCTGTCCACCGTTCACCCTTGTCGCCATTGGCGGGCTCGATTGGAATCGCGAGCTGAGTCCCTGGGAATGCGACGGGACCGCGCGCGATGCCGAGCCTTTCGGCGGCCAAGCTGCCGGTTTTCTTGATGAGTTACTGAACCGGATAATCCCAAAGGTCGAATTATCGCTCCCACAGCCACCTGCTTGGCGTGGCATTGCCGGTTATTCGCTGGCGGGTCTCTTTTCGCTTTGGGCCCTCTGGCAAACCGATGCCTTTGACCGCGCCGCAAGCGCATCGGGGTCCCTGTGGTTTCCCGACTTTGTCGATCGCGCCAGCACGGCGCCATTTGCCGGCGGCCCGCAGGCTGTCTATCTGTCGCTCGGTAAAAAGGAGACCAAGACTCCCAACCGCATGATGCGGCACGTACTCGACGATACGCGCGCAATGGAAAAGCTGCTCGGCGAACGTGGTATTCCCACGACGCTGGAGCTCAACCCCGGCAATCACTTTTCCCAGACCGACTTGCGCATGGCCCGCGGCATCCACTGGATACTGACGCATTAAAAATGGTGCCCACGCGCATATACGCATGGGCACCATATCTTGTTTTAGCTGGACGCAGTTGTTACTCAGCAGCCTCCTCAAGCTCGGAGACGTCAAACTCAAAGTCGTTACCCGGCAGGATGGCGTTGAGCACGATGCCCACCAGCGAGCCCACGGCAAGGCCGGAAAGCGAAATCGTCACGCCGCCCAGCTCAAGCACGATGGCGCCGGCGGTGCTGTACGCAATGCCGAGCGAAAGCACGAGCACCAGGGCGGCCACCAGCACGTTGCGGTTGTTTTGGAAATCGACCTGGTTCTCGATGAGGTTGCGGACGCCCACGGCGCTGATCATGCCATAGAGCACGAGCGACACGCCGCCGATTACACACGCCGGCATGGCCGCAATGACAGCCGCGAACTTGGGGCAGAACGAGAGCACAATGGCACAACATGCGGCAATGCGAATCACGCGCGGGTCAAACACACGCGTTAGGGCAAGCACACCGGTGTTCTCGCCATAGGTGGTGTTAGCCGGAGCGCCAAAGAGCGATGCGAGAATGGTCGCCAGGCCGTCGCCAAGCAGCGTGCGATGCAGGCCAGGATCGGCGATGTAGTTACGCTCGCAAGTGGAGCCGATAGCCGAGATGTCACCGATATGCTCGATCATGGTCGCAAAGGCCAGCGGCATAATGGTGATGATGGCCGTCGTGGCAAGACCGCTATCGAACTGCGGGCCAAAGAGCGCAAACACGGTGTTATCCCACACGACGGGCAAGCCAACCCAGGGAGCGGCTGCGACGCCCGAGAAATCAACCTCGCCGAGCGCAGTCGCAACGGCATAGCTCACCACAACGCCCAGCAGAATCGGCACGATCTTGACCATGCCACGGCCCCAGATGTTGCAGATGACGATCACCGCCACAGCGACAACGGCAACAAGCCAATTGGTCTGGCAGTTGGCGATGGCAGAGCTTGCCAAGATCAGGCCGATGGAAATGACGATGGGGCCAGTCACTACCGGCGGGAAGAAGCGCATAACGCGCTTGGCACCAAACGCGCGAAACAGGGCCGCCAGCACCGGATAGAGCAGGCCGGCACAGGCTACACCTAGGCAGGCGTAGGGCAAAAGCTCGGCCTCGCCGTTGGGCGCGATGGCGGCATAGCCCGCGATAAAGGCAAACGAAGATCCCAAAAACGCTGGCACCTTGCCGCGCGATAGGAAGTGGAAGAGCAGCGTGCCCAGGCCGGCAAACAAAAGGGTCGCCGACACCGAGAGACCGGTGAGCACGGGTACGAGCACCGTGGCACCGAACATCGCGAATAGATGCTGCAGACCGAGTAGTAACATGCGCGGGCGACCGAGCGACGACGCATCGTAGATGGCATCGGCGACGGCGGGCGTCGAGGATTGGGACATGGATGTCCTTTCATAATGGAAGGGCGCTCGGGCATATCGGATTACCTGCCCGAACGATACGATCCGAACCATTGTACGCGATGCATGCCGCTCCGACCACGACGCCCCTGCGAACGGCAGCACTACTTCCAGATGCGCTCGGCGATGCGTTTGACCAGGGCGATCTTTGCCCACTGCTCGTCCTCGGTCAGCTTGTTGCCAATCTCGCAGCTGGCAAAGCCGCACTGGGGAGACAGATACAGGTTCTCGAGCGGCACGTACTTTGCGGCTTCGCGGATGCGCTCGACGATAACATCCTCGTTCTCGAGCTCTGCGGCCTTGGTGGTCACCAAGCCCAGCACGACCTTCTTGCCCGGGGCAACGTAGCTGAGCGGCTCAAAACCGCCGGCGCGCGGCGTATCGAACTCCAGGTAGAATGCGTCGACATCCTCATGTGCAAACAGGTACGGCGCGATGGGGTCATAGCCGCCCTCGAAAGCATAGGTAGAGTGGTAGTTGCCGCGGCACACGTGCGTGTTAATGACGAGGTCGTCGGGCTTGTCCTCGATGGCGGCGTTGTTGAGCGCCACGCCCAGCTCGCTCACCCTTTGCAGGTCAACCGGGCTCATGCCAGTCTTGGACACAAAGTCGGTATCGCAGTAGATGCCCCAGGTGCAGTCATCAAACTGGATGTTGCGGCAGCCCGCGGCATACAGGTCAGCAATCACGGTGCGGTATGCTGCGGCAATGGCATCGACGAGTTCTTCGTCGGTCTTGTAGACGGCGTGCAGACTCTCCTGCTGGCCATCGCAGCGGTCGAGTGTGACTTCGGAGAACGTCTGGATCGGCGCCGGAATGGTCTGGCGCGCGACCTGGCCCTCTCCCTCGAGCGACTTGATAAATTTGAAGTGCTCGACGAACGGATGATTCTCACCGCTAATGGGACCGGTTACCACGGCGGTGTCGGCGGTAGTCTCCTCATCGTGGAACATGTAGCCCGTGCGCGAGGCGCGGCGCTCAATGCCGTTGAGGCCCCACATAAAATCGAGGTGCCAGTAGCTGCGGCGGAACTCGCCATCGGTAATCACCTGCAGGCCGGCAGCCTTCTGCTTGGCCACTAAGTCGCGGATGGCCTCGTCCTCGACGGCCTTAAGGCCGGAAGCGTCGAGTTTACCCGCGACATAGGCGGCACGGGCGTCCTTTACAGCCTGCGGACGAAGAAAACTGCCGACGATATCGGCACGAAACGGCGCGTTCGGTTGAATCGAAGTGCTCATAGATATCTCCCTTTGCATTGGTTGCTTTACTGGGACAGAGTATGAGCGCTCATATGGACATCGTAAAATATGCGTTTATAACAGTTTGATATAGATGCTTCCTATATTAGTTGGGACTGCCATAAAGAGATTTGACCCGTGCAGAACGCAGCAGTCTAGATGTGCTGACGAATCGCTTCGATATAGGCCTGCCCGTAGCGCGTAAGTGTCGTGTTCTTGCGCGTGATGATGCCGATCTCCATGTACTCGTCTACATCGAGCGGAATGGAGATAATGCCGGGGCCGTTAAGTTCATGGCTGATCACGCCCGAACACACCGTGTAACCGTTAAGGCCCATAGCTAGGTTGAACAGCGTCGCACGGTCGCGCACGCGGATATTCTTGCGGCGCTCAAAGGTCGAGGTCAGCTCCTCGGAATAGTAAAACGAGTTGTAGCTGCCCTGCTCATAGGACAGGAACGGGTAGTCTTCCAAGTCCTCGAGCGTCACACTCGAGCGACCCGCCAGCGGATGGTCGGAGCACACAAAGACATGCGGCGTAGCGCAGAAGAGTCCTTCGAATACGAGCTCGTTGGCCGCCAGCATGCGCTCGATGACCTCGCGATTGTGCTCCGACAGATACAGGATGCCGAGCTCGCTTTTCATATGCGCGACGTCCTCGATAATCTCGTGGGTCTGCTCCTCGCGCAGGGTAAAGTCGTAGCGCGCGGCATCGAACTCGCGGATCACATCGACAAATGCATTAACGGCAAAGGAATAATGCTGGCAGCTCACACTAAAGTGCGGCACCTGCTCGGACGTGCCTTTGTACTTGCCCTCGAGCAGGTCGGCCTGGTCGAGCACCTGGCGCGCGTAGCCCAAGAAGGTCTCGCCTTCCTCGGACACAATGACGCCCTTGTTGGTGCGCTCAAAGATGTGTACACCCATCTCGTTTTCGAGATCGCGAATTGAAGCGGTAATCGAAGGCTGCGACACAAAGAGCCGGCGCGAGGCCTCGGTGATGCTGCCGCATTCGGCAACTTTGACGACATATCTGAGCTGCTGGAGCTTCATGGCTTTCTCCCTAGACGTTCGTGACGTCGAAACCCGTCGCGTCCATCTGACGCATAAACGACGGCATCTCCCCCGTCGCGGCGCAGGCGGCAATCTGATGCAGAGCCCCGGCAACCGCATCATCTGCCGCAGCGCCGATATGCCAGCGCGCGGCAGCCGTGACGGCCTCGTTGGCATTGGCGACTGCAACGGAATTGGGAACGGCATCGATCATGGGCAAATCGTTATCGGAATCGCCGAATACGGCCACCTCGTCGGGCGTCAGGCCCAAAGCGCGCGCCAGCTCCAGCGCAGCACAGCCCTTGTCCCAGCCGGTCGGAAGAACGTCGAACAGGCGCACGCGGTTGTTGGGAAACACGAGCGAGAGCTCCGGCACCTCGGCGGCAACGCGCTCGCGTAGCTCCGCGAGCTCCTCACGCGAACGAGCACTCCAGATATTCGCCTTGAACACTGGTGCGTCATCGACGACAGGACGGCACGGGGCCTCTTCGCCCTTGAGCCATGCGTTGCCGCCCGACTCCATGGCGCGGCGCACACGCTCGGGGTCGCTCGTTACACAATAGGCATCGTTGCCCCAAAAGTCATCGCCCAGGCTGTAGACCTTCAGATACGTATCGTCGGTCTCTTGCTCCAAGTAGTCAGCCAAGCGCATAAGGGCGGCGTTATCGGTCGCATGCGAGGCTACCACCTCGCCGTCCACAAACATGACCTGGCCGTTGCAGAACGCGCCGGTCGAGAAGCACTCGGCGCGATTGCGGAACATCCAGCCCATCGCGGAGGGCTGGCGACCCGAAACCGGGCCAAAGTGCAGACCCGCCGCCTGCATGGCATGAATGCCCTCGATGGCGTAGTCGCTGGCGCCGTCATGCCCGGCTGGAATCAGCGTATCGTCCATATCGGTCAGCACAAGTTTAATCATAAGGCCCCCTCGGTCATTCTTAATCCCGTCTATTGTACCGACCTGCCAAAAAGAGACAGGTTTATATTGGCAGGTTTTATCTGGGAAAACGCAAAGCCCCAGTTGTTACCTGCCAAAATAAACCTGTCCCTTATTGGCAGGTGCGCTAGTATAGGGAACAACAGATTCGATGCGGGAGTGCCGGCGGTGCAAACCACAAGGCTGAGAGGGCATAGGGCCCAATCCTTTGAACCTGTCAGTTAATGCTGGCGTAGGGAGCATGCCGCCTTTACAGGGGCGCTGTCTATGCACAGCGCCCCTTTTCTATGCCAAGGAGGCATGTGCAGTGATCGATTCGGAACAGCTTAAGCAAAATGTGGTCAAGGCCGTGGAGAAGATTCGCGCCACCAATCCCATGGCGGGCTCCATCACCAACACGGTGACGATTGACTTTGTCGCCAACGCGCAGCTCGCCGTGGGCGGATCGGCCGCCATGGTCTATCTGCCCGACGAGGGCGAGGCGCTCGTTGCCGGCGGCGGCGCCATCTATCTGAACATGGGCACACTCTTCCCCATCTACGAGCAGACGATTCCCCGCGCGGCCAAGGCGGCACACGACGCCGGCAAGCCCTGGGTGCTCGATCCGGTGGGCCTGGGCATCGGCAGCCTGCGCACCCAACTGGTAAACGAACTCAAGCAGTACAAACCCGCCATCGTGCGCGGCAATGCCTCCGAGATTATCGCGCTCGCCGGCCTGTGGGGCCTTGAGGGCGAAGCAGCCGATCTGAGTCGCGTGCGCGGTGTCGATACCACCGACACGGTAGACGCCGCCCGCGGCGCCGCCGTGGCGCTCGCCCGCTACACCGGCGGCGCCGTTGTGGTCTCGGGCGAAGTCGACCTGATTACCGACGGCACGACCGTGGCCAAGTCCCACGGCGGCAGCCCGCTCATGTCCAAAATCACCGGCTGCGGTTGCTCGCAGGGCGGCGTGCTGGCCGTGTATGCCTGCGCCGCCGACCCGTTTACGGCGGCCATCTGCGGCACCGCCGCCTACAACGTTGCCGGCACGCGTGCCGCCGCCGTTGCCGATGCCCCGGCAAGCTTTAAGGTCGCCTTTATCGACGAGCTCTACCGCGCGACCGCCCAGGACATTGCCGATAACCAACTCGAGCTCGAGGAGGCATAAGGCATGTCCGAGCCCGCAACCAATGCCGGTATGAACACGCTCGTCGCCGTAGCCATCGCCCCGTGCGGCACCGGTGACGAGCTATCCGCCGAGGTCGCCGAGGTCGTGCGCGTCATTCGCGAGAGCGGCCTTCCTAATCGCACCACCTCGATGTTCACCGAGATCGAGGGCGACTGGGACGAGGTCATGCAGGTCGTGCGCGACGCAACCTTTGTGTTGGCGAGCAAAGGTATCCGTACCGAAGTCGTGCTCAAAGCCGATATTCGCCCCGGTTTTACCGATACCATGACCGGCAAACTCGAGCGCATGGAAGCTCAGATCAAAAAGCAGGAGGAAGCACGATGAGCATCCGCGACAACCTTGATATCTCTGCCTATCTGGTACTCGGCCCCGAAAACACCCTCGGACGCCCCGTGGGCGATGTGGTGGCCCAGGCACTCGACGCCGGCTTTACCTGCATCCAAGTGCGCTCCAAGGTGGCAAGCGCCCGCGAGATCATCGCACTGACGGGCGATGCCGCGCAGGCTATCGCACAGGCCGGCAAAACCGGGCAGGTCGCGCTGCTGATCGACGACCGCCTTGACTGCGTACTTGCCGCACGCGAGCAGGGCATCGCCGTCGACGGCGTGCACGTGGGCCAGAGCGATATCCCCGTCGAGGTCTGCCGCAAACTTTTGGGCCCCGATGCCATCGTGGGCCTTTCGGCCCGTTGCGAGGAGATGCTCGAGTACGTCAAGACCGCCGACATGAGCCTAGTCGACTACCTGGGCATCGGCCCGCTCCACGAGACCGAGACCAAGCGCGACTGCGGACGCGCGGCCGACGGCTCTATCATCACCAAAAGCTTTGAGGACCTGGCCGCACTCCACGCGGCAAGCCCCGTGCCCATCGTGGTGGGCGGCGGCGTAAAGATGGCCGACCTGCCGCAGCTCAAGACCACCGGCGTCGACGGCTTCTTTGTGGTGAGCGCCGTCTGCAGCGCCGACGACCCCTACGCCGCGGCCAAGGAGCTCGTCGATACCTGGCAGCAGGCATAGGCCTATGCCGAGCAGCTGCTCCGCAGCCTCATACCTTCGACAGCGGAAAGCGCATCCCAGTTTGGACGTCCATTCTGGGATGCGCTTTCCATATAGAGGCTTAACGGGAAACCGCATCCCAGTCTGAACGCATATTCCGGGACGAACTTTCCGAAACCCCACCGTTTGGGAAACTGCAACCCGTTCTGAGCGCTCATTCTGGGACGCGCTTTCCGCCGAGTCCGCGGCAGCTTGTCCTACCCCGCCAGATACGTTTCCAGCGCGGACAAAGACGCCTCCGCATCGCGACGGCCGATCTGATAGATGCGTTCGAGTTCCTCGGGCTCGCGGCACAGCGACGGCACCTTCACCGATTCGCTCGGCCGCACCACAAAGATCTCGCCAGCGGCCTCGCGACGCGCCAGGTCGTCGAGCGTGGCGTTATATACCTCGTGCCGGTGCTCAAGCGCCGCAACAAACTCCGGATAGTGACGATACACGCGACGCAGCATAGGCATCACGCTATTGGGCTGCTTTACAAAGCCCGCCGGCTGCGTCAGCACCACCACGTTGCGGTCATAGCCCTGCGCAAACAGCCATGCGCTGGGAATGGAATCGGCAACGCCGCCATCCAGGTACTTGTGCCCCTCAATGGCAACGGGTCGTGTTGCCACGGGAATCGCCGACGACGCCCGGATCCACTCGATATCATGCTCATCACCGTAAGGCAGGTCATGGTAGACGGCCCGCCCCGTCTTAAGATCGGTGCACACGCAAGTAAACCGCATGGGGCAGGCACGATAAGCCTCCAGGTCGATGGGATCGCGATCGATGGGAACCTCGTGATAGGCAAACTCGGCATTGAACATGTCGCCGGTTCGCAGCCAGCTCGTCACGCTCGCATAGCGCTTGTCGGCGCAATAGGCCTTGTTGTAGCGAATGGCACGGCCGATCTGGCGCGATTTAAAGTTGTAGCCAAACGCCGCGCCCGCCGAGACGCCCACCATATGGTCACAGGTCAGGCCGCACTCCATCCATACGTCGAGCACGCCCGCCGTATACATACCGCGGTAGCCGCCTCCCTCGAGCGCAAGCCCCACCGTGGGCGTCGTATCTGGCTGTGCCATGCGACCATCTCCGTTCCTGCGTTTTAAAACGAAACAAGTATACCCGTCAACATATATCGCCTCAGTCGCATTTTCATCGAACATCGTCGCGTTACCGTTTGGCGAATAATGGCGAATAATGGCCGCCCGCAACATGGGCACCCCTACATAATTCCATACACTTGTTTATACTACTCAGTAGTTATCAGCAACGAACGTCAGCCGACAAATAAACCCAACGACGCAGCAAGGCGGGGGCTTGGAAACACGCGAGGCGTTGAGCAACAACGCGTGTGCACAACGAGCTCGCCCGACGCAATCCGCCCCGACCCCAGAAAGCCGCCTACAGCATGGATACCCCCAGCAATTACACTGAAACGCTCGAAAAGACCGTCCGCGACCTTCTCGAGCGTCAGGACGATCTGATCAGGACCGCCTTTACCGACCAGCTCACCGGGCTGGGCAACCGCGGCGCCTTTACCCGTTCCCTAGAGGAACTCTGGGAGCAGGAACTGCCGGTGACCATGGCGTTTATCGACATCGATAACCTTAAGCACTGCAACGACATCTTTGGGCACGACGAGGGCAACCGCTATATCTTGCAGGTTAGCTTCTACCTCAAGCTGTATATGAAGGTGGACGAGGCGGCATTTCGCCTGGGAGGCGACGAGTTTGCCATCCTGTCTACGATTGCGACCGAGGATGACCTGGCCGAGCGTCTGGAGCACTGCCGAACGGTCCTGCTCGAAAACAACGATTCCAAGATGCCCCACTCGTTTAGCTACGGAGTGGCACACGCCGACCCCGCCCTGGGCGAAGCCCCCAATCGCTTGACGAACGATGCCGACCATCGCATGTACGACTACAAGCTACGTCATGCCGTGCACCTTGATCGACGCAATATCGCACAAGCCCACACCGACGACTTCGAAATAAGCGATCGCATTTTCGACGCTCTTTCGATGCTCAACGAAGGCCGATATTTCTTTATCGAGAACTTGGACAAACATCGAACCCTTTGGTCACAAGGCGCCTTGCGCGATCTTGGTCTTCCTTCGGAGCATATAGACAACTGCCACGATTACTGGAAAACGCGCGTCCATCCCGATGACCTTGAGGCTTACACCAACGACATCGATCAGATCTATAACGGCTCCAAACACCGTCACGTCATGCAGTATCGTGTGCGCAACGCCGCCGGCGATTTCGTCCTTTGCCGCGCTCGCGGGTTTCGTATCGACGGCGACGAAGGTGTCCCCTCACTCTACGTCGGCGAGCTCGTCAACCACTCGCTTGCCGAGACCGTCGACGCCGCCACGGGCCTCGGGACGCAGCGCATGCTGGCCAACGCTATCGATGCCTGCCGTCGCGACCGTTGCCAGACGGGGCTTATAGCGGTGCGCGTTCGTGGCACGGCAAAGCTCAACGAGCTCTACGGGGCCGAGGCCGTCGACAACATGCTCGCCGAATACGCAGGCCGCATGCTGTCGATTACTCGCGGCAGGAGTCGCGTCTTCCGCTCACGCAACGCCCAGTTCGTCGTGCTTAGCAACAATTTGGATCACGAAGCATTCGAGCAACTGATCCACCATCTCAAAGAGGCCGTTTTCGCTCCCGTTCGAATCGCGGGCGACACCATTACCCCCGTCTGTCTTGTCGTTCCGGCCTTTTACGAGCACCTGACCAATCAAACGGCCGCCGTTTTAGGCGAACTCGACCGTCGCATTCGCACGGCCGGCGGGCTTGTTCCCAACGACAGCCTCCCCATACCCGAGGTGGAGCGCAAAAGCGCCATCGCCGAACGCATCGATCCGCTCACGGGTCTCTATCGACCCAGCGAGTTTATGCGCCGCGCCAACGAATTTCTCGAGACAAGGCGCAACGGCGCCTGGTGTATCGCCACCGTCGACATGGGACACATGCGACTGTTCAACGAATGGCACGGACAGGCCGAGGGCGACCGCATGCTCGCCGACGTGGGCACGGTCCTCAAGGACATCGAGAATGCCGACATGGGCGTCGCAGGGTACTGGGGCCAAGACGACTTTTGCATACTCATCCCCTTTGAACACGACACCGTCCATCAGATTTATAGCCGCGTTCGCCAGGCCGTGGCCAAGTATGATGACGGCGTGGGCTTCTGGCCGTCCATGGGCGTCTACCCCATCGACTCCAACGAGGAAATCACCATCGATGCGCAGGCCAAGGCTATGTTTACCAATCGGCGCGCAAAAAACGACTTTAAGGAGCGCATTGCCGTTTTCCGCCCCGAGGAGTACGAACGCGAAATCGCGTTCCACCGCACGCTGACCGAATTCCAATATGCGCTCTCAAACGGCCGCATTACCTACTACCTGCAGCCCCAGGTCGACATGGAAACCGGCGAGATCATTGGCGCCGAGGCGCTCACGCGCTGGATCGACAAGGATGGTTCCCTCATTTCACCCGTCACCTTTATCCCCGCTCTCGAGGAAAGCGGTTTTGTGGTGACACTCGACAAATACGTTTGGCAGGGCGTTGCCCTGTGGCTGCGCAAGCGCATCGATCGAGGGCTGCACGTGGTTCCGATCTCGCTCAACGTGTCGCGCGTGGATATTCTTACCTGCGACGTTGCCGAACACATGGGGGCACTCGCCGCCCAATACAACCTGCCGCCCGAGCTCATGCGCATCGAGATCACCGAGACGGCTTATACGGGAGAGTCCGAAGCTGTGGATAAGCTGACGGCCGACCTGCACAACCGCGGCTTCTCGACCTACATGGACGATTTTGGCACCGGCCAGTCCACGCTCGCGATGCTCAAGAACGTCAACGTCGATGTCATTAAGCTCGACCGCACGTTTGTGCCCGTCGACGGCGATCAAGACCGCAGTGCGCAAATCATTTCATCAATGCTCGAGATGGCGCAGTCGCTCCATCTGCCCGTGGTGATCGAAGGCATCGAGACAGACGAGCAGGCGAACATGCTGCTCCAAATGGGCGCCCGCTACGCTCAGGGCTTCCTCTACTACCGCCCCATGCCGGCGGAGGATTTTGAAGCATTGCTCGACGGTGGCGACAACAACTGATACGCTCGCGCGCAAAACGCCACCGCCAAAGGGGTGTTTTGTCCCCATTGGCTAACTTATATCCCCAATCCAAACCAAATTGGGGATATGATACAGACCACTGTTGTGCCCAAGGAGGTTATCCATCATGAACGAGTCATATCGCTTGGGCGAGCAATCGATTATCTCCTATCTTCAGCGACTTGCGAGCGGGGCCTCAACCACCGAGCTCGATGTTGCCGCGCTGCCCCCGGAGCTGCGTGCCATCGGCGAGCAACTGCAGAAAACGCTCGCCATCCTGCAACAAGAACGCGAGCTGCTTGAGCACGGCGCCTATATCGACTCGCTCACCAGTCTTGGCAACCGTGGCGGACTCGACCGCCATGTCGATCAGCTCTGGCGCAAAGGCACCCCCTTCACCTGCGCCTATATCGATATCGACCGCCTTAAGCATTGCAACGATAAGTTTGGCCACGCCGAGGGCAATCGCTACATTCTGAGCATCTGCCGCGCACTCACCGAGACAATGGAGCACGATGAGTTGCTGTTCCGTATCGGTGGAGACGAATTTGTACTTATATCCCCCACGACAGACGAAGCCGAGCTCGAGCAGCGCCTGGAGCGGACGCGTGCCAATCTTATCGAGGCAACATCAGGCGACAAGGCGCCCATGATCGCCAGCTTTAGCTTTGGCTGCTCGCGCGTCGACCCGCTTGCAGGCGATACGCGTCGCCAGATGACAAAGGACGCCGACCGCAAAATGTATCGCTACAAGCTCATGTACCGTGTGCAACAACCGGAAGAAGGCGATGCGCCGCAACGCCCGGTCACCGAACAACCCCCCCCCTGCAACGACCGAGTGTTCCAAGCGATCTCCATGAGCTCCGAGACACGCTATCCGTTCATCATTAACCTCGACACCGGCGAATCGCAATGGTCGGTTAATGCCGTGCGCGATTTTGACCTACCCTCCCAGCATCCCTACAACTCGCTCGATATATGGCTTGCCCGTGTTCACCCCGAGGACCGCGACAACGTACGCGCCGAGCTCGATATGGTGGTAAACGGCACGTGGCACTTCCACTGCATGCAGTATCGCGTCATGAATACCGCCGGAAAATACGCGCTTTGCGACTGCACAGGTTACCGCCTGGACGGCACCGATACCGAGCCCAACATGTATGTGGGCATTGTCACCAACCGAAGCTTGGCAGATACGACCGATTCCGTGACCGGTCTGGGCGATATCCACGCCCTGGTCAACGCCATTGGCGAGATGCGTCGCGTGGCGCGCATGGCGGGCTTTATTGCCATTAAGGTTGACGATATCGCCGAGGTCAATGCCCGCTTTGGCTTTGATGCGGGCGACCGCGTTTTGGCAGAAAGCGCCGCCTGCCTCATGGAATGCTCGCGCGGCAAGGGTCGTCTGTTCCGCTCGACGGGGCCGATGTTCGTGGCGCTCTTTGACGAGCTTGATCCCGAAGAGACCGACGCGGTTGCAGACGAAATCAAGCGGTTCTTGGGGTCGCCCGTGCTCCTCGGCTCATTTGAATATCAACCACCCCTTCACGTGGCGACGCTTCATCTGGACGCCGTCGACCGACAGCCCGTTTCCATTTTGAACGAACTTAATGCGCTGATTAAAGAGGCGCCGCAGGTACCGGGCACCAAGCTGGACTAGCGTTATGGGGCGCGATGTGAAACACAGGCCGTTTCGCATCGCGCCCCACGTCATCTGCCCGCTCGTGCGATAATCCTCCGCAGAAGTCACCGACAGCAGAGGGAGTTTGTGATGAAGGTTCTTTTGGTCAATGGCAGCCCCAAGGCAAACGGCAACACGGCCCGCGCACTCGCCGAGGTCGCCGAGCAACTCAGGGCCGAGGGCATCGATACCGAGATGTTTCAGCTGGGCGCCAAGCCTATTCGCGATTGCATCGGTTGCGGCCAGTGTGGCAAGCTTGGCGGTCGCTGCACCTTTGACGACGACGTGGTCAACGAGCTGATCGCTGCCGCCGAACAGGCCGACGGCTTTGTCTTTGGCTCGCCTGTCTACTACGCGCACCCCAGCGGCCGCATTCTCTCGGCACTCGATCGCGCATTCTATGCCGGCAGTAAGGCCTTTGCGCACAAGCCGGGCGCCGCTGTCGCCGTTGCCCGTCGCGGCGGCACGTCGACCACGTTCGATGTGCTCAACAAGTACTTCACCATCAACCAGATGCCCGTCGTTGCATCTACCTACTGGAACAACGTCTTTGGTGCCATGCCGGGTGAGGCCGCCCAGGACGCCGAAGGCCTTGCCACCATGCGAAACATCGGCAAAAACATGGCCTGGCTGCTGCGTTGCATCGAGGCGGGAAAGGCCGCCGGCATCGAAGCGCCCCAGGCCGATCGCGCTAGGACCAACTTCATCAGGTAGAACGGCGGAACCAAACAATGAACGTGCAGATCTTCGGTACCAAAAAGTCCTTCGATACCAAGAAGGCCCAGCGCTATTTTAAGGAGCGCCGCATTAAGGTGCAGTTTATCGACCTTAAGGAAAAGGAGATGAGCAAGGGCGAGCTCACGAGCGTGATGCAGGCGGTTGGCGGCATCGACAAGCTGCTCAACCCCAAAGCCAAGGACGAGGAGACGCTCGCACTCATCCAGCACCTCACCCCCAGCCAGCGTTTCGATAAGCTGCTCGAGAACCAGCAGGTTCTGGCCGAGCCCATCGTACGCAACGGCAAGAAGGCCACCGTCGGCTATTGTCCCGATGTGTGGGGAGCCTGGGAGTAGCCTGTGTTATTTGTCGGCGCGTGGGTATAAGAGCTGGCGTTTGGCATAAGATTCAACTGTAAGCCATGTCTAACAAAGGAGGGCACATGCCCAACAAACCCGTGAAGATCATCATGCTTACCGGCTACCTCGGTGCCGGCAAGACCACGCTGCTCAACCACATCCTCGCCAACGACGGCGGCATCCGCGCCGCCGTGATCGTCAACGATATCGGCGAGATCAACGTCGACGCTAGCCTTATCGCCGACGGCGGCCTTTCCGAGACCGACGACCTCATCCCGCTCACCAACGGCTGCATCTGCTGCACGCTTTCGGACGACCTGGCCAACCAGCTGCAGGGCATCGCCGATTCGGGCAAGTTCGACTACATCATCATCGAGGCCTCGGGTATTTGCGAGCCTATCCCCATCGCCTACACCATCTCGAGCTTCTGCGACGAGGCCAAGGTGGGCGGCGAGCCCAAGCTCGCGCTCGACAACATCGTGGCCGTGGTCGACTGCGCCCGCATGTACGACGAGTTCAACGGCGGTCGCGACCTGCTAGCCGAGGATATCGACGAGGACGACATCGAGAGCCTGCTCATCCAGCAGATCGAGTTTTGCTCCACGCTGATTCTTAATAAGACTGACACCGTCACCCCCGAGCAGATCGCAGAGCTCAAGGCCATTGTGCGCAGCCTGCAGAAGGACGCCGTGATTGTCGAAGCCCAAAACGGCGAGGTCCCCATGGAGGAGCTGCTCGACACCGGCCGCTTCGACTTTATGCGCGCCTACAACTCCGCCGCTTGGATCGAGGCCATGGAGCATCCCGAGGAGCACGACGACCCCGAGGTGCTCGAGTACGATATCGAGACCTTTGTGTACTCGCGCCGCAAGCCGTTTGACCTACAGAAGTTCACTGATTTTGTTGAGCAGGAGTGGCCCGACGAGGTCATTCGCGTCAAGGGCCCGCTGTGGCAGACCGGCAATCCGGACATGTGCTACATGTTTGAGCAGGCCGGCCACCAGATGCGCCTGATGGAGAACGGTCTGTTTGTCGACTCGGCACCCGAGGGCGAGAAGCAGAAGATCATCGACGAGAACCCCGAGATCATGCAGATTTGGGACGACGAGACGGGCGATCGCATGACGAGCCTGTGCATCATCGGCCGTCACATGGACAAGGACGCGCTCATCGCCGCGCTCGATGCCTGCCTGACCGACTGGCACCGCGCCTAGGTTATCGAAGCGGGCATTTTCCGCCCACGTAACCACCAAACCACCACGAAGGTGCCCTTCGTGGTGGTTTTTCGTTCTATGCCAAGGAGATTCATGTTCAATATCGTGCTGTATGCACCCGAGATTCCGGCCAATACGGGTAATATCGGCCGCACCTGCGTGGTCACCGGTGCCCATTTGCACCTGGTAGAGCCGCTGGGCTTTTCGCTCGACGACAAGACGGTGCGTCGCGCCGGTCTGGGCTACTGGCAAAACTTGGACGTGACGACATATGCCGGCTGGAAGGATTTCCTTACGCGCAACGGTCTCTCCCCCGCCGACGAGCGCCTGCATCTGCTGACCAAAAAGGCGCGCCGCACCTATGCGCAAAGCACCTACCGCGACGGTGACTATCTGGTCTTTGGCAGCGAGAGCTCGGGGATTCCCGAAGACCTGCTTGCTGCGGCGCCCGCATGCTGCGAGCGCATTCCCATGCTGCGCGACTGTGATTCGCTCGATAACGCCGAAGTCTGGGAGGCCCATGAGGAGGCGCTCGGGCATACCGAGGACAGCCACGAGGCCATCCTTCGGCAGGATATCTGCGGCAACTTCGTCGACCCGGACGACTACCGCATCAGCGCACTCAACCTCTCCAACAGCGCCGCCATCGTCCTCTACGAGGCCCTGCGCCAGACAGGCTTTCCTGGAATGTGACAAAGGGACTGTCCCTTTGTCACATTGATGCACCAAATAACGAGCCGTCGCTTTTAATCAGAATTAACTAGAATAAAATGGAGTTAAACGGCGATGTGAAAGGAGAGCCTTGTGGAATATCTCGAGAACCCGTTTACCCCCAGTTTTGGTGAGGTTCCTGCCCATCTCGCCGGCAGACAACAGATTATTCGGGATTTGGACCGTGCCTTCTTGAGCCAGCGTAGACGCCCGGAATTGACCTCGATCTTCTCAGGCGCGCGTGGAACCGGTAAAACCGCTCTCATGTCGTCGCTCGCAACAAGGGCGGAATCCCACGGCTGGATAGCGGTAAAGACGACCGCGCTCTCGGGAATGCTTGAGGAAATCGAGCTCGGGGCGAAACGTGCTGCAGGCCATCTCATCAACCCGTCTAACAACTTCGAAGTCACCGGTCTCGGATTCGCGCCGCTCGGCAGTATCGAGGTCAATCGCGTTCACGATGCCTCGACTTGGCGTTATCGCATGAGCGACATCATCGACCAGCTCAACGAAACGGGCACCGGTCTGCTCGTCACGGTTGATGAGGTCGACCCGACGCTCGACGAGATGATCCAGCTCGCAGCCACGTATCAGCACTTTGTGACCGATGGGAAACGCGTCGCTCTACTCATGGCGGGACTTCCCAACAACGTCTCGACGTTGCTGAACCACAAGACGGTCTCGTTCCTTCGTCGCGCCCAGCAATATCATCTGGGGCGTATCGCCGACTACGATGTACGCGAGGCCTTGATCCGAACGATCCAGGAAAACGACCGTCTGGCGGATGCCGAGGGAATCGATAAGGCCGTTCGCTCGATTTCGGGCTTTCCTTTCCTTTTGCAGCTTGTGGGTTACCGCGCCTGGGATCTCACGAGCAACTCGAGGGAAATATCATCTCGCGACTTTGACCAGGGAATCAAAATCGCACGCGATGAAATGGACGACCGGATCCTCGCAGCGACCTATCGGGAACTCACTGCGGAGGACAAGCGATTTCTCATCGCCATGCTCGATGACGAAGAAGAGTCCACCACCGCTGACCTTGTCGAGCGCCTTAAGCGTTCGCCGCAACAGGTCTCCCGCTACCGACGCCGCATGATAGACGCCGGCATCATTGGAGAACGCGGGCGCGGAATCGTCGCTTTTGAATTACCGTTCTTCCGCGACTATCTCGCCGCTCAATGCGTGAGATAGGCATCGGATGTGACAAAGGGACAGTCCCTTTGTCACATTCTGCTAGAGGTAGCGGCCAGTGACGCTTGCGGAGCAGGCCGCAGTGTCATCCGGCGTGCCGGTGCAGACGATTTGTCCGCCTGCGTCACCGCCGCCCGGGCCCATGTCGATCACGTAATCGGCGTTACGGATAAGGTCGAGGTCGTGTTCGATCACGATGACCGTGGCGCCCTTGGCAACGAGTCCGTCAAACACGCTCAGCAGTACCTGAACATCGAGCGGATGCAGGCCGATGGTGGGCTCGTCGAACACGAATACGGCATCGTCCTGCACGCGGCCCATCTCGCTCGCAAGCTTAAGTCGCTGCGCCTCGCCGCCCGAGAGCGCCGGCGTGGGCTCACCAAGCGTGAGATAACCCAAGCCCAGGTCGTGCAAGGTCTGCAGGCGCGCCTGAACTTTCTTGAGTCCCACCGTGGCGTCGAGGGCCTCGTCCACACTCATGTCCATGAGCTGCGGCAACGTGAGCAGACTGCCGTCCTTGCCCTCGCGATGAATATGCGAGGCTGCGTCTGCATAACGCGAGCCGCGACATGCAGGACAGACAATCTCGACATCGGGCAAAAACTGCACGTCAAGCGATATCGAGCCCGTGCCATCGCACGTGGGGCATCGCAAGGCACCGGTGTTGTAGCTAAAGGCACCCGCCTTATACCCCGCCGCCTTGGCCTCGGGCGTACGGGCGAAGGCGCGGCGCAGCTCATCATGGATGTCGGCATAGGTCGCTACCGTCGAGCGTACGTTGGCGCCGATGGGCGTGGCGTCAATCAGGTTGGCGCGCGCGATGCCCTCGGCATCGACCCAACGCACGTGCCCTGGCAGGCGCTCACCGGCTGCCTGTGCCTTGAGCGCCGGGATGAGCGTCTCGAGTACCAATGTCGTCTTGCCCGAACCTGAAACACCCGTTACCGCGACAAGGCGGCCGCGCGGGATATC
>CABUDQ010000039.1 GCA_902490365.1 uncultured Collinsella sp. | reverse complement strand
ACTCGACACGCCCGTTGCCGAGCTGGGCGACTCGCTTTCGGGCGGCGAGCGCCAGCGCATCGGCCTTGCGCGCATCTTCCTCAACGACGCACCCTTCATCTTGCTCGACGAACCCACCAGCGCGCTCGATGCTCTCAACGAGGCGTCCGTGATGCAGGCAATCGACGAGCTCAAGCGCCGCGGCAAGACCATTGTGCTCGTGAGCCACCGTGCCAGCACCTGCGCGTTTGCCGATTTCTCGCTTTCGGTCGAGCATGGGAGGCTGAGCTAATGGCGCGCCCAGTCGACACACCGGAGCTAGCACGCAAACGTGAGCGTGAGGCCCAAATGGTGTCGCAGATGATTGCGCTGTGGTGTCGTGGGCATCATGGCGGCGGGCATGTGGTCGAACAGGCTGGCGACGATGAGTCCGTGCGCGTGAAACTCGGCCTTCGAACCATTACGCTCTGCCCCGAATGCGCCGAGCTGCAGAAATACGCCATCGCGCGCATTGAGCACTGCCCGCACATGGGCACCAAGACATTTTGCTCGGCATGTCCTTCGCATTGTTACCGGCCTGCCATGCGCGAGAAGATCCGCGAGGTTATGCGTTGGTCGGGACCGCGTATGATCCGCTATCGCCCCATCACCGCCGTGAGACACGCGATGGTAACAGTGCAGGCCAAACGCGCGGCGGCACGAAGCAAGTAGTCGCCGGCGCCGGCACGCGCCGCCCCGCCTTTCCACTCGATTTCGGCACCCGGCGTGCGCGGCGTGTTGAGAGCTGCACCATTACAATGGAGCGGATTCACCAAATGCAAAGGAGTCGCCATGCCCGCCTGCCCGCTGGTCGATTGCCATACTCATACCTCGTTCTCGGACGGGCACGCCTCGTTCGAGGACAACGTCCGTGCCGCTGCTGCCGCCGGCTGCCGCGTCATGGTCTCGACCGACCACCTTACCCTGCCCGCCAGTATGGATGCTAACTGCGAGGTGCAGGTCGTCGAGGGCGACTTGCCGGCACATCGTTTGGCCTTTGAGGACGCCCGCAAACTCGCCGCGCAGATTGCGCCGGAGCTCACCTTTATCTACGGTTTTGAATGCGATTGGTACGAGGGCTGCGAGCCCTTGGTAGAGCACTGGTCCCAGGGCGCCGTCGTACGTCTGGGCAGCGTGCACTGGATTGGCAACCCGGGCGATATTGCGGCAGGCGCCGCGGGCACGGCAGGGACAGAGGACGTCGCGCGCCCCGATACACCCGATTCCCTTTGCGGTTGGATCGACGACGATACCAACTTGCATGTTTGGGAAAACTTAGGCGTGCGCGGCGTGTGGGAGTGCTACGTCGACGACTGGTGCCGTGCTTGCGAAAGCTCACTCAACTTTGACGCGATGGCCCATCCCGACCTGGTCATGCGCTTTTCGAAGGACGGCTTTGCACCCGACTTTGACCCCGCGCCGTTTTGGGAGCAGATGGCCGAATGCGCCCACGATACGGGTCGCCGCGTTGAGGTCTCGACCGCCGCACCGCGCAAGGGGCTCGACGATTACTACCCCGCGACCGGGCTGTTGCGCCGCTTCGCCCATGCCGAGGTGCCCATCACCTTTGGCTCGGACGCGCACCGCGCCTGCGACATCTGCTGGAACATCCGCGAGGCCCAGGCCCACGCCTACGACTGCGGCTACCGGGCCTTCGATATCCCCCACCCCACCGGCGAATGGGAATCCACGCCCCTCGCCTAACTAGTCGTTTAAGAACGTCCCCAATGACTAGTGGCGGCGGGCGTTGAGTTCGCCGGCCAGTTCGTCGAGGGTGATGCCGTAGCGCTCGAGCGTCACGAGCAGGTGGTAGATCAGGTCGCCGGCCTCGTAGCGGATGTGATCGTGGTCGTTATCCTTGCAGGCCATGATCACCTCGCTCGCCTCCTCGGCAAGCTTCTTGAGAAGCTCGTCCTCGACGTCGGTCAGCAGACGCGCGGTATAGCTCTCCTGCGGCGATGCGTCGCGACGACTGTGAATCACCTCGGCCAGTCCCGTCAGCGTCTCACCGATGTTTCCCGGCTGCACGTTAGCTGTTCTGACTCCCATGGTTATTTCCTCTCGTTACTGCAGCGTAAAGTAGGTACCGGCCTCATCGAACCGAGGCTTTGCGCCCTTTTTCTCAAAGAACTCGACGATGACGGCATGGGCCTCATCGAGCCTTTCCTTCTCGGCCTCGAGCCAAAGCGACTGCGCCCCGCAGGCATCAGTCAGGTGCACGCGGCATGGCACGCCCGCGCGGAGGAGCTCGGTGTTGCATTCGGCGACCTCGAACGGCGTCACGACTTTCATCGCACTCCCCCTTCCACGCGCTTAAAGAAGCAGTTACGGTTGCCGGTATGGCAGGCCGGGCCCGGTGAGTCCACCTTGACCAGCAGCGTATCGCTATCGCAGTCGGCCCAGAGCTCCTTGACCTCCTGCATGTTGCCACTCGTCGCGCCCTTGTTCCAGAGCTCCTGACGGCTGCGACTCCAAAACCACGTGGTCCCGGTCTTGAGCGTCAGCCCCACCGATTCCTCGTTCATCCAAGCAACCATAAGCACCTCACCGGTGTCATGCTGCTGAACCACGCAAGGAATCAGCCCGCGGGCGTCGTATTTAAGCTCGGTAGCATTTATTACCTCAGTCATCATTTCTCCCAAGTAACAAACGAAATCCCACAGGTCGGCGAGGGTTGTCCAGGTGCCGCAGGTTGCCGCGAAAGAGGAGCGACGCGTACTTTGGTACGCGAGCGACGGTTTGAGCGGCAAGATGCGGTGCCTGGGCAAGCCGCAGCACTAGAAGTCCAGCCTCACAGGGATGCCTTGGCTGGCCATATACTCCTTCACCTGGCGAATGCTGAAAGTTCCAAAGTGAAAGACGCTGGCCGCCAGCACGGCATCGGCCTCGCCCTCGATCACGCCCTCGGCAAAATGCTCGAGCGTGCCCACGCCGCCGCTTGCGATCACCGGGATCGGCACCGCGCGCGCCACGGCGCGGGTGAGTGCCAGGTCGAAGCCAGCCTTGGTGCCGTCGCGATCCATGCTGGTGAGCAAGATCTCACCGGCGCCGCGACGAGCCGCTTCCTCGGCCCACGCCACCGCATCGATACCCGTGGCGTTGCGACCGCCCGCCGTGAAGACCTCCCACTTGTCGGCATCCGGCTGACCGGGCAGGCCCACGCGCTTGGCATCAATCGCCACGACCACGGCCTGGCTGCCAAACGCCGCGGCGGCCTGGCTGATCAACGACGGATCGCGCACGGCGGCAGAGTTAAGCGACACCTTGTCGGCACCGGCGGCAACCATGGTTCGCATGCCCGCCAAGTCGCGGAAACCGCCGCCCACGGTATAGGGAATAACGAGCTCCTCGGCCGCGTGCGCCGCCATCTCGATGGTCGTCGCGCGGTTGTCGCTCGTCGCGGTAATGTCCAGGAAGACGACCTCGTCTGCACCCTCGCGGTCGTAGGCGCGCGCCAGCTCCACCGGGTCGCCAGCATCGCGCAGGCTCACAAAGTTGACGCCCTTGACCACGCGGCCGTCCTTAACATCCAGACAGGGAATCACGCGTTTGGCAAGCATGGGCTACTCCTTCCCTCGGGCGGCGGCCAACGCCTGGGCCAGCGTAAAGTTGCCCTCGTAGAGCGCACGACCGGTAATGGCACCCTCGATGGCATCCTCGCCCACCGCGGCCAGTGCGCGGATATCGTCGAGCGTCGAGATGCCGCCCGAAGCCACGACGGGAAAGCCCGCGACCTCGGCCACATGGCGATACGCCGCCACGTCGATGCCCGTCTGCATGCCATCGCGCGCGATGTCGGTATACACCAGATGCTTAAAGCCCAGCTCGGTGAGCTGCGCCACGGCGGCGTCGAGCGCCACACCCGCGCCGTCGCGCCAACCATTCACCTTAACCTGGCCGTCACGGGCGGCAATGTCTGCCACCAGTAACTCGCCAAAGCCTTGCGCCGCCACCTCGGCAAATCCCGGCTCGGTCACGAGCACCGTGCCTAGCGCGATGCGACGCGCGCCGTAGCCGGCCAGCTCGTCGATGCGCGCGAGCGAACGAACGCCGCCGCCCACGTCCGCGGACAGACCGTCGACGCCGCAGATGGCCTTAATCGCTGCCAAGTTGGCAGCGCACGCGTCCTCGTCCTCGCCAAAGGCAGCGGACAGGTCGACGACGTGCACCCAGCTCGCGCCCTGCTCGGCAAAGGAGCGGGCAACGGCCACGGGGTCGTCAGAATACACCTTACAGCGGCTCCGGTCGCCGCGCTCCAGGCGCACGACCTTGCCGCCGATCAAATCGATTGCGGGAAACAGAATCATCGGCCGGCCCCCTCGACGATGCTCACGAAGTTCTTAAGGATGCGCTGACCCAGCGCAGAGGATTTCTCGGGATGGAACTGGCAGCCCCACACGTTGCCGTGGCGCACGATGCACGGGAAGCTCCGTGTATAGTGCGTGCGCGCCAACACATCGGCGGCATCGACGTCGTCGGCCACCGCGTAGCTGTGAGTGAAATACATGTTGGCGCCCTCGGCAAAACCGGCAAGCAACGGATCGGCCGCACCGGCGGGCGTCATGCGCACCTGGTCCCAGCCCACGTGCGGGACCTTCAGACGGCTCGACTCCAGGTGCGTGCACGAGCCACGCATGATGCCCAGGCCATCGACCCAGGGACCACCGGCCTGCTCGGAGGCATCGTCGTCCGCGTCCGCGTCCTCGTTCGCAGGCACGCCCTCGTTGCCGCGCTCAAAAAACAGCTGAAGGCCCAGGCAGATGCCGAGCAGCGGAGTTCCGGCGGCAACGGCATCGAGCACGGCCACCTCCTCGCCGCTCTGACGCATAAAGGCGATCGCGTCATAGAACGCACCCACGCCCGGGATGACCAGGCCGTCGGCGTTGCGGATCTGCTCCGGATCGTCCGACGTGCAGGCGGCAGCACCGGCGCGCGCAAGCCCGCGCACGACGCTCGACAAGTTGCCCTTGTGGTAGTCGACCACCACGATCTTCGGTTCGCCCACGCGACCCCTCCACTTCTCATCATCCAAACCCACCACAAAGAGGACAGGCATCTTCGTGGTGGTTTTACCCTTGTGACGGTTACAGCGAGCCCTTGGTGCTGGGGATACCCTGCACGCGGGGATCGAGTTCGCAGGCGCGGCGCATCGTGCGGCCCACGGCCTTAAAGGCGGCCTCGATAATGTGGTGCGAATTGCCGCCCGCCAGCTCGCGCACGTGCAGCGTGAGCTTGGCATCGCGCGCAAAGGCATAGAAGAACTCGACGGCCAGCTCGGTATCAAAGCTGCCCACGCGCTCAGTCGGCACGGGCAGCTCGCAATAGGCCTGCCCGCGACCCGAGATATCCACGGCGGCCATCACGAGTGTCTCGTCCATGGCGATCGCCGCGTCGGCAAAGCGCGCAATACCCGCCTTGTCGCCCAGCGCCTGGCAAAACGCCTCGCCCAGCACAATGCCCGTGTCCTCAACGGTGTGGTGCGCGTCGACCTCGACGTCGCCCACCGCATGCACCGTCAGATCGAACAGGCCATGGCGGCCAAAAGCGTTGAGTATGTGGTCGAAAAACGGCACGCCGGTCGAGATATCGCACACGCCAGATCCGTCCAGGTCGAGCTTTACGACAATGTCGGTCTCGCCCGTCTTGCGGGTTACCTCGGCATAGCGGTCCATCTACATCTCCTCCTTCACCAGCGCGGCAAACGCGGCCAGCACCTCGTCGTTTTCCTGCGGCGTACCCACAGTGATGCGCAGACAGTCCGCAAGCCCCGGCGCGTAGCTAAAGTCGCGCACCAAAATCGAATACTCGTCGCGCAGACGCTCGCGCACGCGCGTGGCATGCGGCGTGCGCACGAGCACAAAGTTCGCCGCGCTCGGCCATGCCTCCACGGGCATGCCATCGGCAGCCATTGCGCGCAGGGCGCACAGCTCGCGCTCGCGCTCGGATGCGATCTGCGCCACCACGGGCGTGTAGGCATCACGGGCACGCACGCAGGCAAGTGCTGCCGCCTGGCTCAGCACGTTAACTGAATAGATCTGGCGAATCGCCGCGAACACGTCGACGACCTCGGGTGCCGCAATCACATAGCCCAGACGCGTGCCGGCGGCGCCAAACGCCTTGGACAGCGTATGTAGAATCACCAGGTTGGGATGCTCGGCGATAAGGCCTTGCGCCGTGGTGGCCGCGCCAAACGAATCGTCGGCAAACTCCACGTAGGCCTCGTCAACCATTACCATGCCGGGGCACGCATCGCACAGCGCCGCGACAAAGTCGAGCGGTGCCACGTCACCCGTGGGGTTGTTGGGCGAGGTCACGATTGCCAGGTTACACTCGGGTGCCGCCGCAAGCACGGCGGCCTGGTCGAGCTCAAAGGTCGCGGGGTCGCGCCACACGTCGCGCACCTCGGTCTGGCAGAGCGACGCAAAGAACGCATACTCGCTAAAGCACGGCGGGCAGTTGAGCAGGGTCCGTCCCGCGCTGCCAAACGCCAACAGGTAGTTATAGAGCAGCTCGTCGCCGCCGTTGCCCACGCAGACATTCTCGCGCGCCACACCATGCCAAGCGGCAAGCTCGTCGCGCAGATCGTTGGACATGGGATCGGGATAGCGGTTGAGCGGCGTGGCAGCCAGGGCGGCGTCGACCGCCTCGCGCACGCCAGCCGGCACGGGATAGGTGTTCTCGTTGGCCGAAAGGTTGATGCGCGTGGGCGTAAAGTTGGGATCGTAGGGCTCAATACCGGCCAGGTAAGGCTGGACGAGCTCCTTCATGCGAGGCGTGAGTTCGGCCATATTAGGCCTCCCCGCCGGTTACGCCAGCGCCATCTGCGCCTGCAGCCGCCAGGTCCACGCCCTCGGCAACCGTCGCCACGGCGTCGCCCGGCCAGGCAACCTTGGTCAGGTCGGCCGCGGCGAGCGACTCGGCGCTCACGGCATCCTCGCCCTGCTCCAACACGCGGCGACGCAGTGCGGCCGAAAGCGCGTGCGCCCACAGGCCCTCGGCCTCGGCCAGACGCTGCGTAGCGGGAGCGTCGGAGAGCAGGCCCTCGGGCGTATAGCATATAACGCTCGAGCGCTTAACGAACTCTTCGACCGAAAGCGGGTTGGAGAACATGGCCGTGCCGCCGGTCGGCAACGTGTGGTTGGGACCGGCAACGTAATCGCCGAGCGGCTCGGAGCTCCAAGCGCCCACAAAGATGGCGCCGGCGTTGCGAATGCCGCCGAGCAGGCCCATCGCATCCTTGCAGTGCAGCTCAAGGTGCTCGGGCGCCACGGTGTTCACGGCCTCGACGGCGGCCGCCATGTCGGCGGCCACCACGATGGCGCCTTCGTTATCGAGCGAAGCGCACGTAATCTCGGCACGCGGGGACTGCGCTACCAGAATGTCGATACCCGCCTCGACCTCACGCGCAAACTGCTCGTCGCAGGTCACCAGATAGCAGGCCGCCAGCGGATCGTGCTCGGCCTGAGCCATCAGGTCGGCCGCGACCACCATAGGCTTGGCCGTGGCATCGGCCAGCACGCAGACCTCGGAGGGACCGGCGACCATGTCGATACCCACGTCACCCGAGACAATCTGCTTGGCAGCGGCAACAAAGGCGTTGCCCGGGCCGGTGATTTTGTCGACGCGCGGAATGGTCTCGGTACCGTACGCCAGCGCGGCCACGGCCTGGGCGCCGCCCACCATATAGATTTCGTCCACGCCGCCGAGCTTGGCCGCCGCGAGCGTATACGGGCTAATCAGTCCATCCTTTTGCGGCGGGGTCACCATGACCACGCGCTCAACGCCGGCAACCTTGGCGGGAATGGCGTTCATAAGCACGGTGGAAGGGTACTGCGCGCGACCGCCCGGCACGTAGATGCCGGCCGCAGCAAGCGGGGTCACCTTAACGCCGAGCATCGTGCCGTCCGGGCGCGTGGTAAACCAGCTCTGCTCGACCTCGCGCTGGTGGAACTCGCGAATCTGGCGCGCAGCCTTTTCGAGCGCGGCGACAAAGGCCGGATCGAGGCCTTCGAGCGCGGCATCGATCTGCTCCTGCGGAAGACGGAAGCTCTGCAGCTCAACACCGTCAAAACGCTGGCAGTAATCGCGCACCGCGGCATCGCCGTTGGCACGCACGTTGGCCACGATATCGCGAGCGGCGTCGACGATGTTTTGCGGCAGCACGCCCTTACGGTTGAGCTGGTTGGTAACGAGGCGCTCACCGGGAGCAAGCTTGATGGTCTTCATTTCGGTATCCCCTATCGGTCGAGGTTGTGTTCGAAAAACGAGAGGCCGGACGGCGGCACCAGTCGGCCCGCAGCCCGGACGTTGGGGCGCCCGTGCGTGCTCGCGCTATTGTGCCGAGCCCGCAACGGGCTCAAAATGCTTGTCCTTCACGGCTGCCGCCAAGCGATCTGCCAGATTGCGTACGCGCGGATCCAGACGTGCGGCGCCCGGATTGACAAAGAAGCGGGCCGTGCAGTCCATGATGCGGCCGGTGATGACCAGGTCGTTATCGCGCAGCGTGGCGCCCGTGGCGGTAATATCCACGATGCGATCGGTCATGCCGACGATGGGGCCCAGCTCGATGTTGCCGTGCAGCGAGACGATATCGGCGTTCACGCCGCGCTCGGCATACCAGGCACTCGCGATGCGCGGATACTTGGTGGCCACGCGAAGCGACCCACGGCGGGCATTGTTGCGCTCGGCCTGGCCGGCGCGCCACGCGGGCTCCGCCTCGATAAACGTGCACAGGCCGTAGCCCAGGTCGACCAGCTGCAGCAAGTTAAGGTCTGCCTCGATAAGCGAGTCCCAACCGCAGATGCCGCAATCGGCACCGCCGCAGCCCACAAAGGCGGGCGCATCGCTGGGACGCACGATGACAAACTCGATATCGCCGACCGTGCCCTCGCCGGCACGCGTGTCGCGGCCGCGCACGATCAGGTGACGGCCGGGATCGCGCAGCTCCGAGACATCCAAGCCCGCGGCCTCGAGCACGTCGAGCGTGTCGGCCTTGAGCGAGCCCTTGGGCACGGCGATGCGTAGCGGGCCCTCGGCGCCACGGCCCACGGCGTGGTCGCCATCGGGGGCGGCGTCCTCGGCCGAGGTGCGCGCGGCCTCCAGACGCTCGAGCGAAAAGGCGAAACCCGCCGCCGGCACCTCGATGCCGTCGCCAAATGCGCCGGTAAAGATGGAGTCGTAGCGGCCGCCCGAACCGACCGGGTCAGGCAGGCCGCCGGCATAGGCCTTAAAGACCAGGCCCGTGTAGTAATCGAAAGAGTTCATGATGGAGAAGTCGAACGACAGCACCTGGGCGTCCCCGGGAGCCAGGCCCTCGACCAGAGCACGCAGCTCACTCGTGAGCGGCGCGACGATGCCCGCCGCCGCCAGAAGCACATCGACGCGGTCGAGTACCTCGGCGCCGCCGTGCAAGCGCGGCAGCTCGCTAATGGCAACCTTGACGGCATCGGACTCGGCGCTTGCCGCCACGCGGGCATCGAGGCCCACAAAGTCGTTGGCGTGCACGCAGCGCAGGGCCTCGGCAGCCAGCTCGCGATCCTCGCACGCCGCGAGCAGCTCCTTAAACGGACGCACGCTACCTGCGATAATGCGCGCATCGGGCAACGCCAGCTTGCGCACCGCCTCGGCCACGAGCGAGACAATCTCGACATCGCCCGCGGTGTCGCCCGCACCGATAAGCTCAAAGCCCAGCTGTGTAAACTGGCGCGAGCCGCCGGCATTGCGCTGGCACTCACGAACCACCGGCGCCTCGTAGCGAAGGCGTAGGGGCAGGTCGGCCGCGCGCATGCGGGTCGAAACCAGACGCACGATCGGCAATGTGTTGTCGGGACGGACCACCAGCAGGCGACCGTCGTCATCAAAGAGCTTAAACGGCGTGTCCGCAATGCGGCCGCCTTCCTCGAGCGAACCCTTGTCCTCGAGCAGCGGCGTCTCGACCGGAAGGTAATGATGCTCCCTGAAGCAGCCCTTCACCGTCAGCGCAATCTCCTCGCGCGCCTGAGCCTCCTCGGGCAATATGTCCCGGAATCCCCACGGTGTGGCCGTCATCTGGTGAGCCTCCTCATGCTGTGTTTCATATAGAGCAGAAGACCGGCGTAGCTCCGCCGGTCTTCTGGGTACTTTAGCATACTAGAGTGCTTGCGGGGAAAATCCGTCGCAGCCGCTCACACCGTATTCATCTGGAAACATAGGGTAGGTTGCCGCAGCCCGACCCCACCTAGGCGCCAATCGCACGACGATACTCTGCCATTACCTGCGCATCGGCAGCTGCGGGGTCGGCAAAATAGCGCCCGTCATAGGTCTCGGCCGAAACAACTCCGCGATAGCCGCGCGCCACCAGCCTATCCAGGTCGGCGCGCATATCGCGGTCGCCGTCACCCCAGGCAAGATGCGTCGTGCCATCTGCCGCAACATCGACAAAATGCACGTGGGCGACATCATCGCCAAGCAGATCGAAATAATCGTCGATGGTATCCCCCGCCACCGCCATGGCGCCCATATCCAGACACGCCTTAAGTGCCGGATGGTCAACTGCCTCAATCATGCGCTTCGTGTCGGCCGCCGAGTTCACGATTATCGACTCAACCGGTTGTAGAGCCTCGAGCACCAGTCGCACGCCACGTTCTCCCGCATGCTCGGCAATCGCACGCAGCATCGAGGCACTGCGACCCCACGCGTCCTCGATCGGCTCGTTCAAAAATGCCCAGCCGCTCGAGAACATGACCTGCTCGGCTCCAAGTTCCGCCGCGATATCCACAACGTTCTTAAAGTACGCGAGCGTGCGGGTACGCGCCTCATTCCCGCGCGCCGCGATATTCCACGGCTTGGGGTTGTTCTGTTCGGGACAAAGCCCCACAATCCGAACCCCATACCGCTGTGACAGCTCCCGCACCTGCTCGATCGAATCGTATCCATGGCAATCGACATACAGATGCATCGCCCCGGTCCAAAGCTCGCAACACGTGTAGCCCGAGGCCGCTGCCGAGGAAAAGAATTCCTCAAGGTCAAAATAACGATGGCTGATATTCATGACGGCAAGCTGCGGATACTCCATCTTGTCCACCTTTCGGCAAAAGGGCGCCGCAGCACAATGTGCGCGACGCCCCCTCTTATATTGTTTTAATTATGACGGATACCCTACTGGACACCAAGCACTCCAAAGAACGCGCCGGCGATACTCACGAGTAGGATCACGAGCATGATGAGCAGCGGATTCATCTTCTTCTTGAGCATGAGATAGACAATTCCAAACAGCCCCATCGTGACAAAGCCCGGGAAGATTCCGTTGAGCAGCTCGGCGAGCGTCTGAGCGCCATCGCCCGCGCCGACCATGAGCGGAATGTCCACGGTGACCATCTCCATGGTCATAGCGCCGATCACCATGGCGCCCATGATAGAGGCCATCTTGACGATCGTGTCCATAATGCCCGATTCCTGGACCTTGCTGATCATGTCCGAGCCAAAGCGATATCCCACAAACGTCAGCAGGTAACGGATGATGTAGTGGGGGACGTTGAACACGAGCAGGAACAAAATCGGGCCAAGAATAGAGCCCTGCAGCGCCAGCGACGTGCCGACACCCGTTGCCAAAATTCGCAGCGTACCCCAGTAGAAGGCATCGCCCACGCCGGACAGCGGTCCCATCAAAGCAAGCTTGACATTAGAGATCGCGCTCGTGTCAAAGTTATCTTCGGTGGCGTTGACTTCTTCCATTGCGGCAGCAATGGACATGGGGAGCGTCGAGATATACGGCGTGACGTTATAGAGCTCCATATGGCGCTTGAGTGCGGCCTTAAAGTCCGCATCCTGCGGATACAGCTTGCGAAGGATCGGCATAAGGGCCCACATAAAGCCGATATGGCCCATACGCTCGTAGTTCCAGGAATGCTCATAGGGAATCGAGCGCCAGAACAGCTTCTTAAGGTCTGCGCGGGAAATCAGCCCGTCGTAAGAAGACTCAAACTTAAAACTCATCGAACCCACTCCCAATCGCAGGATCCTCGGTTGCCACTGCGGGCTGCTCCGCCTTTTTCTTGTCACCCAAAACCGTCATCGCGACGACGATAATCGCGGCAAAGATCGCCACGCCCGTCGTGCTAATGCCAAAGTAGGCGACGAGGAAGAAGCCAGCGAAGAAGAACGGAGCCACTGTTTTGTTCATAATCATCTGCGCCAGCATCGCAAAGCCGAGTGCGGGCAAGAAGGCGGCGGCGACATCCATGCCGGTCTGAACGAAATCGGGGATGATGTTGAGCAGGCTGGCAACAGCATCGGCGCCAAAGAAGAATGCCAGGGGAATGATCAGCAGGCCGCACCAGCTCTGCGCGTAACCGGCGATGAGCATGTTGCGCGTGATGGCCTTGGTGTCTCCGTCCTCGACGTTTTTGTCGATACGGTGCACCAGCAGCAGCATGACCGGCTGGCCCAGGGCCGTATCGAGCGCCAGGACGATCGTTGCGATGGGAATGCCCAGGGTCAGGGCCGCCGAAGCGTCCGCGCCGGCCCGCATGGCAAGAGATACGCCCAGGATAGTGCCGGAAATCGTATCGGGCGGGTTATAGGCGCCGACCGAGATGGCGCCGACCATGGCAAGCTCCATCGTGGCGCCCATAATGGTGCCGGTCACCATGTCGCCCATGACAAGGCCAACCAGAGGTCCGAGCACGATCGGGCGCTGGAGGTAGCTCGTGCCCGTCAGCCACTCGGAATAACCCAAAAGGGCAATAAGGAAAATCAGGATTGTCTTGATAACCATGATGGCCCCTAACCGATGACCTTCGCGGCGTCAGTCTTCGCATCTGCCGGAATCATCTGAATGAACAGCTCGTAGCCCTCGCCGAGCAGCTCTTTGACGTATGCCTCGTTTTCGGGCGTGAGAAATACGCTGGTCGAGACCTGGCGGGCATCCTCGCTAAAGGCAACATTGCCGAGGTTGATCTTCTTGACGCCCATCGCCTTGGCGACGACACCGGCCTGCTGGATCGTCTCGCAAACCACGAAGAGCTTGTACTTATCGGTCACACCGCTCTGGAGCGCCTTGACGGCATCCTCGGTGTTTTTGACGACGACCTTGCAGCCCTCCGGCTTTGCAAGGGACAGGGCCTGCAGACGAAGCTTGTCATTGAGGACCGTGTCGCTCACCAACAGGATGCAGTCGGCACCCAGAGCCGAGGTCCAGCTAACGGCAACCTGGCCGTGCAGCAGTCGATAATCTACACGAATCATCTGAATCATGATGTGCTCCTAACGATTAAAACTCATCGAGTTCGGCCTGCCCCAGCAGGTCGTTGACGTACTTGACCTTAGTGTCGTCCGCCTCCACGATTTGACGAATGGCCTCGTCGATCGGAGTGGAATCGGGTACGAACAGCAGCTGAATAAGGAGCGGCAGGTTCATATTGGTCACCAGGTGCGTGTTGGGGCGCGTCTGGACGATCTTGGTGAACTCGTTGTTGACACTGCCGCCAAAGAGATCGGTGCAAACGACGACCTCATCGTCCGCGGCAAAGTCGTCCAGAATCGCCGCAGCCTCCTTGACCAGGTCCTCGTTTCCGTCGACATACATAGACAGCGCATGGACGTTTTCGCGCTCGCCGGAAAGCAGGCCGATGCTCTCGACGATTCCAGACGCGAAATGAGCATGGGACGCCACGATAAACTGCCTCATTCGATTCCCCTTTCTTGCGAATTTCGGCATAAAAATGCCCGGACGCATGCGCCCGGGCAGGGTGCTTCTTGATCAGTAGCTAATTTGTCGCCGATTAGTAGTCGAACTGGTGATAGTAGCGACGGTAGTTGAGGTTGTGCTTGGTGACCGTCTCGTAGTAAGCGGCAAGGCGATCGGTGATCAGCGAGGAAAGGATCCACGGAGACACGATGACGCGGAACTCGTCGTCAAGGCCGGGGATCGCGAACTCGGCGGTGTCGATGATGTTGATGTCGGTGTCGCCGGTCACGCCGCGGGTCAGGAAGGCGCGGACGCGCTCGTCGAGCTTGCGGTTCTCGTCCTCGCCCATGAACAGGAAGACCGGGACGCCGGGCCCCACGAGCTCGAGGGTGCCGTGGAAGAAGTCGGCCGAGGTGATGTAGCGGGTGCGCTTCCACTGCATCTCCTCGAGGATGCACATCGAGAACAGGATCGTCTCGCCCCACAGGGCGCCGGAGCCGATGAACATGGTGTAGGGGGCCAGGGCGTACTTCTTTGCGAGCTCCTCGGCGCGCGGCTCGAAGCTCTTGCGGATGTCGACCAGGTGGGTCCAAACGTCCTTGGTCTGCTCGATGAACTTATCGAACTGCGGGAAGCAGCCGCGGCGGTTGAGCAGGCGCAGGCCGAAGCAGTCGGCGAGGTAGTAGCCCTTCTCGCAGCCGCCCGAACCATGGTCAGAAGCCATGGCGACGCAGTTCTCGGCACCCACAGCCTGGCCGATGGGGCCCTCGGGCTTGGTCATGGCGTAGACACGAATGCCCATGTCCTTCATCTTCTTGACGGCCTCGAGGACCTCGGGGGTGGTGCCGGACTCGGAGGCGGTGAGCACGACGGACTTCTCGGTCATGCGCTTGTGGCCCATGACGTTCCACTCGGCGGCGTGGATCAGGTAGACCTCGAGGTCGCGGTCGCCGAACTTGTTCATGAGGTACTCGAGCTGCATGAGCTCGTCCCAGGTGCCGCCGACGCCCATCAGGAACACGGCGTCGTAGCCCTCGTCGGCGACCTTGTCGGCGAGCGCGGTCATCTTCTTGCCGGCCTCGTAGACGTTCTTGCCGTCCTCGACGTAGCCCTCCTGGCTAAAGTGCATGATCTCGATCTTCTCGGTTTCCTTCATTTGTCTCTCCTTTCTGGGGTTGTCTCCACATCCCCCATGCCAACGGGCATCAAAACCCGCTTACATTCCGTAACACTCAGCCGCTTTGGCCTTAAGCGCATTGACTGACTCTTCGTAGCCCTCTGCCTTGACCTCCATTTGCTTGGAGACAGCATCGAGATACGGGTGCACGTCCCATGACTTCAGACGCTCGGCGATTATGGCCGCAATCGTCTGGAAGAACACAAGATTGGGAATTGCGCTGAGCAGCGGAGCCACCTGAGGCACCGCAACCTCGTGAGCCCTACCCCTGGGATGGGCCGTGAGCAGCACCGTTTTTGCCGTAACGTTCGACAGCGCATCGGCGATATTCGCAAGACGCTCCGACCCCTGCGGATCGTCGACGATAAACACCAGATAACCCGGAACGATCTGCATCTCGGGACCGTGGACGAACTCCTCGCCCTCGTGATGCATGGCAGGAATCTTGATGGTCTCGCTCAGCTTGAGGGCCGCCTCTTCGGCAACGCCATAGTTGGGGCCGTTGCCGACGACCATGGCGGGCATGTGCTCAGAAAGCTCGAGCATGCGGTCTTGGACATATGCCTCGGCGGTCTTGCACATCACGGCATTGGCATGGATAGCCTCGCGCAGGTCGTCTAAACGCTGGGCAACGCCCTTGGCGTCAATCGTTCCGCGCGCCTGACCGCCGTAAATACCAAAGAGCACCAGGTACTCAACGAGGACCTCGACGCCCAGAGTCACAAAGTCCACCGACTCGACGCCCACACCGTAGTCAAGAACGATATCAGTGTGCTCCTTGATGGGCGCCTCGACGTTTGCCGTGAGCGCAACTGCTGCCATATCGTGTGCACGCATGTAATCGAGCGCTGCAATCGTATTGGTCGAATAGCCACTCTGCGAGACGGCGATGTTGAGTGCATGCTGCGGATAGGTGTGTTCAAAATCGACGAAGGCCTCGGGCGTCACAACGGACACCTGCATCTGCAGCGCATCTTGCAGGTAATCTCGGGCGCAATCGGCGGCATGGCGCGACGAACCCGAAGCAACGATGCGCAGCGCGTCAAAAGAACCGGACTGGATAATATCAACGAGCTGCGCTACCAGCTCAGACGAACGCTCGAGGTTCGCTCCCATACGCACATGGGCAAGCTGAACGTAATCGAGCATCTTCATCGTCTCATCTCGTAACAAATCATTAGTATTTGATACCAATCACAGTTACAGGTTACGGCTTTTTGATACCTCTTTGTCGATTAATTTATCCCCATCGGCGAACGGTCGATTTTGAGCCATGTAAGGTTGTATATGTAGTCTGCTCAACGAATCAAAATTCCGTCAGCTTTTCAGCCCGTTATGCAAAAAAACCAGCTAGTACGTATAGGTATATCCACCCGCATCGCCGCGGTTAAACGACTTGACGTACTCGATCGCCTGGCCGCTCGCATCGAAGCTCACGCACTCCAGCGTCAAGGCAAGATCGCCCTGCTCCAGTCCAAGCAGGCCGGCATCTCGCGCGCCCAGCGCTTCGATATCGAGCTTTTCCTGCGCCATGACCGGCTTTCGGCCCAACATCTCATAGGTCTCGTACAAACTGAAGACCGACACGTCAATATCTTCGATTGTGGGAAACAGCAGGCACGGGATGAACGCCGTCTCAATCGATACGGGATCGCCGTTGACGCAGTTCAAACGCCGAATCGAATACAGCAAATCATCCTCGGCAATGCCAAACAGGTTGGCATAATATGGGCCCGCATAACGCTTGGAACGCGCGAGGATACGGACGGACGGCTCGCCGCCCGAAGCACGAACCGATTCGCGAAAGCCTCCCGTTCGCTCGTAGGCAACGGGCACCTTCTGTGCCACAAACGCGCCTTTTCCGCGGACGCGTCGAATCTGCCCACGCCGAACCAGCTCATCGACAGCACTTCGGATGGTCAAGCGTGTCGTACCAAATTCCTCGGCGAGGTCTTTTTCGGACGGAATCATGGAACCCGTGGGATATATACCGCGCTCGATACGCTCCTCGATGCGGCGTCGAATGCGCATATAAACCGGGGTGGCATCTACTGTTTCAGCCATTGTTCACCTGCCACGCTCCTCATGCCGTTCTTTTCGCCGTTGTCGGCAAAGCGGAACTTTGTGGGCAAAATCACCGATTTGCAATGCTCCACAAAACGCATGTCCTTATCAAATTCCATCGTGCTCTCATAGAACACCGGCGTTCCCTCTTCTTGTTGGAGCAGCTCGGCCTCTTCGGCGTTCAAACGCGAGATGGAGATATGCTCACGTCCATGCTCAACACGCACGCCACCTTCTTTGAGCAAGACATCGTAAAGGCTCTCGCACTCAAAATCGTGCTCGGGAAGCGATGGGCACAGGGACAGGTTAACGTGAGCCGTCTCGATTGACGCCGGCTCGCCCTCAATAAGTCGAACGCGCTGCATGCGGAGCAAAGGAGCGCCTATAGCCACCCCAAGCTTGTCGGCAAGCGTCTTATCCGCCTCGATGGTCTCGGTGGAAACCAGACGAGAAGAGGGATGCAGGCCGGCAGTCCGCACGGCATCGGAAAAGTTATACGTTTCCTGGAAGATGTTCAGCGGCTTAGGAGGACACACGTACGTACCCGATCCGCGACGGCTCTCGAGCGTTCCGCACGAGATGAGCCGCGTGATACCGGCGCGCAACGCCGTACGCGAAACGCCGATCTCTTCGCACAGCACGCGCTCGGCCGGCAGGCGATCGCCGCCGGCAAGCTGATGGTGCTGGATATACCATAGAATTCCCTCAACAGCACGATCTTTAGGGGGAATTGCATAAGATTCGCCTGCCATTGCACAGACTCCTCATTCAGAAACGTATGCCGCCAAAATTAGACCAGCCCTCCCATGGCATCAAATTCGGCCTTGATCTTCTCGGCGACATTCCGATACGACTTATATAGGCTTGAATCGCGTTTGACTTCGTCGGTCATAACGGGAATCTCTAATTTGGAAACCTCGTCTTTTCCCGTCTGAACCGCCACAACAACGCCCATACCAAGACACATATTACGCTTGGCAGCGTTCATTTTTGCCGCCTTAGCGGGATTTGCCAGAATACGCTGGGCAAATTCCTGTTTAGAGACCGTTTCATCGGCCTCCGGATCGCCCGCCTCGGCCACTTCGCACTGCAACACGTCCGCATAGTCAAAAATCTTCGGCTCGCCGCCGCGCTGATGCACGGCCCACTTGCGGCGCGTGGCATCCTGATAGATAGCCGGCAAAAATGTAAACCGCGGCGGGTCCAAAATCGTATCCGTGATGGTAAACACATCGGGATCAAAGGCATCCTGCGGGTTTTTCTTCTTGAACAGCCCCATATCAGCCTCCCGTACTAACACTTAACAACTCGAGCTAAATATAGCACCAATTTCAAGTCGCCGCCTTACCCTATCGGTACGCGGCCTCTATGGCTCGCCCAGCGGAAAAGTTCACGGACGAGGGCCGGGGTGCCTGCTTTGTTTTGAGAAGTGGGCTCCGCGAACTTCTCAAAACAAAGCAGGCGCCCCGGCCCCGGCGATGTAATCTTGGCTGACCCTAGTTGGATGCACGATCCACAAGGCAGCAACAGCCAAGTCCCCATTACATTAAAAAATATCAGCCCCCGCATATCGAAACGGTCGAGAGGGCCTTGCCCGGCGGGCAAGGCCCCAGCGCGAGACCGTCCCGGATGCCTACCCGCACGGCGTGGCTACGAGCGGGATGGTCAGAATGGAGCAAATGATCGACAAAAACGTGCACTGCATCATGGGGCGTGCATCCTTACCGTATTGAAGGCAGTACAGCGTACCGTTGCTGCCCACCGGCATTGCCATCTCGAGCACAAGCGTCGCGATAAACATGGGCGTCATGCCGGGCCACAAGCGCGCGACGGCAAGACATGCCACCGGCACGACAATCAGGCGAAACGCCACGGCGACATAGGCGCGCCAGTTGGTAAGCATCTCGAGCGGACGGTACTTGGCGACAGACGATCCCATGAGCAACAATGCCGCTGGAGTGGTCATGGTGCCAACGATGGAAATCGAGTCGCCCAACACGCCCCAATCGGTCCATCCGGTTAGCACGATCCCAAGCACAACAGCACTTGCAATGAGACCAGGACTCTTGCAGCAGGCGGCAATATTGCGCATCTGCTTTTTAAGGCCGCCATCCATTCCGCTAAATAACATGGCACCGACGGTAAACATAAGAAGGTTTAGGGGGATAAGCGCAATCGATGCATACAACAGCGCTTGTTTTCCCAACACCGCCGAAATAACCGGAAAACCGATAAACCCGGCATTACCGAAAAGCACGGCGAAGCGATACGAGCATTCTGTCCCTTTGGGAACGCGAAGAGTAGCGGTGACAGCAAACGCGATAACGGTCGCCACCACATACATCACAAAGGACAGACCCATGAGCGAAAACGTCTCGGCAATGCTCGGAAGCTTCACATCATCGCCCAGCGCTGACGAAAGCACCAAGCACGGTAGCGCCACCTGCAACAGCAGATGCGACAGCTCGCGCTCGAACTCCGCTTTCATAAACCCCAGCTTGGCGATACACCACCCCAACAAAATAGGCAGCGAAACCGCCAACATCTGAAGCGCCACACTCGTAAAGCTCATGCTTCCCCCTTATCTATTCCACGAGGGCCGGGGCGCCTGTCTTGTTTTGAGAAGTGGGCTTCGCGAACTTCTCAAAACAAGACAGGCGCCCCGGCCCCAGCAATGTAATCTTGGCTGACCAAAGTTAGATGCACGGTCTTCAAGGAAGTAGCAGCCGTGTCCCCATTACATAAAAAATAATCAGCCCCCGCATATCGAAA
>CABUDQ010000038.1 GCA_902490365.1 uncultured Collinsella sp. | reverse complement strand
CAACATGGTGCTTCCTCTCATCGCGGGCGGACATTCGCAGCACAGCGTAGCGGTAGCCGGAATCGGTCGCGTTTGCATATCGGTGAACGGTAGCCCGCGTTACCGATGAGCGGCTCGCGCAAATATGCTCTGCCGTTGTGCTTGGGGCAGGAGACAAAAGGGCTCCCGTCCCACATCGGACGGGAGCCCTCAAGGCGCGTATTGCTAGGCGAGCGTTGGGCTAGTTGGCCATAACGCCTTCGGTCCAGGCCTCGACGTCCTCGATACGCAGGACGTTGGCGACCTCGGCCACGCAGTCGACGTTGGCAAGCTCGGCGGCGGCAGCCTGGACGTCCTTCTCGAGCGCGCGGTGCGTCAGGAAGATAACCGAGCAGGCATCGCTGACGCCCGACTTGCCATCCTCGACCTGATTGATGAGCGAGATCGAGATGTTGTGCTTGGCAAAGATGTCGACCGTCTCGGACAGGGCGCCCACGCGGTCGGCGACCTTCAGGCGCACGTAGTACTTGGTCTGGAGCTCGTTCATGGGCTTAAAGGCGAGGTTGTGGCCATAGGGCTCAATCTCGGGCAGCGGGGCTACGCCACGGCTGATCTGCTCGGAGAGCGACAGGATATCGCCCACGACGGCGCTCGCGGTGGGGAAAGAGCCTGCGCCGGCACCGTAGAACATGGTCTCGCCCACGGCGTCGCCTACCACGTAGACAGCGTTCATGGCGCCGTTGGCCTTGGCAAGCATGTGGTCGGCGGGGATCAGCGTGGGATGCACGCGGACGTCGACGCCGGCGTCGGTGTTGCGGGCGATGCCCAGCAGCTTAATGGTGTAGCCGAGCTCGCGGGCCTGGGCGATGTCCTCGGCACCGATGGTGCGGATACCCTGCTGGTACACATCATCGGTGGTAACGCGGGTGCCAAAGCCGATGGAGGCGAGGATGGCCGTCTTGCTGGCGGCATCGAAGCCGTCGACGTCGGCGGACGGGTCGGCCTCGGCATAGCCCTTGGCCTGGGCGTCGGCGAGCACGTCAGCGTAATCGGCGCCCTCGGCGTCCATGCGCGACAGGATATAGTTGGTGGTGCCGTTGAGGATGCCGGCGATGGTCAGGATCTTGTTGCCCACCAGGTCGTGCTCGAGCGTGCTCACGATGGGGATACCGCCGCCGCAGCTGGCCTCGCACTTAATCTGCACGCCGCACGCGCGCGCCTTCTCGGCAAGCGTCTCGACGTGACGGCCCAGCAGGGCCTTGTTGGCAGAGACGACGTGCTTGCCGTGCTCAAAGGCGGTGGTGAAGATCTCGGTTGCGGGATGCTCGCCACCGATCAGCTCGACGACGATGTCGACGGCGGGGTCGGTGACGACGTCACGCCAGTCACTCGTAAAGGCCTCGCGCTCAATACCAGCTGCCTCGGCCTGCTCCCAAGCAAGCGCGCAGGCGCGGGTCAGCTTAAGGTCGATGCCGTAGGCTGCCAGGTACTCATCGTGGTGGCTCTTGATCAGACGGGCCACGCCGCCGCCGACGGTTCCCAGACCGATCAGACCGACGTTCGCGGTGCGCAGGGATTCGCTCATAGATAGCTCCTTCGTGCATCTTATGGATGGATTAACCGCTTAAAGGTTGAGTGCATTCTAGCGTGAACCGAGGGCGTGTGCTCGCCAGGCAACAGGAGTCGCACAAAACGACACCCCCGAAACGCTGCGGAAACATTGGAAACATGCTCGCTACAAACGGAACTCCGTAACAAACTGTCAACGTTTGCACCATAAGGTTTGCCCTGTACCGCAAGAGACGGCATGAACGGTCCGAGGGCTTCGACACCTCTCTTGCCGAGGGTGTGCTGCTCATGTCACCGTTCTCCGCCGACGGCGAGAAGAACGCTGACTTCGGTGATTTAGGACGGCAAGTACATCGCCGCATAGGTGCGTACAAAACGCGGTCGGTGAGGCTGTTTTAATCAGGACAGGGGCGCTTGTAACGGAATGGAAACATTACTTTTACACAATAAAGTGGCTAAACTGCATAAACCAATAGAAATACGCATAATTATGGATAAACGGACAAAACAAAAGAAAAGTTGAAATAATCGCCACTTTTCTCAACTAAAGCGTCTACTATTTTGCGAACGCCGAACACGGCGAAGGATGGCCTGTCGGGTAACCAAAACCCGACGAGATTTGAGAGGAGAGCCGCATGTCGAGCCTCACCGGTAAGTCATTAAACCCTGTTATGAATCGCAGGAGCGTTATCGCGAGCGCAGCAGGTCTGGGGGCGATGTCCATTCTAGCTGGTTGCTCCTCCAACGGCGGCGACAGCGGTTCCGCTTCGAGCGACGCTTCGTTTAAGATCGGCACCATCGGCCCGCTGACCGGCGCTAACGCGTCCTACGGCAAGTCCGTTACCCAGGGCGTCGAGCTTGGCTGCAAGGATTTCTCGACCAAGGAGCTGCCGCTTGCCAGCAAGGCCGAGGATGATCAGGCCGACGGTGAGAAGGCCGTCAACGCCTTTAATACTCTGCTCGACTGGGGCATGCAGGCCCTCGTCGGCCCGACCACCACGGGTGCGTCGGTTGCCGTTGCCGCCGAGTGTGGTAACGACCCCAAGACGTTCATGATCACCCCGTCCGCGTCCTCCGAGGACGTCACCGACGGCAAGGATTGCGTCTTCCAGGTTTGCTTTACCGACCCCAACCAGGGTGTCAACGCTGCCAAGTTCCTGGCGCAGAAGTATGCGGACGAGAAGTTCGTGCTGTTCTATAACTCTGGCGACGCCTATTCTTCGGGCATCGCGGATTCCTTTAAGGCCCAGGCCGCTGAGTCCAAGCTCGAGGTTGTTGACGAGGAGACCTTTAAGGACGACTCCGCCACGAGCTTTACCAACCAGCTGACCAAGGCCAAGCAGGCCGGTGCCACCATGATCTTTGCGCCGATCTACTACACGCCGGCGTCCGTCCTGCTCAAGAACGCCAAGGACATGGGCTACGACGTCAAGATGATGGGCTGCGACGGCATGGACGGCATCCTGGGCGTTGAGGGCTTCGACACCTCTCTTGCCGAGGGTCTGCTGCTCATGACCCCGTTCTCCGCCGACGACGAGAAGAACGCCGACTTCGTCAACGCTTACAAGGATAAGTACGGCGATACTCCCGACCAGTTTGCCGCCGACGCCTACGACGGCGTGCACGCGGTGGCCGAGGCCCTCAAAGAGGCCGGTCTTGGTGTCGACGCCGACCCGACCGAGGTCGCTGATAAACTGTCCAAGGCTATGCTCAAGATTACCGTTGACGGTCTGACCGGCAAGCTTACCTGGAACGATAAGGGCCAGGTCCAGAAGGAGCCCACGGCGTACGTCATCACCGACGGCAAGTACGTACAGGCCTAATAAGCCGCCTTACATAGAGCGGTTTTGATCCCAGGCAGGGGAGGTTTTGGCCTTCCCTGCTTGCTTGGTATCTAGGGACAGTGTAACGTCCCTGTTTCATACATTAACTGGAAACCTATTCGAAAGGGGGATGTGGAACATGACGGTCTTTATCCAATACCTGGTCAACGGCCTGTCCATGGGCAGCGTCTACGCCATCATCGCGTTGGGCTACACCATGGTCTACGGTATCGCCAAGATGCTCAACTTCGCTCACGGCGACGTCATCATGGTCGGTGCCTATGTCTCGTTCTGTGCCACGTCGTATCTCGGCCTCCCGGGCTGGGCATCTGTAATTCTCTCTTGCGTTGTCTGCACGGTTCTCGGTGTTCTCATTGAGGGTCTGGCCTATAAGCCGCTGCGCCAAGCAGGCCCGCTGGCCGTTTTGATCACGGCCATCGGCGTGTCCTACTTCCTGCAGAATGCCGCGCAGCTTCTGTGGGGCGCCACGCCCAAGAACTTCACTTCGCTCGTCACCTTCCCGGTGCCGGAGTTCTTGGCCAAGTTTAACGTGAGCGCCGTATCGCTCGTCACCATCGTCGCCTGCCTGGTTATCATGGCCGGCCTGATGTTCTTTACAGGTAAGACCAAGATGGGCAAGGCAATGCGTGCCGTGTCCGAGGACAAAGCCGCCGCTCAGCTCATGGGCATCAACGTCAACCGCACCATCTCGATGACGTTTGCTATCGGCTCCGCCCTTGCTGCCATCGCCGGTGTGCTCCTGTGCTCCTACTCGCCGGTCCTGCAGCCCACCACGGGCGCCATGCCTGGCATCAAGGCCTTCGACGCTGCCGTTTTCGGCGGCATCGGCTCCATCCCCGGTGCCTTTGTCGGTGGCATTCTCATCGGCATCATCGAGGCGATGGCGCAGGCCTACATTTCCACGAGCCTTGCCAACTCCATCGTCTTTGGTGTTTTGATCATCGTCCTGCTCGTCAAGCCTGCCGGCCTCTTGGGCAAGTACGTCCCCGAGAAGGTGTAGGTGAGCGTTATGAAGTTTCTTAAAGACAAGCAGACGCGTCACGACTTTGTTACGTACGCCATGTGCCTTGTGGCGTTCGCCATCGTGTTCTTTATGCAGTCCAACCACATGATTCCGCGCATGATCGCCGGTCAGCTGGTTCCCATCACGGCCTATATCGTCATGGCCATCTCCCTCAACCTCGTCGTCGGCATCGCGGGCGACTTGTCGCTGGGCCACGCGGGCTTTATGAGCGTCGGCGCCTACACGGGCATCGTCACCGCGGTCGCCCTCGAGAGCGCCGTTCCCTCCGATCCGGTGCGCCTTATCATCAGCATCGTGGTCGGTGCTATCGCCGCTGCCATCTTGGGCTTCTTGATCGGCATCCCGGTCCTGCGCCTGAGCGGCGACTATCTGGCCATCGTGACCCTGGCTTTTGGCGAGATCATCAAAGAGATCGTTACTTGCCTTATCGTGGGCGTCGACTCCCGCGGCCTGCACGTGATCTTTAACATCACGGGTAACTCCACGATCGACGACCTGCACCTGCTCGAGGACGGCACCGCCATCATCAAGGGCGCGCAGGGCGCCTCGGGCGTGTCGACGTACTCGACCTTCCTCGCCGGTGCCATCCTGGTCATGGTTGCGCTCGTGATCGTACTCAACCTGGTTCGCAGCCGTACCGGCCGTGCCATTATGGCCGTGCGCGACAACAAGATCGCTGCCGAGTCCGTGGGCATCTCCGTCACCGAGTACCGCATGATCGCCTTCGTGGTTTCCGCCGCTCTCGCCGGCGCTGCCGGAGCCCTCTTCGGCGGTAACTTCTCGCAGCTTTCCGCTACCAAGTTCGACTTCAACACGTCCATCCTCATCCTGGTGTTCGTGGTCCTGGGCGGTCTGGGCAATATGCGCGGCTCCGTCATCGCGGCGGCGTTGCTCACGGTGCTTCCCGAGCTGCTCCGTCAGTTCTCGGACTACCGCATGCTCATCTACGCCATCGTGCTGATCCTGGTCATGATCTTTACCAACAACCCGCAGCTCAAGTCGTTCTTCGCACGCATTAAGGACCGCTTTGCTTCCAAGAAGGAGGTGGCAGCCGATGCCCAGTAAGTTTGAGTTCAACAAGGGCAAGATGGTCCCGTATCCTTCTGGCGCCATCGTTCCCGACCGCGACCTGGGCCAGCGCCCGGCGCTCGAGTGCATCCACTTGGGCATTGAATTTGGCGGCCTTAAGGCAGTCGACGACTTTAGCCTGACCATCGGTAAGACCGAGATCGCCGGTCTGATCGGTCCCAACGGTGCCGGTAAGACCACGGTCTTCAACCTGCTCACCAAGGTGTACCAGCCCACGCACGGTACTATCCTGCTCGACGGCGAGGACACCTCGGGCAAGTCGGTCTATCAGGTCAACCGTATGGGTATCGCCCGTACGTTCCAGAACATTCGCCTGTTCAACACCATGACGGTGGAGGACAACGTTAAGGTCGGCCTGCACAACCAGGAGCGCTACTCTGGTTTTGAGGGCGTGCTGCGTCTGCCGACGTACTGGAAGCACGAGAAGGCCGCCCACGAGCGCGCCATGGAGCTGCTGTCCATCTTTGATATGGAGCACCTGGCAAACGAGCAGGCCGGCTCGCTGCCTTACGGCGCCCAGCGTCGTCTGGAGATCGTCCGCGCGCTTGCCACCAACCCCAAACTGCTGCTGCTCGACGAGCCTGCCGCCGGCATGAACCCGTCCGAGACCGCGGAGCTCATGGAGAACATCGTCAAGATCCGCGACACCTTTGGCATCGCCATTATGCTTATCGAGCATGATATGTCGCTCGTCATGAACATCTGCGAGGGCATCTGCGTGCTCAACTTTGGTAAGGTCATCGCCAAGGGCACGGCCGAGGAGATCCAGAACAACGATGCCGTAATTGAGGCATATCTGGGCAAGCAGGATAAGGGGGAGAACTAAATGGCAGAGCCGATGCTTTCCGTCTACAACATCAACGTCTGGTACGGCGCTATCCACGCCATCAAGGACATCTCCTTTAACGTCAACGAGGGCGAGATCGTGGCCCTGATCGGCGCGAACGGCGCCGGTAAGTCCACGACGCTTAAAACCGTCTCGGGCCTGCTGCGTTCCAAGACCGGCTCCATCAAGTTTATGGGCGAGGACATTACCCATACGCCTGCCGATAAACTGGTGGGCAAGGGCCTGGCCCAGGTTCCCGAGGGCCGTCGCGCCTTTTTGCAGATGACGGTCGAGGAGAACCTGGAGATGGGCGCCTACACGCAGCCCAAGTCCACGGTGGCTCCGGGCCTTGAGCGCGTCTACGAGCAGTTCCCGCGCCTGAAGGAGCGCCGTCGCCAGGTCGCCGGCACCCTTTCGGGCGGCGAACAGCAGATGCTCGTTATGGGGCGCGCCCTTATGAGCAACCCCAAGCTGCTCATGCTCGATGAGCCTTCCATGGGTCTGGCGCCGATTCTGATTGAGCAGATCTTCCAGATTGTCGAGGACCTGCACAAGGCCGGTACCACGGTGCTTCTGGTCGAGCAAAACGCGCAGATGGCGCTTTCCATCGCCACACGCGGTTACGTGCTCGAGACCGGCAAGATCACCATGACCGGCACCGGCCAAGAGCTCCTGCACGACGACAACGTCCGCAAAGCTTACTTGGGCGGTTAGGCGGTTCCGCCGTTCTACCGAACGGCGGACCGGCCGACGCTGCGCGGGCGCCCTGATCGACGTGCCGAAGCTCCTCACCCTTGGGGCTATGCCGCGGTACGAGGCCAGGTGGTCATGGTCCGGGAACCTCGCGATGTCGAATGACACCGCGAGGTTCGCCGCCGTCCTCGGCGGCCTCGACCCCCGAGTGGGCGATCCCCACGCGTTAACGCCTGCAAACAAGGGGATTGCCAAGACGCCGCCGGGCACCTCCGTCATAGACGTGGAAGTGCGGCCGCGCTGAAGCACTGCACGGTGTCTGCTCGCTTATGTGCGCATCACGAAGGAAGACCAGATCGGTGAGCGGGATTGGCCCGAAGTCGAGAGATTCCCATCAGCCTCTCGTCGGTCGATGACCGGTTCACCACGCAGGAAGAGCGTGACGGAAGGTCTCGCAAAAAGGCTCCGAGCGCGGCGTGCTCATGCCCGTCGTGGTGCGCCCGAAGGGGGGGACGGCTGCTACGAGCTCGATCATTTGCGAGGAGAAGACGAACCAGTCGTTGCAGATCCAATATGGATCTCGCCGACCTCGGCAAGCTGCTCGATGAGTGGAAGCCCTGTCGGGTCGTCTATTTCAACACCACCCAGAATGATGGTGTCATCGCGCAGGTCGATCTGCGTGTTGAACACAGCGAGGTTAAAGCCGGAGGCCACAAATCCGATAGCAGCCAGGACGAGCCCCGTGGCAACAAGCCCACCCGCTACGGCAAGGTAAATCTTTTTTACGCTGGACATGTTTGCACTCCTTCCTATGCCGTGAGCGGCGCCGCTTCAGCGCCCATGCGGCTCTTATTGCCTCGATCTTTCCAGAAGGGCGAAACGGCTTTCTTCGCCCAAAGGGCAGAGAGGCGCGCGATCTGCTTGGACGCCGTCCAGGCGCCGGCTCCCGTGAGGAGCGCCACACCGATGGAAGCGAATCCCATTCCCATCGAGGCCAAAACGTACGGAACATGCCCGATAATGATGCCGTCCACGGCGAACAGGAGCCCTACCAGGCCCGCGCCCCCGAATGCCGCGGCCACGATCCACACGCAGAGCGCAAGAACCCAAATACAGATGTAGACTGCAGCGGCAACGGCGACGAACGCGAGCAGCAGCGGAATCCATACCGGAGAGCCCACGATGGCGAGCGCCCATAGAAGTGCCGTGCTCTTGCGCTTGGTCCTCGCGATCGCGCGCGGCACGGCGGGCAGTTCGTCGAGCGTTGCCTCGGCGACCTCACCGGGCGTGCCCATGGCGGCCACAGCCTCGGCCTCCGTCATGCCGTCCTCCATACGGTCGGCGATGGCCTCCGCGTAGAACTCCTGCGTTTCCTTTACCTGATCTGCCGGCAGGCAGGCCAGAAGCTCGCCCAGCCGGTTCAAGAACTCATCGCGCGTCATGGTGCGCCCCCTCCACGTAACGGTAGATCTCCTGCACGGATGGCCATTCGGCGAGGAACTCGGCGATACGCTCGCGCCCGGCGTCCGTGATGCGGTAGTACCTCCGCAGCCGCCCGTTGTGCTCGGCGGAGCGCGCGGTGATGCAGCCCGCCTTCTCCAGGCGCTTGAGCAACGGATAGAGCGTGGATTCCGTGAGCCCCATACTCGCGGGCACGTCCTTCACGATCTGATAGCCGTAGGATTCCTCGCCCGAGACGGCCGCGAGCACGCAGGCCTCGAGGAAGCCGCGCTTCATCTGTGCCTCCATCCGCACACCTCCTTTCGTAGTATACTGTGTAACACCTACTATATGACACATAGTATATGATGTCAACTGTTGTCGTATAGGGAGTCCGGTCTGTCTGTCCCCTGCGGGTACTCATTGGGGACGTACTTAAATGAGTACCCATCGCTCAAGGTGGCACCTGGGGACGTTCCTTATGTGCCGGCACTTTGGGACACTCCTTGTCAAGGTTTTGTTCCATCGTGCGGGTTGCTATTTAACGTGCGACAATGCCGTGTGGAAATCGAAATGTCTCCTGGGGGCTATCTATGCTGTACGAGTTTTGTGCCGAGAACTTTGAGCGTGTGCCGGCGGCTATCGATGCCGGTGCTAAGCGCATCGAGTTGTGCGACAACCTTGCCGTCGGTGGTACCACGCCCTCGGCCGGCGTTATCAGCACTACGGTCAGCTATGCTCACGAGCATGACGCGCGAGTGATGTGCATGATTCGCCCGCGTGGCGGTGACTTTCACTACAACCAGGACGAGCTGCGCATGATGGAGATGGACTTGGGTCTTGCCGTGAGCGCCGGCGTTGACGGCCTGGTCTTTGGCTGCTGCAAGCCCTGTGCCGGCGGCTGGGCGCTCGACGAGCTCACCCTCGGCGCCCTCGTGATGGCTACGGGCTGCGCGACCGAGGAGTGCAAGCGCGGGGCCATCGATATCACCTTCCACATGGCCTTTGACCAGCTCTCGCCCGAGGCTCAGCTGGACGCCATTGACACACTCGCCGACTGCGGCATCACGCGCATCCTGACGCATGGTGGTGCTGCCGGAACGCCGATCGAGGACAACCTGGAGCACCTGTCGCGTCTTGTCGAGTATGCGGGCGACCGCCTGACCATCCTTCCCGGCGGCGGCATTTCTACGGCCAACCGCGATACCGTGGCGGCGGCATTGAGCGTCTCCGAGCTCCATGGCACCAAGATCGTGCCGCTGGAGGCGTAACCCGTGGCGCTGGTATTTGACGTTCAGCAGGCGAACGGTAAGCCCGACGACAACCGGCGCCCTGGCACCGCGTGTCCCTTTTGCGATACCGAGGAACTTGCCGATATCATCCGGCGCGATGGTGACTGCATCTGGCTCGAGAATAAGTTCAAGACCCTGCGCGCCACCCGTCAAACCGTGCTGATCGAGTCGGCCGATCACGATGCCGACCTGGTGATCTATGAGCCGGATGAACTCCACCATGTGATACGGTTTGCCCTGGGTTGCTGGCAGCAGATGATCGATTCACAGCAGTATCGCAGCGTTCTCATGTACAAGAACAAGGGTCCGCTCTCGGGCGGTAGTCTCGTTCATCCGCACATGCAGATTGTGGGTTTGGAGCAGGAAGACGGCTACACTTCGCTGACTTCTGCCAATTTCGAAGGCATCAATGTCTGGCAACAGGGGAGAATCTCGGTCAATATCTCAACCGAACCGATCATGGGGTTCTTTGAGATCAACGTTTCAGCCCCGCAGGGAATCGCCGCCAGCGATGACGCACGAGACCAAGCCGAGGCGGATCTCTTTGCCGATGCGATCCAGGTAGCTCTGCGCTATATCCTAAACGAGCACCACGGTGGTCGCGCAGAGTCGTACAACTTGTTCTTCTATCACCTGGGCGGTCGGACCATTGCCAAGGCGCTGCCGCGTTGGGTGGTTTCGCCCTACTTTGTCGGCTATCGTTTGGCCCAAGTCAATGCCGAGACGACGCTCGATATCGATGCTGAGCGTCTGCGTGCGCATCTGGAAACGCTCGTATAGCAAGACTAACACCCGCGTAATGCGGACAGTCTAGCGTGCCATGGCGTCGCGGCCGGCCTCGACGCGCTTGCGCTGGGCGGCGCGCTCCTCGCCGGTCAGTCGCTCAAAGAGATGTCCGATAACCGAGGCGAGCACCTGCTGAAACAGCGTTCCGCACATGACGGGAAACACGACCTCGCCGGGAAAATACTGCGTGGCGATGACGGCGCCCGAAGAGATATTGCGCATGCCGCAGGTAAAGCACATGGTGGTCGTCTCGCTATACGGCAGGTGCAACGCGCGGGCGACCAGAATGCCGACGACAAAGCCGCTGATGGCGAAGGTCAAAATAAAGAGGGCGACTTCCAGGCGCACCGCATTCATGTGCAGCACGTACTCGCTCATGGCGGTGGAGTTGGAGGCGATGACACCCATCATCATGAACTTGCAGGCGGGCGAAAGCGCGGGGGAGAGTTTCTCGTGTCCCCATCCGCGCGTGAACTCGTTGATCACGATGCCGAGCACGGCGGGGATGGCGATCATAAAGGCCATGTTCTGCATCATGCCCGGAACATCGATTGCAACGGTGGCACCCAGCAGGAGCTTAAGCGTGAGCGGAATCGTGACGGGCGAGATGACCGAGGACGTCAGGATGATGGTGAGCGCGAGCGGGCCGTTGCCGCCAAACATGCTAATCCACATAAAGGCGGTGACTGCCACGGGTACGCTGTACTCGAGCACGATGCCGCAGACAAGGTTTGGGTTGGAACCAAAGAACAGTGAGCCCATGGCATATGCCGCGATGGGGATGAGCACGGCCGAGACAAATAACGCCAAAATCAAATGTAGGGGACGGCGGAACACCTCGGCCACCTGGTGAAAGGTGTTGCTGAGCGCACCTTGGAACGTCATAAAGGCAAACAGGGCGGGAACGATTGGCTTGAGCACGCCGATCTGCTGGGGAAAGAGCACGCCGAGCGTCACGCAAATCGGAACGATGACCTGCATGTGCCCCGCGAGAAACTTGCCCAGTCCAACCCATTGCTTCATATGCTCTTGTGACTCCCTTTGCTCGTGAATCCGTTTTGAATGGATATGCTAGACGCTCGCATGCGTCCGTGCGTCAGAAACGCTCGAATATTTCGAGGCTATTACCGCCCTCGTTTATCGAAACCGCGGCGTGCTGGACGTTGTGCGTCCGTGCCGCACGGTATAATAAATCCGTTCAACAGATCTGCCTGCCGAAGCGGGCATACACAGAGGACTCATCGCTATGAACCGTGAGAGGTATCGCGGCGACCTGCCCCTATCGGGGGTGGGCGCCTATGTCATCGCTTAAGACGACGCATCGCTGGGCGGTCGCTCGGCAAAACCCCGAGCTCGAAAAGGAGTTTTCGGCTGGCCTGGGCATACCCGGGCTGGTGGCGCGCATTATGGTTGCGCACGGCATTACATCCATCGAAGAAGGCCAGCTGTTTTTGACGCCTTCGCTCGATCGCGACTGGGCCGACCCGCTCGTTATTCCGGGCATGGCGGTCGTCGCCGACCGCGTTGAGCGCGCTATTCGCAGCCACGAGCACATTGCGGTCTTTGGCGATTTTGATGTTGACGGTATTACGTCGACCTGCCTGTTGACCGAGGCATTGCGCACGTTTGGCGCCGATGTCACGCCGTTTATTCCGCATCGCTTTGACGAGGGCTACGGCCTGTCGCGTGCGGCGCTCGACCGCGTCAACGAGCTCGCCCAACCCAACCTGATTGTGACCGTCGATAACGGTATTGCCGCCAAGGAAGAGATTTCCTATCTGGAGAGCCTGGGGATCGATTTGGTGGTCACGGACCATCACGAGCCCTCCGACCAGGTGCCGCAGGGCGTGCCCCTGACCGACCCCAAGCTCGAGGACGAGGGTCCCTCGCGCGAGCTTGCCGGTGCCGGCGTGGCGCTCAAGCTGGTGCAGGTCCTGGGCGAGCGTTTGGGCAAGCCGTCGTATTGGCGTTCGCTGATAGAGGTCGCAGCGCTGGGCACCGTGTCCGACATGATGCCGCTCACGCCCGAGAATCGCGCACTGGTCGCCGAGGGCATCCAGCAGATGCGCGTGACGGCCCGCCCCGGCTATATCGCGCTTGCCGCACTTGCCAAGGCCGACCTTTCTACCATTACGGCCGACGGCCTGTCGTTTTCGCTCATCCCTCGTCTGAATGCTGCCGGCCGCATGGCTGATCCCAAGCTGGCGCTCGACCTGCTGCTTGCCCGCGACCCCATCGAAGCGAGCGCTCTTGCCGCCGAGCTCGAGGAAATCAATCGCCAACGCCGCGAGATCGAGGCCGAGCTTACGCGCGATGCCATGGCGAAGGTCGAGGAGACTTATGACGGCGGGCGCGCAATCGTCGTGGGCGGTGAGGGCTGGCACGAGGGCGTCAAGGGCATCGTGGCGAGCCGCCTGACCAATCGCTACCACGTGCCGGCGCTGCTCTTCTCGATTGAGGACGGCATTGCACGCGGATCGGGCCGCTCGGTGGGCAAAGTCAACCTGTTCGACGCCGTCGAGCGTTGCTCCGACCTGCTGATTCGCCGCGGCGGGCATGCCGGTGCGGTGGGCGTGACCATCGAGGCGTCCAAGCTCGATGAGTTCCGTCGTCGCCTTTCCGCCGTGCTGTCCGAGCTTCCCGCCGAGGACTTTGAGGACACCGACGAGGTTGCCGCCACCGTCGACCTCTCCGAGCTGAATATCGAGACTATCGAGCAGATTTCTCGTCTTGAGCCGTTTGGCCAGGGCAATAAGGTGCCGCTTCTGGCCGCCGAGGGCGTGACGATGTGCGATCGCGCCGTGGTGGGCAAAACCGGCGAGCACATGCGCTTTGTGGCGACCGATGGCGCCGCGAGTGTGCCGGCCATCATGTTTCGCGTGCCGCAGATCGATAGGCTCATCAATTGCGACAGCGCCGTCGACTTGGTGTTCGAGGCCGTGGCCGAGCATTGGCAAGGTCGCGTAAAGCCAAAGCTCATGATCAAGGATGTCTTGGTCCGCGATACCACGGCGCCCAGCGTTGACGACCCGGCATGTGAGCTTCGCCGCGGCGTGGAGCCTGCGGACGCCGGTCTTCGTCTGGAGTCCCGCAAGCGCCAAACGCTCGCCCAGCTTTCCTATACCGAGCTCACACGCTCGCTCATTCACAGCTTTATCGGATCGAACCAGCCGCACCGCGCACAGGTTGAGGCGCTTGACGCCCTGGCTGACCACAAGAGCGTCTTGGCCGTTATGGGAACGGGCCGCGGCAAGTCTCTGATTTTCCACGTGCACGCCGCGCGCGAGACGGTCCTTCGTGGGCGTGCGAGCATCTTTGTCTATCCGCTGCGTGCGCTCGTTGCCGACCAGGCCTATCACCTCTCATCGACGATGGCTGCGCTCGGCATTGGCGTGGGCGTGTTGACCGGCGAGACCGTGGAGGCAGCGCGCGATGACGTGTTTGCCGGCCTGGCTTCGGGCCGCACCGGCATCGTACTCACGACGCCTGAGTTCCTGTCTATTCACCGCGACCGCTTTGCGCGTTCGGGGCGCATCGGTTTTGTCGTTATCGATGAGGCACATCATGCCGGTCTTGCCAAGGGCGGCGACCGAAGCGCATACCTCGACATGCCCGATATCCTCAAGGCCCTGGGCGATCCGGTCGTTCTGGCCACGACTGCCACCGCGACGGCTCCGGTCGTGGCAGAGCTCGCTCGCGTATTGCCGATTACCGGCACGGTGGTTGACGAGACCGTTCGCGAGAACCTGCAGCTCGAGGACGATCGCGACCTTGCGAGCCGCGAAAATCGCCTGGTGTCGATTGTGGCGACGGGGGAGAAGACCGTCATTTACGTCAACTCGCGCGACCAGTCCGTGGCGCTTGCCAAGACGTTGCGCAAGCGCGTACCAGACTGTGCGACCCATATCGCGTTCTATAACGCCGGGCTTGCGCGCTCCGATCGCCGCCGCGTCGAAGAGGCGTTTCGAGATGGCAGCCTCAGTTGCATCGTCTCGACTTCGGCCTTTGGCGAGGGCGTCAACCTTCCCGATATTCGCCATGTCGTGCTCTATCACATGCCGTTTGGCGCGATTGAGTTTAACCAGATGAGTGGCCGCGCCGGTCGCGATGGACAGCCCGCCGTGATTCACCTGCTCTATTCGTCGCGCGACGCCCGCATTAACGAGCGCCTACTCGACTGCTATGCGCCTGAGCGCGACGAGCTCGTCACGCTCTATCGCGCGCTGCAAACCATGTGGCGCTCCAACCGCGGCAAGACCGGGGACGATTCCTTTAGCGCGAGCGATATCGACATCGCGCAGATGTGCCTTGCCATCGATGCTCGCACGCCGGTCGACGAGCGCTCGGTGGAAAGTGGCCTGGGAATCTTCGAAGAGCTTGGCTTCTGTCGCGTTTCGGGGTTTGACGACACCCGTCGCATCGCGATGGCCGAAAACCCCGGCCGTGTGCAATTGAGCAGGTCAATTCGCTATTTGGAGGGCTTGCGTTCGCGCATGGAGTTCTCGGCTTTCCGGAGTTGGGCGCTCGATTCGTGCGCTTCTGATATGCTAGCCAAAGTTAACCGCCCGATCGTACCGCGGGCCTAGGGGAAGGGGACCTCGATGGATGCCGCAGCCCGTACCGCCCATGATTCCGCCCTCCAGCCGTTCTCGGAGATGGAGCACTATAAGCATGCCGATGAGCTGCCGCCCGAGATTATGGCGGACAGCTACGACAAGCTGGAGCGCCTGTGCCTCAAATATATGAATGAGGACGACTTTTCTAAGGTGGAGCAGGCCTATTGCTTTGCTGCCGAGAAGCACTGCAACCAAAAGCGCCGCTCGGGTGAGATGTACATCAACCATCCCGTCGAGGTGGCCATCATTTTGGCCGATCTCAAGATGGACTGCGATGTGGTGTGCGCCGCGCTGCTGCACGATACCGTCGAGGATACCGAGACCTCGCTTGCCGATGTTTCCGGCCTGTTTGGCGATACGGTGGCCGAGCTCGTCGATGGCGTGACCAAGCTCACCAACATCGAAGTCGACAGCATGGACGAGAAACAGGCCCTCACGCTGCGCAAGATGTTCCTCGCCATGTCCAAGGACATCCGCGTCATCATCGTTAAGCTTGCCGACCGTCTGCACAACATGCGAACGCTGGCAGCCCTGCGCGAGGATCGTCGCCTGTTTAAGGCGCGCGAGACCATGGACGTGTACGCGCCCTTGGCCGACCGCCTGGGCATGAGCTCTATTAAGTGGGAACTCGAGGACCTGTCCTTCTTCTACCTGGAGCCCGATGCCTACCAGCGCATCGCGCGCATGGTGGCTGAGTCGCGCGAGGTCCGCGAGCGCTACCTTGCCGAGACCATCAAGACGCTTACCGATGAGCTCAACCGCATTGGCCTGGAGGACTTCCAGATCAACGGCCGTTCCAAGCACTATTGGTCCATCTACCAAAAGATGAAGCGCAAGGGCAAGGAATTTTCCGAGATCTACGACCTGGTGGCACTGCGCGTCATCACGCATTCGGTGCGCGATTGCTACTCCACGCTCGGCGCGGTGCATACGCTGTGGCACCCCATGCCCGGGCGCTTTAAAGACTATATCGCCATGCCCAAGGTCAATAACTACCAGTCGCTCCACACGACGGTTATCGGCCCCACGGCTCGTCCGCTCGAGATTCAGATTCGTACCTACGAGATGCACGAGCAGGCCGAGTACGGCATTGCCGCCCACTGGCTATATAAGAAGTCGGGCGGATCGTCTGCGTCTAAGACCAATGATGCCCAGCGTCTGGACGACCAGATTAACTGGCTCAAACATTCGCTCGATTGGGCTGCGTCTGATGAGATTACCGACGCCAAGGAATACCTGCATTCGCTGAAGGTCGACTTGTTTGACCAGGAGATTTTTGTCTTTACGCCCAAGGGCGAGGTCATGGCGCTTCGTGCCGGCTCTACACCGCTCGACTTTGCCTACGCCGTTCATACCGAGGTCGGCAACCACTGCGTCGGCGCCAAGATCAACGGTGCGGTGGCGCCGCTTACGCACGAGATCAAGACGGGTGACCGTGTCGAGATCCTGACCAACAAGAGCTCTAAGCCGTCGCGTGATTGGCTCAAGATCGTTAAGACACCTTCGGCCAAGTCAAAGATCCGCCGTTACTTCGCCGCCGCGACCAAAGACGATGACGCTGCTGCCGGCCGCGATATACTGGCCAAGGACCTGCGCAAGCGCGGGTACGGCATCTCTACGCCGCGGTCCACGCGTGCGCTCAACACCGTGGCGGAGCAGTTTAACTACAAGCAGCTCGAGGACCTGTTTGCCGCGGTTGGTGCGGGTAAAGTCGCCCCACGTGCCGTGGGCAATAAGGTCGAGCAAATCTTGGACCCCAAACCCGAGGAACAGCTCACCAAGGCCGAGGCAATCGCCGAAGTTGTTAAGCAGCCTGCCCGCGGCTCCAACCGCAAGCCGCAAAAGCGCGGCAAGAGCGCCAGCAACGGCATTATCGTCAAGGGCGAGAGTAACAGCGGCTTGCTGGTTCGTCTGGCGCATTGTTGCAACCCTGTGACGGGCGACGATATTGTGGGCTTCATCACGCGCGGCCGCGGCGTTTCGGTGCATCGCGCCAATTGCCCCAACGTCAAGGGTCTTATGGAACATCCCGAGCGCATGATCGATGTGGAGTGGGACGGCGCTGCCGACACCCTCTTCCAGGTCGAGATCGTGGTCGAGTGCCTGGACCGCATGGGCCTGCTCAAGGATGTCACCATTGCCATTGGCGATGCGGGCGGTAATATCCTTTCTGCCGCCACGTCGACCAACCGCGAGGGTATTGCAACCCTGCGCTTCATGGTCGAGATCTCGGACGCGAGCGGTCTGGATCCGCTGCTGGCTTCCATCAGCAGTGTCGATTCGGTTTACGACGCTCGCCGTCTTATGCCCGGCGAAGGCGGAGCTCAGCTCAAGCGCCGTGTGTAGGTGCGAGAGCCTCTCAGCATCATAGATATTGGTTACGTTCGAGGCATCGTTTGGTGCCTCGAACGTATTTTAGAAGGAGAGTATGCGCATGGACGATATGACTTTGGACCTGACAACCCGAGGCGCGGCTTCGATTGAGGCGCTCGTCAACGGCCCGATTCAGACCAACAGCTACGCCGTGATTTCGAATGACGAGTGCTTAATCGTCGATCCGGCGTGGGAGGGCGAGCGTCTTGTGGAGCATATCCGCACCGCGCATCCCGAGGTGCGCGTACTCGGCTCAGTCTGCACGCACGGTCATGCCGACCATGTTGGCGGGGTTGCCGGGGTTCGAGCTGTCGTTGGCGACAGCGCACTATATGAGTTGTGCGCTAAGGACGTGACGGTACCTCGCGCAAATATCGAGGAGCAGCGCGCCATGTGGGGTATCGAGACGCCCGATCCGGGTGAGCCGACGCGTTTGCTTGCCGAGGGCGATACAATCGAGGTGGGCGACGTCTGCCTGCAGGTGATCGAGACGCCGGGGCATACGCCGGGCGGCATCGTCCTGTTCGCCGCGACCGAGCAGGGGAACATCGCCTTTGTGGGCGACACGCTTTTCCCGGGCAGCCACGGTCGTACCGATCTTTCCGGCGGTGACGAGGCGGCGATTATGCGCTCGCTCTCCAAACTTGCCAAGACGCTTCCGCCCGATACCGTTTGCTTGACGGGCCATGGCGATTCGACCACGATGGCGCGCGAACTTATGCAGAATCCGTTTATGCAGATGTAGGCTCGAAGCCGTCTTTCGAACCACGAAGACCGCTCAATCGTCAAGTTATTTTCCCCAGTGGGTCGATTCTGTGGGGCAAACGGTCAGAATTTGTCCAATCGGATGGCATTCGTGAACAAACGAACGTTTATGCGCGGGTATGTCGTGGTAAAATCTCAGGCGTTATCGGAGCAACCTTACAGGAGGTTTCTTTTATGCTCGTCAACGCAGCAGACATGCTCAAGAAGGCCGAGGCCGGCAAGTACGGTCTCGGTGCCTTCAACACCAACAACCTCGAGTGGACTCTGGCTATTCTCCAGGCCGCCGAGGAGGCCAAGTCTCCGCTGATCCTTCAGTGCACCGCTGGTGCCGCTAAGTGGATGGGCGGTTTCAAGGTCTGCGCCGACATGGTCAAGGCTGCCGTCGAGGCCACGGGCGTTACCGTTCCCGTCGCCCTTCACCTCGATCACGGTTCTTACGAGGACTGCTTCAAGTGCATCGAGGCCGGCTTCACGTCCATCATGTATGACGGCTCTCACGAGGAGACCTTCCAGCTTAACCTCGACCGCACCAAGGAGCTCGTTGAGCTTGCCCACTCCAAGGGCATGTCCATCGAGGCCGAGGTCGGCGGCATCGGCGGCACCGAGGACGGCGTGACCTCCAGCGGCGAGCTCGCTGATCCTGCTGAGTGCAAGCAGATCGCTGACCTGGGCGTCGACTTCCTCGCCTGCGGCATTGGCAACATCCACGGCGTGTACCCTGCCGACTGGGCCGGTCTTTCCTTCGAGCGCCTGGGCGAGATTAAGGCTCAGACCGGCGACCTGCCCCTCGTCCTGCACGGTGGTACCGGCATCCCCGAGGATCAGATCAAGAAGGCCATTTCCCTGGGCATCTCCAAGATCAACGTCAACACCGACCTGCAGCTCGTCTTCGCCAAGGGCGTCCGCGAGTACATCGAGGCTGGCAAGGATCAGCAGGGCAAGGGCTTCGATCCCCGCAAGCTCCTCAAGCCTGGTCGCGACAACATCGTTGCCCGCACCAAGGAGCTCATGGAGGAGTTTGGCTCCGTCAACAAGGCGTAAGCGTCGCTAAACTTCCCGCCGGAAGCCCCGTCCCCCTACACTGTTTCCTTTGCGCTCACCTGGCTTTGCCAGAAGTCGCGCCAAGAAAACAGCTCCGGGGGACGGGGCTTCCTTCGTTTAACGCCGCAGGGTTACGAGGCTGAATTATTTATTTGACTACCGTTCAGCAGTGTTGATGGCTCCCTTGTTGGGGCTTTCTTTTTATCTCGCTACAATGTGCTTCAAGGGTTCTAATGACTTGGAGTTTGGTATGGCTGTTATTAATGTGCTGCCTTCGGATGGGAAGGTTATTGACGAGGGGCCTGTTGGTTGCTCTGTTGATGTTTGCTGTGATGACTTTCGTCATCTCGATGTTGGACTGCCGCCCGAGATTCTTCGCCTTAAGGATGCCGGGTATTTGACGCAGGCTGTTGCTGCCTGCGATCGCCTTTTGGAGCAGAACCCTGAGCCTTCGCTGGCTGCTTGTGTTCGTGCAGAGCGGTATCGCATGCTCGAGACGCCGCTTCATTTTTCGGTGTCGCGTGATCGGGCCATTGCGATGATTCGCGAGGAGTGGCCTGAGTTTACCGAGGAGCAGTTTGACGATCTGATTGACCGTAAGCGTATTGACTGGCGCTTTATCGATGGCGAGCTGTTCGTTCTCGACAACTTCCTCGATTCGCTTCGCGTATATCCCAAAGAGGTCCCCGGCATGCGTCCCGATCCTACGGACGGAATTGCACTGCGCAACGAGATGCTCAAGGAGATGGAGTCGCAAAACGGATTGGCTCGCGTCATTACGCTTAAAGCGTCTGTGTCTGTCCCCGGCGCTCTAGAGGGGGAGACCGTTCGCGCTTGGCTTCCCGTTGCCGCCACCTGCCGCCAGCAGTCTCGGGTCGAGATTCTCGACATGACGCCGGAGGGTGCTGTTGCTCCCGCGAACGCTTCGGCACGTACCGCCTCGTGGTCTTCTTCGAGTGAACGCTCATTCTCGGTGACCTATCGTTATCACATCGATGCTGCTTATTGTGATGTCTACGGTGGCACACTTCCGGTTCATCCGCGTATGGACGCGCCTCTGCCCGAGGATATTTCCGAGGACCGTCCGCACATTGCATTCACGCCGTATCTGCTGCAGCTGACGGCCGGTGTTGTTGACGGACTCGAGGATCCGCTCGATCGCGCCCGTGCTATCTATGATTACCTGACGCAGCATATCGACTATCGCTATCAGCCGCCGTACTTGCTTTTGGGATCTATTGCCGATGACTGCGCGCATTCGCTCCGCGGCGATTGCGGCGTTATGGCGCTCACGTTTATCACCATGTGCCGTATCGCGGGCGTGCCCGCCCGTTGGCAGAGCGGCCTGTACGTTGCGCCCGATTCGGTGGGGTCGCACGACTGGGCAGAGTTCTATACGCCGCAGACCGGTTGGCTCAACGCCGATGTGTCATTTGGATCTTCTGCTCGCAGGATGGGGGAGGAGTGGCGCCGCCGTCACTACTTTGGCAATCTCGACCCGTGGCGTATGGTGGCCAACAATCGATTCCAGGCAGAGTTTGAGCCCTCTTTCGACGGCATGCGCGAGGACCCTTACGATAACCAGATGGGTGAGGCTTCGGTCGGCGGTCGCGGATGCCGTCAGCGTGAGATGCTCCGCACGGTCGAACTCATCGAAATGCTCGAAGTTCCATTTTCGGACTAATCGGTAGAAAGCTGTGATAAACTAACTCACGCATTACGTGCCCGAGTGGCGGAATTGGCAGACGCAGTGGACTCAAAATCCACCGTTGGCAACAACGTGCGAGTTCGAGTCTCGCCTCGGGCACCATACATGCAAGTGAGCGTTCGAGGGGGTCAAGGCCCCCTTTTTCGTGCCGAACTCGCGTGAGCGCGCGGAGCGTTAGGCAAACAGGCCTGTGGCCTGTTTGTAGCGGAGCGGGGCGAGGGCGCCGTGCGCCCGAAGCCCGGGGCTTCGCGAAGCGAAGGCCCTTCGAGTCTCGCCTCGGGCACCATACATGCAAGTGAGCGTTCAAGGGGGTTGCGG
>CABUDQ010000037.1 GCA_902490365.1 uncultured Collinsella sp. | reverse complement strand
CACGAGCGGGGGCTCCTATCTTTTTAGTGCCCTCGGATTGGGTCATAGTGTCTGTCGTTGCCAAGACATCGGCGTTGCCTTGGTCGCAAGTAGTCGTTTAGTCGTTGGGGACGTTCTTAAACGACTAGTCATTCAAGAACGTCCCCAACGACTACACGCAAAAACGGCGCCCGCCGGCGATGTTGCCGGCGGGCGCCGTTGTCTTGAAGACGAAATGATCCGTTTTCCTCCGTCTCCAAGGGATCATTACAGCGAGTCGATAAAGCGCTGTTGGGCGGCGCGGCCGGCTTCGTCCCACTTAAAGACGCCGGCGTTGTCGAGTACGTGGCCAAACACCACGCCGACCTCCTCGTGCAGGATATCGATGGCGTTGTCCGCCGTGAGCTCGTCGGCGCGGCGGGCAAAAACGTCCTCGGCCCATGCGGCGTGGCTGCGGCAAAGATCATCGCCCTCGAGCGAGCCGGCGAGATCGTAGCTGGCATCGGCCTTGGCCGCCAGCAGGTGCTCGCGGACAGCGCCGAGCTCGGGAACCAAGCGCGGCGGCAGAATGGCCAGGCCCATGACCTCGATCAGGCCGATGTTCTCCTTCTTAATGTGGTGGTACTCGGCATGCGGGTGGAACACACCCAGCGGATGCTCGTCGGTCGTGATGTTGCAGCGAAGCGCCAGGTAGGCCTCGTAAATCTCGCCGCCGGCGTTGCCGCGGGAGTCGACGCGGCGGATGACGGGCGTCACGGTGTTGTGCGCCACGCCATCGGCTGTGTGCGCGATGACGCCCACCGACTCGTCGGTCCACTCGCGCCAGGCGAGGATAATCTTCTCGGCAGCGTCGAGCAGCTGAGCGCGGTCATGCGTGCGCAGGCGCAGCACCGAGAGCGGCCACTGCAGCACGGTGCCGCTGACCTGGTCAAAACCGGGCACGCTAAACTGCGAGACCTCGGCGGCGTGCATCATGGGGAACTCGTGCGCGCCACCCTGGAAGTGGTCGTGCGACAAGATTGAGCCGCCTACGATGGGCAGGTCGGCGTTAGAGCCGATGAAGTAATGCGGGAACAGGTCCACAAAGTCGAGCAGGCAGGTCAGACCCTTGCGGTCGACGTGCATCGGACGATGCTCGGAGCTCATGGCAATGCAGTGCTCGTTAAAGTACGCGTACGGGCTGTACTGGAAGCCCCAGCGCTCGCCATTAAGCTGAATGGGAATAACGCGCAGGTTCTGACGGGCGGGATGAGCGCCTCCGTCGGCTGCGGCGGAGCGTCCGGGATACCCCTCGTTTTCGATGCAGAGCTGGCAGGCGGGATACTTCTCGCCCGTGTTCTTGGCTGCACCTGCCGCGGCGATATCGCGCGGGTCCTTTTCGGGCTTTGACAGGTTGATGGTGATCTCCAGGTCACCCCAGTTGGTGGAAGTGCTCCATTTGATGTTGCGCGCGATAGCGGCGCGGCGCACGTAACCGGCGTCACAGCACAGGCCGTAGAACCAGTCGGTCGCGGCGCGGGGCTCGTTGACGCCCATACGTCCGTTGAACTCCTCGTTTACAGCCGAAGGCCTCGGCATGAGCACGCCCATGATGCACATGGCGATGCGGTCGCGGCCCGACGCCGTGTCCTCGGCGGCGCCGTTGGTAATGGCAGCCTCGGCAAGCGCGGCAAGCGTGCCCTCCAGGTCAAAGTTGGGGAGTGTATCGGGGTGCAAGAGCGAAATCTTCTCGGTCTTGAGTGCCCAAGCCATGTCGAGTGCGGGGCCCGTGGCGCCGATGCACTCCAAAATGGTGTTGTAGGCCCAGATGCGATCGTCCTGTCCGATCATCGATCGATGGATGGCATACTCAATCAGGCCCTGCGCGGCCTCGCGCACGTCAGTCATTACAGCCATGCCGCGTAAGCCCCCTTGTCAGAGATGGCGTAGTGACGGGCAGAGCCCTCGCCCAGCCAGCTGTTCATCTTGGCAATGAAGGTGTCGACCAGGTCGAGCGGCACGAAGGCCTGGATGGTGCCGCCAAAGCCGCCGCCGTGGATACGGACGGCGCCACGACCGTCGAGCACATGCTCGGCCAGCGCTAGGGCATACATGGAAGGCTGCTCAGATCCCAGCTTGGCAACAACATTCTGCAGGTACATGGCGGAGCTGGCGCCGGACTCGCGCGTCAGGACCAGGAACTGATCGATATCGCCGGCGTTAAGGGCCGCCCAACGCTTATCGACCAGGCCATTCTCGTACCAGTAGTGAACGGCGCGCAGACAGGCACGGTCGCCCAGCTTGGCACGCAGCTCGGGGAGTTTGGCGTCAAAGTCGGCAACATCGACCTCGCATAGGCGTGCCTTGCCAAACTCGGCAGCGACGTCCTGCATCTCGCGCGGAACGGCGGCGTAGTCGTCGGTAGCTGCCACATGGTCGGCGCCAACTTTAACGAGCACGAGCGCATAGCCGTGATCCTCAAAGTTGAGCTCGAGCTTTTGGGTCTTAGGCTGGGCTTGATCCTCAAAGTCCATGTAGGCGAGGCCGCCCAGGCACACGGCGGCTTGGTCCATCAGACCGCAGGGCTTGCCGTAGTAGTTGTTCTCGGTGCGCTGGCTCATCTGAGCGAGTGCGACGGGCTCAATCGCGGGCGCGCCCCAGAGCGTCTCCATGGCACGGCCGTACGCGGCCTCGACGGCGGCAGAGCTGGAAAGGCCACCGCCCGAGGGGACGGAGCAGGTGAAGGCGAAGTCGAAGCCCTGGGGCTCAACGCCAAGGGTTGCAATCTCGTGCGCCATGCCGCGGACGAGGCTTGCGGACGTGCCCTTCTCGGACTCCTGAACGTCTAGCGTGTCGAGCGCGATCTCAAACGTGGGGTAGCCCTCGTCGGCGACGCGAATCTTGTTGGTGTCGGTCGCCACGGCAATGCCGTCAACGGCGACATCGAGCGAGCCGGCGATAACGTGGCCACCCTCGTGGTCGGTGTGGTTGCCGCTGATCTCGGAGCGGCCGGGCGCGTGCACATAGAGCACCTGGCGATCGCCGATGGGGCCAAACTCCTCCTCGAACAGCTTGGTGAGCGTGGCGAATGTCTTTTCGTCGGGGGTGGTCATGGGAGTCCTTTCCTTGGCGCGCACGGGTGAGTTTTGCGTCGTTATGAGTACGTTAACAATTTGAAGCGGCATAAACCAAGTGTTCACAATACCGCACGTTACAGGCTATGTTAACGTACTCATAACACAACACTTATCACTTTTTGAGAATCTGGTAATCGGTAGAAATTCAGCCGTGAACGGTATTGCCGTATGGACTTATAGAGCAGAAGAGTTGCGGATTGAAAAAGTAGAGTACGTTAACATGCGTCCGACGATAGCGGGCCTCGGCGCGGGGTGTATTTCTGCCCGGGCCGGCATGCACGCTATTCAGATCTCGCAAGGGTGAAGGTGATCCTGTGGCAAGGCGTCCGTCCAACGATACAGGTACGCGTCCGGTTTCCATGGCCGACGTCGCCCGCGCTGCCGGTGTTTCGCAGCAGACGGTTTCGCGCGTTGCCAACGGCCTCCCTAACGTCAACGAGCAGACGCGCCAGCGCGTGCAGGCCGCTATGCAAGAGCTCGGCTTTCGTCCGAGTTATGCCGGTCGCTCGCTGCGCGATGGCCGTTACCATTCGGTCGGCCTGTGCATCAACGATGTCACCAAGTTTGGCAACCTCTCAATGATCGACGGCATCGCCAGCGCTGCTCGCGAGCATAATTGTGCCATCACGCTGGTCGAGATGTCCAAGGCCGAGGAATTCTCGCTTGCCGAGGCAACGCGTCGTATGGCTGCGCTGCCCGTGGACGGCATCATTATCGGCATGAGCCGTATGGCGCCCGATTTTGAGACGTTTGATCCACTGCCGGGCATTGGCACGGTCATCGTTACCATGTACGCGCATCCGCGCGTGACCACGGTCGATTCCGACCATTACGGCTGCTCGTTATTGCTTATGGATCACCTGTTTGAGCTGGGGCACGAGCAGATTCGCTATATTGGCGGCCCGTCCTTCTCGGTCGACGAGCAATTTCGTCGCGCCGGTTGGCAGGATGCGCTCGAGCGTAAACACATCGAGCCGGCAGAGCCGCTCGAGGGCGACTGGTCTGCCAACAGCGGCTACGAGGCCGGCAGATATCTGGCCGAGCACGATCGCACCATGACAGCGATTTATGCGGCAAACGACCAGATGGCAAACGGGGCCATCGCCGCGCTGCGCGATAGTGGCCTGCGCGTGCCCGAGGATGTGAGCGTAGTGGGCGTCGACGATTCACTCGATGATTTTGTGGCACACAACGAGCTCACGACCGTGCGATTCGATCTACATCAGCGCGGACGCGAGGTGTTTGAGCATGCGGTTCCCGAGGCGGGTACGGCGGGCAAAACTGTTGCCATTCGTATTCCCGGTCAGCTCATCGTTCGACATAGTACGGCGGCACCGCGTGCATAGTTTCTGCAGGTCAACGGTGATATGTTGAACATCAATAACAATCGGTAAGGATGTCGGTAGATAGCTGTTGGGATGTAGCCGAGTGCTATGATAGACGGGCTCTTTTGTCTATCTAGGAGGCTTTGCCTGATGGAGATCACCAAGGATATCCGCTACGTTGGCGTCGACGATCACGACATTGACCTGTTCGAGGGCCAGTACGATGTGTCCGAGAACGGTATGGCATACAACAGCTACGTTATCTTGGGCGAAAAGATCGCTGTCGCCGATTCAGTCGACGGCGGTTTTGTTGACGAGTGGCTCGGCAACATCGAGGCCGTGCTCGATGGCCGTACGCCCGATTACCTGGTCGTTCATCATATGGAGCCCGACCACTCCGCTGGCATCGCCGCCTTTATGGAGCGCTATCCCCAGGCCCAGATCGTGGCCAGCATGGGCGCCTTCCGCATGATGGTCAACTTCTTTGGCACCGATTTCCCCGAGCGCAAGATGGTCGTCAAAGAGGGCGACGTGCTCGACCTGGGTGGCCACAGCCTAACGTTTGTCGGCGCCCCCAACGTGCACTGGCCCGAGGTGCTCTTCTCCTATGAGGCTACCGACAAGGTACTCTTTAGTGCCGACGGCTTTGGCAAGTTTGGCGCTAACGACATCGAGGATCCGGAGGGCTGGGCCTGCGAGGCGCGTCGTTACTACTTTGGTATCGTGGGCAAGTTCGGCAAGTTCGTGCAGGCCGTGCTTAAGAAGGCCGCCAATCTGGACATCCAGATCATTTGCCCGCTTCACGGCCCCGTGCTGACCGAGAACCTGGGCTATTACCTTGACACCTACAACACCTGGTCGAGCTACCAGCCCGAGGACGAGGGCATTACGATTGCCTATGCAAGCGTGTATGGCCATCTGAAGGCTGTCGTTGAGGAGCTTGCATCTGCGCTCGAGGCCCGCGGCCAGAAGGTTTCCGTCTTTGACCTGACTCGCGACGACATGGCCGAGGCCGTTGAGGATGCGTTCCGCTATGACCGACTGGTACTCGCTTCCATCACCTATCAGGGCGAGATTTTCCCGTTCATGAGTACCTTCATCCATACGCTCGCCGAGCATGCCTACCAGAACCGCACGGTGGCGCTTGTCGAGGCCGGTTCCTGGGCGCCCGCCGCTGCCAAGGTTATGACCAAGGAGCTCGAGGGCATGAAGGACATCACCCTGACGCAGAACAAGGTGACCGTCCTGGGTTCGCTCAACGACGCATCGCGCACCCAGATCGAGGCCCTCGCTGACGAGCTGTCCAAGTAGCGATACGTTCACTTTCAACGCTCAAACCACCACAAAGGGGACAGGCACCTTTGTGGTGGTTTTTGTTTAAGCGCCGGCGATGACGAGATTTGGGCGGGCGTCGTCGACGGTCTCGGCGATTGAGGTGGCGACGGCATCGTCGGGGTCACGGTCCATCACGATAGTGTTGACGTCGGCAAGCTCGGCAAAACGGTACATGCCGCGTCCGTTGACCTTGCTGCCATCCATGAGGGCGACGTTTTGACGGGCGGCACCGACCATAGCCGCTTTGGTTTCGGCCATCTGCGGAAAGTCGGTCGTAAAGCCGCAGCCGGGAACAAAAGCGCCAGGGCACATGACGGCAAGGTCGGCGTGGACCATTTGGAGCGCCTGCATGGTAAGTGGGCCGTACAGATAGCGATGACCTTTGCGCAGTGCCCCGCCCAGCATGACGACATCGACCGAGGGCATGCTCTCGTCGATATAATCGGCGATGGTAATGTCGGCCGTGATAACGGTAATGCCGTCGCGCTGGTCGAGCAGGCGGACAAATTCGAGCGCGGTGGTGCCCGAGTCGACAAGCAAAGTGTTACCGTCGCTGACGAGTTCGATGGCGCTTTGCGCGATGGCCTGCTTGGCGGCGACGTTGACGTTGATACGGCGATCCTGCGTGGAGACGGTCAGTCGCTTCTGGAGCGACACAGCGCCACCGTGCGTGCGGCGCAGCTTGCCTGCTTCGGCGAGCGCGTCTAGGTCAGCACGGGCGGTAACGGAGGACACGCCAAAGGTCTGGGCGATTTCTGCCACCTGCACCGAGGCGTTATGTTCGAGCATCTCCATGATGGCGGCACGACGCTCATCGGCGAAGGCTCGGGTTGTTGCATGGGTCATAGCTGCTCCATCCTCAACCTAAATTTGCAGGAATTGTGTTGAGACTATTTTCGTTCATTTTCTTTTTAAGTAAGAAAACGCCTTTCGATTACTTACTTTTTCTATAAAAGAAAGATGATCAAGGCTCAAAACTCAATTTCGATCATGCGCGCTCGGGTTCGACCCCTTCCGTTTGCTTTTCAAAAATGACGGTTGGACCTCGCGCGATGACAATATCTCGCACGTGCAAAGCTGCTGAATTTCATACAATGAGCGCAGCAAAACGCAAGGTAAAACGCCTTGTGAACAACTACGCCCGATGTCCAGATGCGGGCGAGGGAGAGGAGCAAACGCTCATGGCACTTGTTACCACCGAAAAGATGCTCAAGGACGCTCAGGCCGGCCACTACGCCGTTGGTGCGTTCAACGTTGAGAACCTCGAGTTTGTTATGGCCGTTCTGGCTGCTGCCGAGGAGACCAAGTCCCCCGTCATCATGCAGACCACCCCGGGCACCATCAAGACCGCTGGTCTGGACTACTTCTACGGCATGGTCAAGGCTGCCGCCGAGCGCGCTTCCGTGCCCGTCGCCCTGCACCTCGATCACGGCGATGGCTATGACCGCTGCATGCAGGCTTTCCGCACCGGCTACACCTCTGTCATGATTGACGGCTCGCACGAGTCCTTCGAGGACAACATTGCCCTGACCAAGTCCGTCGCCGACGCTGGCCGCGCCATGGGCGTGCCCGTCGAGGCTGAGCTCGGTAAGGTTGGCGGCAAGGAGGACGACGGTCCCGCGGTTGAGGGCGAGAGCCCCTACACCGATCCTGCCGAGGCCAAGGAGTTCGTCGAGCGCACTGGCTGCACCTCCCTCGCTATTGGCGTTGGCACCAGCCACGGCGTGTACACGAGCGATCCGCACATCGAGCAGTCCGTGGTCAAGGCCATCCGCGACGCCGTCGACGTGCCGCTGGTCCTGCACGGCACCTCCGGTGTGCCCGATGAGCAGGTTGCCGAGGCCGTGAAGAACGGCATCTGCAAGGTTAACTACGCCACCGAGCTGCGTCAGGCTTACACCAAGGGCTTCATGGCCTACATGGCCGAGAACCCCGCCTGCTTCGATCCTAAGAAGCCGGCCAAGGAGGGCATGCGCGAGATCACCGAGCTGGTTAAGATCCGCATGACCAACCTCAACTCTGTGGGCAAAGCAGAGTAACAGCAAGGGTACTCCGACTCGCTACATATCCCGGGGAGGGACGAGGGCTTAGTTCCCCAATCGTCCTCGGGCATGCAAAAAGCCTCGCTGCGCACTTCGTGCGGCGAGGCTTTTTGCCCCCTGCGGAAAGATTGGGGAACTAAGCCCTCGTCCCTCCCAGGTTGACCTACTCGAGGTCGTCGCCCTTGTGGCGTTGGGCGGAAAATAATAAGAAGCCTTCGCGCTGCGGAATGATTTTGGAAACTAAGTACGGGGACCCGCCCAAACCGTCCTGCTCAATCGCCCTTGTGGTGTTGGGGCTGAAAGGGTGGGACGCGTGGGTCATTTGGTTGTTAGGGTTAGTAGGTCGTTGGGGGTTTTGAGGTTGTAGGTGGCGTTTGGGATATCTTGGTGTGATCCCCATGCTGCTCGGGCAAAACTGACCCCTGCCGAAGTTGCGCATTGTTCGTCGTAGACGGTGTCGCCAACGTAGACGACGTTGCCAGGATTCGCGCCCGTACGCCGGAGATATTCGAGCATGGGAGCGGGTGCGGGTTTATGTTCGGTTGTGTCTTCGACAAGGATGATGTGCTCAAAATACTTATCGAAGCCAAGGGGTGCAATTTCTTCTGCGTATTCGTCGCGCGCACGTGAGGAGACGATGCCAAGTTTGCAGCCGTTGTCGGAGAGTGTTGCGATAACTTCGTGCAAGCCGGGAAACACGCTGATGGTGCTTTTAAAGCTGGCGGCAACTTGGCACCAGCGATTCAGCGTTGCCTGTGAGTAGATCCCAAGTTTCTCAAGGGCGTTCTTGCCGGGTATGCCGAGGGCAAATTCAAGCTCGTGTCGGGGGAGCGTTTTGCCGGTTTCTTCTTGGATAATCTGGCCAAGCGATGACAGCACGCTTTCTTCTGTATCTGCCAATGTCCCATCAACGTCAAACACGATATAGTCAAAGTACTTCATATAGTAGCTCCTATCCGTTGTTTGCCTGCAAGTTTGATGCAGTGACAGAAGAAGGGCTAGCGGGATTTCTGCCTGGTACTATCGAGATTCTGCCTCGCTGCTCGATAGCTCGAAGGAGTGCATCCCATTTGTTCTTTAAATACCTGGCCAAGATGGCTTGCTGTCGCAAAGCCGCATTGGCGCGCGACTGTCTGGACCGTTCGCGTGGTGTGTGCCAAAAGTTCGCAAGCACGGTTTACGCGGTATGCGCGCAGATATGCCGCCGGGGTCGTTCCTGCGCAAGCTTCGATAATGCGGTAACACTCTCTTTCGCTTACGCCGGCTGCAGATGCCATCTGGGGCACATCTATAGCGGCTGCATAGTTTGCGCGGATATAGTCCAGGATTGCCTTGAACTGTACGTCGCGGTTGGTCATCCAAGAGGCGTTGTCGGAGGAAAAGAGCGGTTCGGCCTTGGCGTAAATCTGAATCCAGAGCTCTGACAAGCTATTCCGAAGCGCCATCTCGTTCTGCGGACGTTGAAGGTCGTGGTTAAAGGAACTCTTTAGCAAATCGATAAAGGGCATATCGTCGGGGTTGGTGGGCGACCATTTGAGCACATCGACGCCTCGACATTGAAGCAAAGGATTGATACAGCGCTTTTGAAGGCGTCCCGCGGGATCGCCGAGCATCGACGGCTGAAAGATATGTAACATTTGAATGGCTGGTGCCGAATTGGGTGATTGCAGCGTGCTGTGCAAAACGCCGCCGTTGATAAAGCCGGCGGACCCTTCCTCAAAGCGCACGTGTTCATGAGCCGCGCGCGTTCGATAGTCAATCGCTCCCTGCTCCATGTAGAAAAGCTCGACTTCGGAATGCCAGTGCCAGGGGACGGAATTGCCCGGATAGCGAGCGAATTCTGCGCGTTCGGCAATATAGGGCCAGTCTTCGGCGGTCTCGGGAAACGCTTCCTCGCGTCCTCCGCGGTGCAATTCTATGTGATCCATGTTTCGCATGGCATCAGTATAAAGCGCGATGGGCTTAGATTGCTCTTGCCTGTTCGGGGAACGCCTTGTCTAGGGATGCTTGGAGCTTTTCGAACGATGCTTGCAAGTTGAGATTCTGATTGGTTGAGCGTTTGGCTTTTGTGGTGGGGGAGTCGAGGGGGCTGTTTCTCTGTGTCGGGGGGAAGGAGAAAAGGTCTGCATGTGTTAGGGATGGCTGCTGTGCTGCGTCATTGGAAGAATGCATGCTTATGCGGCCTCCTCGATGTCCGCCAAAAGGTTGCGCACGGGGCGTGCTGCTAGGTCCCGTGCGTTGGCAGTATTATGCCGCGGCTGCCGCAAAGAAGCGCTAAAGAAAGGCTTAACCTGGTTTGGTGTTACGATGAAACTGCAGGTCAGAGGTATTGAGTAACACTCTTGAAAGGTTTTGGGCTTAAGGGCTTTCTAAGGTTTGTGACGTGGATGTGGCGCGGACGTACGGAGCGTGTGAATGCACGCTGTTAGCGCTGCGGCTCTGCGGCGCGCACCTGCTCGATGACCTTTTCCATCGTGGCGTCGATGCGGTCTTTTTTAAGCTCGCATTCCCAGATGGTTATGGGTGTCCAGCCCATTTGAGTGAGTGCTGCCACGGCAGCGCGGTCGCGCTCGACGTTGCGACGGAACTTTGCCTCCCAAAACTCAACGTTGCGCTTGGGCTGGCTAGGGTTGCACTTGGGGCAGCGGTGCCAAAAGCAGCCGTTGACGAAGATGGCGATCTTGCGCCCGGGAAAGGCGATGTCGGGCTTGCCGGGAACCTTCCATTCCAAGCGATAACCCGTAAGGCCCGCGCCGCGCAGGCGCTGGCGAACGAGCAGCTCGGGTTTGGTGTTCGCACGCTTGTTGCCCTTCATGGACTTTTTGATGGCAGCGCGACGGCGCACCAGTTCGCGCTCGTCGGCGGAGAGGTCTGAGGTATCGATGCCGTCGAGCAGGCTGGGCTTGGGGCGTTTTTTGCTACGGCGCTTAGGTTTGTGTTTGGGTTTGGTGGCAAGTTCGTCGGCTGTGGTGGTCTCGGCATCGTTGACGGCGCCGTTGGCCTCAAGCCGATCTTCCTTCAGCTCAATCAGCGAATCGATAAGCCCCTTGTCGGCGGGCATCCATTCCACCGTGGCAAGCGAGGTGCGTGGAATCCAGCGGATATCGAGCTGACGGTCGTGCTTCTGGGGCTCGCCGGACTCTTTAGCCAGCGAGCAGTAATAGCACTCCATTGAGAGATGAAAATCGGGGTAGTCATACTCAACGGTGTAAAAATCACGCAGGTTGGTAACGTTTACCTGCAGCTCTTCCATAAGCTCGCGGCGCACGGCGTCTTCGGGTGTCTCGCCGCGCATGAGCTTGCCGCCTGGGAACTCCCATAGTCCCTGCATGTCGCCGTAGCCGCGCTGCACGGCAAGCAGCTCGTCAGATCCATCCTTGCGAATGATCCCGGCGGCAACATGAACAGTCTTCAACAGGAGTCCTTCCTCAACATCATTACATGACGGGGTAGTCTTTTTGGAACGGGGCTTTTTTAGCTGCCCTATGTCAAATGCGCCCTCATGCCTCAAAAGCTTCGGATGGGGCAGCAAAAAAGCCCCGTCCCAAAAAGACTACCCTTACCTTACGCAACGGTAAGGCAAGCGTAAGCCATATCGATGGTAGCCGACTCGGCTTCTTGCGACTATAGATGCCGTAGACTAATCGCAAGAAAGGACTCGGTATGCAAACCACGCACATGGCGACCCCGGTACTGGAGGTCGCGCATCTCGAAAAGGTATATGGAGCGCTGGGCAACGTGACCCGCGCGCTCAACGACGTCAGCTTTACCGTCAACCGCGGCGAATTTGTTGGCATCATGGGCGCCTCGGGCTCGGGTAAGTCGACGTTGCTCAACTGCGTCTCGACCATCGATAGCGCCACGAGTGGCACCATCCGCATCAACGGCCAGGATGTGACGCGCATGAAGCAGGCCAAGCTTTCGCAGTTCCGCCGCGAGGAGCTCGGCTTTATCTTCCAGGACTCCAACCTGCTCGATACGCTCACGGCACGCGAGAACATCGCCCTGCCGCTCACCATCGCCCGCACAAACTCGGCAGAGATCTCGACCCGCGTGCAGGATGTAGCCGCGCGTCTGTCTATCAGTCAGGTGCTCGACAAGTATCCCTACCAGATGTCCGGCGGTCAGCAACAGCGCGTTGCCGCGGCTCGCGCACTCGTCACCGACCCAACTATGATCATGGCCGACGAGCCCACCGGCGCCCTCGATTCCAAGAGCGCCCGCCTGCTGCTCGAGAGCCTGGAGGCGCTCAATCGCCGTCTGCGCGCCACCGTGCTCATGGTCACGCACGACAGCTTTGCCGCCAGCTACACGAGCCGTGTGCTGTTTATCCGCGACGGCAAGATTTTCACCGAGCTGCGCCGCGGCGACACCGACCGACGAGAGTTCTTCGACCGCATTATGGAGGTCGTTGCCATGATGGGCGGTGAGGGCTCCGATGCTCTGTAAACTCGCTTGGGGCAACGTCCGCCGCGCCGGCCGCGATTACCTTGTCTACTTGCTGACGCTCACCTTGGGCGTCACGGTCTTCTATGCCTTCAACACCGTCTCGATGCAGGTCGACATTGCCGGCATCAAGGAGGAGGGACTGTCCGAGCTCATGGGCAGCATGCTCGGCTACCTGACGTACTTTTTGGCCGGCGTCATGGCCTTTTTGATGGTGTATGCCAACAACTTCATCATGAAGCGCCGCAAAAAGGAGTTCGGCCTGTACCAGGTGCTCGGCATGCGCCGCGGGCGCGTCGCCACGATCATGGCGCTCGAGACCGTATTTGTTTCGGTCGGCGCTTTTGTCGCCGGCATTGTGCTGGGCGTGGGGCTCTCCCAGCTCATGACATTCTTTACGGCCTCGCTCTTTAAGACACAGATCGCTAATTTCCACTTCTTTTTCTCGGTGCATGCGTTCAACCTGACCCTTGCCTGCATGCTCGTGATGTTTGTGCTTACGCTACTGCTGAACCTTCGCGCCGTGCGCCGTACCAAGCTCATCGAGCTTATGGGCGCCGAGCGGCGCAACGAGAGCATCAAGACGCGCAACCCCTGGATTGCGATCGCCATCTTTGTCGTGGGCGTGGTGCTGGTGGGCGTGGCCTATTACCGCCTGTTGCGCGATGGGTTCCCGCTCACCGCGACGGAGGGTAAGCTGCAGGAGGCCATGAACCAGTTTGGTATCACCACGGCCATGGTTACGGTGGGTACCTTTGCCCTGTTCTGGGGCCTTTCGGGCATGCTTATCAAGCTGCTGCAGAGCCTACGCAGCGTGTATTGGCGCGGCCTCAACATGTTTACCGTGCGCCAGCTTGCGGCCAAGGTCAACACGGTGTGCTTTTCGATGGGCGTTATCGCGATGATCCTGTTTCTGGCCATTACCTCGGTGACCTGCGGTATGTCGATCGCCAACGTGATGAACGAAAACCTCGAGCGCTATACGCCGGCGGATATGACGCAGACGTATATCTATTACATGCCCGATAGGCTCGACTACTACAAGGAGTATGTCAATCCTTCCGAGGCCGATCGCATGGTGCTGGCAGACGCAACGGTCGATTTGTACTCTGCATGGCACGGTGACCGTATCGATCCCGATAACGTTGCGGAAAGTATCAAGGGCAAGTCGGCAGATAATGGCAACGAGGCCGGAAAGAAGGTCAATATCGCCGACGTTGCCGGCGAGCATGTGCAGATTGATTCGTATCTGAGCTATACGCTTGGCGGCTCGGATCCTTCGGTGACGGCGGGCGAGATGTGCAAGGCCATGGGCGAAAAGCTCCCCAAGGCGCTCGAGGGTAGCAATGCCGATGATATGGGCCTGTTTGTGACGCCGGCGAGCCAGTACAACAAACTGCGCCAGATGATGGGCAAGGAGCCGGTGAGCATTGGCCGCGACCAGTACTTGCTTACGTGCGATATGGGCGGCGAGTTGGGCGACCTGTACACCAAGTACATGGCTGGGGGCCATACCCTCACCTTGGGCGGACATACGCTCAAGCCCGCAACCGATAAGTCGGACGAGGACACGGCTGCCATCGCCAACTCGGCACTCGGCAGCAATCCCGGTACCGTGGTCGTAGCCGACGAGCTGCTGTCCCAGCTTAACCTGCAGCCGTATTCCAGTAATCTGCTCGTTAACTACAAGCAGGGGATGGATGTGACCAAGGCAGACGAGAGCATTAAATACACCATGCTCGACAATCTGCTCGTTGACGGCAAGGAGCCGGGGTCGTGGGGAGTCTTCATGACACGCTCCGAGATCTATACGCAGGCGGCGCAGATGAACGGCATGATTAGCTATCTAGCCATCTATATTGGCTTTGTACTGGTCGTTGCATGTGCGGCAATTCTGTCGATCCAGCAGCTCTCCAATGTGGCCGACGGAAGCCGCAGCTATCGCGTGCTGGCGCAGATCGGCTGTGACGACCGCCAGATTCGCCATTCGGTGATGGCGCAGCAAGCGGTGTTCTTCCTGTTCCCGCTGGCAGTGGGTCTGGCGCACTCCTTTGTGGCGCTCAAGGTGATCATCGAGCTGGTGAGCACGTTTGGCAACATGAGCATCGGCGGCACGGTGGGTCTTACCTGTGCGATTTTCCTGGCAGCCTATGGTGGCTACTTCCTGGTGACCTACCTCATGAGCACCGGCATGGTGCGAGCTGCCATAGCCACCCGCTACAGCGAGTAGCAAGCGGGCAAAACCGTCGCAAAACTAACGCAAACAACCGCCGCGGAGGGAGTCGGCCCCCTTCCGCGGCGGTTTTTTGTCTATCGGATGCCTCTCAGATGCAAGTGAGTAGACTTTTTTGGATCTGTCGAGCACACCACGACAAGTGCTCAATAAAACCGCAGGTCAGCGCTGTGGCGATTTGGGGTGTGCTCGGCTTCCTGCAAGAAGTCTACTCACTTGGTTTTTGCTGCTAGAAGACCGCCGCGAGGGAAGGCAACTCCCTCGCAGCGGCCGACGTTTGTCCAGATAAAACCTGCCAAAATAAACCTGTCCCTTTTTGGCAGGTTATCGCTTCCAAAAGTGGAGGATCAACGTCGTGCGGTTTTGCTGTTCGGTTTTGACCAGGATGTTGTGGATGTGGGTCTTGACGGTGCCCACGGCAAGGAATAGCTCGTCAGCGATCTCTTGGTTCGATTTGCCCAGTACGACCAGACGCATAACTTCGGTCTCACGGTTGGAGAGCTTGTAGGCGTTGCGATAGAAGGGCATCTGCTCTTCGATGTGTCGATCAAGATCGCTGACGTTCTTTTCCTCGGGCGCCTCCTGCATGCGGATTGAAAGCACGTGGTAGGAGTAGATGATCAGCAGAATCGCAAAGTAGCAGGCAAAGACGTTTTCGCTAAAGTTGCGCTCGGACAGATATAGTTGCAGCCAAGAGGGCGCCAGACTCATGGGGACAATCAGAATGTTGTAGAAATCCTCGGCAACGATGCAACCGACCAGAATAGCGCCGATAATCAGGTGCTTTTGTTGGTTGTTGACACGTGCCTTCAGCTCGACTTGTGTGCTCTTGCGTGCCGTCCAAAAGATATATAGCCCCACGAAAACAAGGAATACCTGACGCATCGTGTAGTAGAGCCATTGATGAATGGGGCCGTAGGGGACAGCGACGATAATCAGCAGCTCGCTCAGCAAGAACGTTGCGACGGGAATGACAAACTGCTTTTTTGAATGCTTGTCGAGCAAATCCATGGCAATGAGCCAAATAAAAGCCTGCGAAGCGGTCGCCACAAAGGTCCGCAACACAGGCATGGTAATTGAGTAATAGTCGCTGGCTGGAAAACTCTGGTTTTGCAGCGTGTATTCAAAAAAGAAAATCTCGGTCATCTCGATGGCATAGCAGATAAATACGCCGCTGCCATAGATAAAGAAGCGTCGACGGGACGAGGCATAGGCGGCAAGCGAAAGCACCGCCGTCACAATACAGATCACGAGTATCGCTAGGGTATAGAAGAACATCAGGGTGTTCATCTGTCACCGTCCCATCTCATTTATTCTATGGCCGAGCTCTGTATACCTTGTGGGATATAGACGTCTCAACCCTTCGTTTCATTACGGATTAGGCGCCGAGATACAGCATAGCCGTATACCGTTCGCGGTTCTAGATGGTAAACCCCCTGTAAACTCTTGACCTGCGGGTTTATATTGGTTTAGAGGGGGTGTAACTCCGTGAAGGGTCTTTAATCCCGAATAAACTAGGTAAAAATTGCATACGGGTGAATGATGGTCTTGTCAACACGAGGCGTGATGTTCGAGCGCCTCATAGTAATAGTCGGCAAGACCGGCGGAAAGGAAATCGACATGGCACTGCCTAAGGATTTCATCGACACCAACGACTTCACCAAAGAGCAGATCCTGGCTATCGAGGATCTTGGCCTGGCAATGAAGAAGGCCATCAAGGTTGACGGCTATTATCCGCACCTGCTCCGCAACCAGAGCCTTGGCATGATCTTCCAGCAGGTTTCCACCCGCACCCGTCTTTCCTTCGAGACCGCCATGTGCGACCTCGGCGGCCACGCTCAGTTCTATGGCCCTGGCACCATTCAGCTCGGTGGCCACGAGTCCCTGGGCGACACCGCTCGCGTCATGGGCGACCTGCTCGACATCATGATGGCTCGCGTTGACCGTCACAAGGACGTCGTCGGCCTCGCCAAGGGTTCCGCCGTGCCCGTCATCAATGGCATGTCCGAGTTCAACCATCCCACGCAGGAGATGGGCGACCTCATGACCATGCTCGAGAACCTCCCCGAGGGCAAGAAGATCGAGGACTGCACCCTGGCCTTCATCGGCGACGCCACCCAGGTCTGCGTCTCCCTCATGTTCATCGCCTCCAAGGTCGGCATGAAGTTTGTCCAGTTTGGACCCAGGGGCCACCAGATCCCCGACGGCGGCCTGCACGTTGGCACCGTTGAGGAGCGCGCCGAGTTCGGCAAGCAGATGATGGCCATCGCCGAGGAGAACTGCAAGGTCTCCGGCGGCTCCGTCGTCATCTCCGACGACATCGAGTGCATCAAGGGCGCCGACTTCATCTACACCGACGTGTGGTATGGCCTGTACGACGAGGAGGTCTCGGGCGAGAACTACATGGACGTGTTCTACCCCAAGTATCAGGTCACCATGGACATGATGAACTTCGCCGGCCCCAACTCCAAGTTCATGCACTGCCTGCCGGCCACTCGCAACGAGGAAGTCGTCGACGAGGTTATGGACGATCCCGAGCGCTCCCTGTGCTGGGTCGAGGCCGAGAACCGCAAGCACTCCATCCGTGCTCTCCTCGCTGCCCTGGGCAAGCGCACCCCGCTCAACGACGAGGGTGTCGAGTACTCCGCCAAGGCCGAGCTTCACGCCGCTCTCGAGGCTCTCGAGCAGCTCTAAGCCCCAAGGCGCCTAAAAGCACGTTTGCGGGCGGCGGATGCTCGTCTCCTGTCGCCCGCTCACCGAGGCTCAAGCAATTGCCTTAGTACCTTGGGCCTCGGATCTGTCCAAGACTGAGCGAAGGAGCTCATCATGAGCGACGGAAAGAAAAAGCTTTCCTTTTTGACGGTCATTTCGACCATCATCTGCGTCGTCTTCGTTTGCGAGGCCGCCGCTCCTGCTGCTGCCATTGGCAACCAGCAGTTCTTCTGGTGGATCTTCCTGATCCTGACCTTCCTGCTTCCCTACGGCATGGTTGTCGCCGAGCTCGGTACCACCTATGACGGCGAGGGCGGCATTTACGACTGGGTACGCGATGGCCTGGGCGACAAATGGGGCGCCCGCATCTCGTATTACTACTGGGTCAACTACCCGCTGTGGATCGCCTCGCTGGCTACCATGTTCCCCGACATCCTGGGCATGGCCTTTGGCGTCGAGTTCAACTTGGTCGCCAAGATGGGTATCGAACTTGCCTTTGTGTGGATCGTCTACCTTATGGGCCGCTCAAAGGCGGCCGACTCCGAGTGGGTCCTTAACGGAGGCGCCATCATCAAGGTCGCCGTTGCCGTTATCGTCGGCGCTCTGGGCATTTGGTATGCCATGGAGAACGGTTTTGCGAACGACATGTCCGCCGCCACCTTCCTGCCCGAGCTCACCAACACCAACGCTCTCGGTTACCTGTCGATCATCATCTTTAACTTCATGGGCTTCGAGGTCATCTGCACCATGACCGACGATATGGCCGATCCCGCTCGCGATATCCCCAAGGCTATCATCGTTGGTGGCCTGTCCATCGCCGTGATCTACCTGTTCGCTGGCTTTGGCATCGGCGCTGCTGTGCCGGCCGATTCCATCGACCCCGACTTTGGCATGATTGTCGCAGTCCAGACCATGGTGGGCGACTCCATGATCTTTAAGGTCATCTGCATCGCCTTCCTGATCACCCTGTTCGCAAACATGGCCGCTTGGTCCTTCGGCGTTAACTCCGTTGCTCGCTACGCTGCCGAGCACGGCAACATGCCCAAGGTCTTCGCCTCGATGATCTCTGACGACGATATGCCCAACGGCGCCAACCTGGTCAACGCTGTCGTTGCCTCCCTGGTGCTGTGCCTGCAGCTCGTTCCCATCGACGCCATCTCCAACGGTGTCTTCTGGATGCTCTTTGGCACCTCTGTCGTCTTCCTGCTGTTGACCTACATCCCGATGTTCCCGGCGTTCCTCAACCTTCGTAAGAACGACCCCAACCGTGAGCGCATCTTCACGTTCCCGTTTAAGGGCGCCATGATGAAGGTCATGCTGGCCATCCCCTGCATCGAGCTGGTTCTTGCCATCGTTGCCACGCTGATCCCGTTCTCCGCTGCTGAAATTGGCGACAAGGTCCCGATGATCGTTATCTTCATCGTGCTCGTGCTCATCGGCGAGGTCGTCCGCGTCGTCAGCGCTAAGGGCCGCGAGACCGAGTACAAGGGTCTGACCCCTGAGCTCGCAGCCCAGCGTCTCGCTGAGGAGGCCGCCGAGGCCGAGGAGAACTAGAGCACCCGGTTCTGGGGCTCCAACCCTCCTCGTGTACCAACGCGCGCTTCGTCGGGCTTGTCGCTCCCGACTCCGGGCACTCTAGCCTCTTCGGAGGCGTGTCCAAGCGACAGGTTTGCTAACCATTCCCCCGGGGTGGGTGTGAGCGATAGCTCCGGTAGCCACCGCCCACCCCAATCTCTCTTCCGTATCCTTCGTGCGTTTTGTCTCCGCGCACTTGGTTACGTCGTCGCTTGCCGGTGCGATTCCGTGAAAACCGGCACCGGGCGCCCCGACCTTTGCCGGGGAACGGGCGCCTACCATCTCTTGGTTTTAGGCTGCGGGTAACCCGCCCGCAGCAAGCGATCGTTCGATTTGGAGGAAATCTTATGCGTACGATCACCGAGTCCGAGTCCACTCCCAAGGCCGACGGCTTCTTTATGCCTGCTGAGTTTGCCCCGCAGGATCGCGTGTGGATGGGCTGGCCCCACCGCACCGACACTTGGGCCCACGGCGCCAAGCCGGCTCAGAAGCAGTATGCCGCCATCGCTCGCACCATCGCCGAGTTCACCCCGGTCACCATGTGCGCCAACCAGGCCGACTACGCCAACTGCAAGGCCGTCTTCGAGAACGACGAGAACGTCACCGTTATCGAGATGACCACCGATGACGCTTGGTTCCGCGATACCGCCGCCACCTACGTCATCAACGGCAAGGGCGAGAAGCGCGCCAACCACTGGCACTTCAACGCCTACGGTGGTCTCGTCGACGGCCTTTATTTCCCGTGGGACAAGGACGAGCAGATCGCCCTTAAGATGGCCGAGCTCTCCGGCTGCCGTCGCTATCGTCCCGATGACATGATCCTCGAGGGCGGCTCCATCACCGTCGACGGCGAGGGTACCCTTGTCGTGACCGACCAGTGCCTGCTTTCCCCGGGCCGCACCTGCTCTGCGGTCCTGGAGGAGGAAGAGGATCCCGAGTCCATCTGGCCCAAGTACCACAAGAAGTTTGAGCCCTGGAGCGAGGAGCTTCGCGCCTACATGGACGAGCACCTCAAGGATTACCTGGGTGTCGAGAAGGTCATCTGGGTCAAGGAGGGCATCGACCCCGAGGAGACCAACGGCCACATCGATGACGTCGCCACGTTCATCGCCCCGGGCGTCATGGCCTGCATCTGGACCGACGATCCCGAGTATCCGTTCTACGAGCAGTGCCACGCTGCCTACGAGACCCTCTCCAACGCCGTTGACGCCAAGGGCCGCAAGATGAAGGTCTACAAGCTCTGCATGCCCGTGAACCCGCTGTTCATGGACCAGGCTTCCTGCGACACCATCGACGCCGACGAGAACGCCGAGCCGCGCGTTCCCGACGAGCCGCTGATCGCCTCCTACATGAACTACCTGGTCACCAACCACGGCGTTATCGTCCCGCAGTACGGCGACGAGAACGACCAGCTGGCCGTTGACACGCTCCAGAAGATCTATGACGAGGTCTGGGGCGAGGGCGTCTACAAGTGCGTCGGCGTTCAGTCCGAGCAGGTCGTCTTCGGCGGCGGCAATATCCACTGCATTACCCAGCAGGAGCCCTCGGCGTAACTCAGGCACGCCACCTTGGCGTTCACTCGTCGCTTACGTAGCGTCAGTACGCTACGCTCCTCGTTCGCGCCAATCTGGCGCACCTGAGCACGCCGAGTAAACGTCTGGCTTTCCGAGGCACCCCATCTCGCCGCTCAAACCGTCGCTCGCGTACCAAAGTACGCTTCGCTCCTCTTTCGCGGCGACCTGGGGCACCTCGAAAACCCAGCCGATCAATCGGACGGTCGGTGAATCGGACCATCTTGGGGCATTGATGGTTGATTTGCTTGATGTCTTGGTCGGTTGGGTTTTCTTTGGGCACTCCGTTGCCTCCACATCGGAGTGCCTTTTTTCTTTGATTGAGTACGCGTCTGGCCTGGGATTTTTGCGGGTTAGGCCAATTGTTCGCTTGAATTTCCCAGGTCAGACGCGTCTTCAATTGCCGAAAGTTTCCGGTCGCGAACGCGGCCGTTTTGGTCGGAGTATCTATGTACCAGCGTATCGTTATCTACACGCGCCTGTTCCGCGAGCGTTGGTCCAACAACTGCATCCTCTCCTCTCTTTGGGATGGCACCTGTACCGGTGACGCGGCCTGCAACCCTACCTTGGGCTGCGCCTTCGGTACAGATGCCATCCTTTTTGCCGTGGGGGGAGCATGCCATGGCAGGTAAAAAGTTCTCCCTGATCGAGGTCATCCTTTCGGTTATCTGCGTCGTGTTTACCATCGAGGCGGCGGCTCCGGCATCTGCCATGGGCAACGTGCAGTTCTTCTGGTGGATCTTCCTTATCATTACGTTTTTGCTTCCCTATGGTCTGGTGGTGGCCGAGCTGGGTACGGCGTTTGATTCCGAGGGCGGCCTGTACGATTGGGTTCGCTTGGGCCTGGGCGACCGTTGGGGCGCCCGTTGCTCTTGGTGCTACTGGGTTAACTTTCCGCTGTGGGTGGCAAGTATCGCCTGCATGTTCCCCAGTGTCATTAATGCGGTGTGGGGTATCGAGTTTTCACTCGGGATCCGAATCGCCATCGAGATTGCCTTTGTGTGGGGCGTCACGGTCATGGCAATGCAGCCGGTGGCGGAGGCCGATTGGGTTATGGACGGCGGCGCCGTCATCAAGGTGCTCATTACCGCTGTGGTGGGAATCGTCGGCATTTGGTTTGCCTGCAATAACGGCTTTGCCAACGACATGTCGTTTAAGACCTTCATTCCAGATCTGGGCGACACCAATTCGTTGACGTACCTATCGATTATCCTGTTCAACTTTATGGGCTTCGAAGTGGTCGCGACCTTTGCCAGCACGATGAAGAACCCGTCGCGCGATATCCCCAAGGCGGTTATCGCTGGTGGCGTTGCCATTGCGGCAATTTACATCATCTGCGGCATTGGCATTGGAGCCGCGGTTCCCACCGAGCAGCTTTCACTCGATTCGGGCATTGTGGACGCAGTCGCCGCTATGGTGGGGCGCACCCACTCGCTGACGATGGTCGTAGGCGTGGCCTTTTTGGTGACGCTGTTCGCCAATATGATCTGCTGGAGCTTTGGCGTCAACAACGTAGCGAGCTATGCCGCGCGCCATGGCAACATGCCGCGTCCCTTTGCGTTGGTGTCCAAAAAGACCGGCATGCCCAACGGCTCGGCGCTCATTAACGGTTGTTTTGCCAGCCTGGTGCTGCTGCTCCAGATTCCGCTGGGTGAGGGCTCCGACGTCTTTTGGGTCTTCTTCTCGATGAACGTCGTCTTTCTGCTCATGAGCTATATCCCCATGTTTCCAGCGTTTTGGCGTCTGCGCAAGCACGATAATCGCTCGCGTGTGTTCCGTGCGCCTTTCGAGGGCAAGGTGCCCGCGGCGGCGCTTGCGATTCCCGTGGTGGAGCTCGTGCTTTCGATTGTTGCTACGATTGTGCCGCTCAACAGCTCACCTGCCGAGATGGCAAAGTTGCCGATTCTCGCGGGCGTAGTGATTGGCCTGTTATTGGGCGAGGTTTCGCGCCTCATATCGCGCCGCGGCCGAAGCGTCGACAATCCCGGCGTTGGTGCAAGGGAATCAGGTTTCTTTGCACCAAAACAGCAAGCGCCGCGAGTTGCGCAGCGCTTGCTGTGTCTTGGATTACTGCTCGCAGTGCTCGGGATCAGAAGCGAGCTTAGGCGCAAAGTAGGGAACGTGGCCCAGGTAGGGGCAGCTGTCCGAACGCGCCTCAACGGCGCAGGGGACATCGTCGTAGGTCATGGAAGAACCGAGTCGGGTGATGGCCTTGGCGGCGGGCGCGACGAGCATCTTGAGCGGAGCGATCGGTGTCATGGCATCTCCTTTCATCGGTGAGACACAGCTTGTTTATCTAAACGATACAGTACGTTTAATCGGTGAGTCTAATCTTGCGGCAAAGAATCTGTCAACATCCTCACAGCATCTGAACAGGGGGTGTTCCTATAGTTTTGTCAACTGGGAAATGCTCTCCGTGCGACCGAATCG
>CABUDQ010000036.1 GCA_902490365.1 uncultured Collinsella sp. | reverse complement strand
TACTCGTTAGCCTTGTCGACGTCGTAGGCGCAGAACTCCCATGCGCCCTCCTTGTAACCATCGATGCCCGGAGGAACAATGCCGTCGGCGGGGGTACGGGTACCCTTGAAGATGGTCTTGCAGATGGCCTCACGGTTAATGGCCAGGGAGATACCCCTGCGCAGGTCGGCGTTGTTGAACGGCTCGGCCGTGGTGTTGCAGGTCAGGTAGTAGGTGGAAGGCTCGGCGCCGAGCAGCATGCGCTCGCCGTCGCCCATGGTGTAGCCGTCCTTGGACACGCCGCGATCCTTCTTGGCGGCGTCGATCTGAGCAACGGGAACGTCGCAGATATCGAGGTTACCGGCCTGGAACTCCTTGTAGGCGGTCTCCACGTCCTTGATGACCTGGAAGTGGATGCCATCGATCTTGGCCTTGTCGCCATAGTAATCGTCGAACTTCTTGAGGTTGATCTCCTGACCATCCTCCCACTTGCCGTCCATCATGAACGGGCCGTTACCGATCGGGGCAAGGTAGAAGCTCTTAACATCGGACTCGGCGCACTCGGGAACCGGGGACAGAGCCGGGTGAGAGGCGACGAAGGGGAAGTCGGCGTAAGCGGAAGACAGCTTAACGACGAGGGTCTCATCGTCGGGGCAAGTAACACCGCTGAGCTCGGTAGCGTTACCGGCAAGCAGATCGTCATAGCCCTCGACCATGGAAAGGTGATAGGAGACCTCGGAAGGACCGTACTCGGTAGCGATGGCCGACTTGGTGTTGACCAGACGCTCCCAAGCGAGCTTGAAGGACTTGGAGGTAACGTCGTCACCGTTGTGGAACTTGGCCTTCTTGATCTTGAAGGTGAACTCGGTGGCGTCGTCGTTGGCCTCGAAGGACTCGCAAGCCAGCGGGACGATCTTGCCCTTCTCGGCGTCGTAAGAGGTCAGAGCATCGAACAGCTGGTACTCGACCTGAGTGCCCTGATCCTCCTGGACGTTGTAGGGGTCGATGCAGACCGGGTTGTTGATGTAGAAGTTCAGCGTCGAACCGGACTCAGAACCGGAAGCGTCGCCGCCCTTCTTGCCGCATGCGGCAAGAAAAGCCATGGAGCTCGCAGCAAGGGTACCGCCGACAAAGGCGCGACGACCCATAACGGGCTGGTGGAACATAGAATCAGCCATGCCATCCTCCTTATGAGATAGGACAAAGAAATGTTCAGTCGGACATATGTCGAGACAATCCGATCCGAACCATCAAAACGCCGCCCGCTGCTATGGCTGGTTATGCACAACAGACCAACGTTTTGCAATACAGTAGCGCATTTTATGCACGATTTGGGGCTAATTCCGGTTAACGGTCGAGAATTTCTTTAGTTGGGCGAAGTATGTGGGGATATTTTGACTCTGTTACAAGTCTGTAAACAAAAAGGGCCCCGCACATGCGGGACCCTTTACAAACGTATATACGCCGATGCTTAGTAGCCGACGATACCCTGCGGGAAGAAGAACATGCACAGAACGACACACACGGCAAAAACGACGGCCATAATTACCGTCAGGCGATCGAGGTTCTGCTCCATGACGCCCGTGGCAGAGCTGGAGTTATACAGCGAGCTAGCGATCATATCCGAAACGCCGGTGCCCTTACCGGAATGCATCAGAACGAGAATCGTCAGCGCCACGGCAGAAACAGCCCAAACGACAAACAGAAGAATCTGGAACGGACCCATAGATAAGCTCCTTAATAGAACAACTCAAACTCCAGTACTGTACCACAACCTTCAACACTCCCCCACCTGCCATTTAGGGACGGGGTAGAAATGGCAGAAATACCAAAAAAGGGGGTCGTCCGGTTGTGGACAACCCCCTTACTAGAAAACGGTATTTGTTTTCTATTAGGCCTCGGTGGCGAGTACGCGACCCGTCATCTCGGCGGAAGGCTCAATGCCAGCCATGGTGAGCATGGTCGGAGCGATATCGGAAAGACGGCCGTCCTCGATACCGGTGAGCTGGGCCTTCTCATCAACGATGATGAACGGCACACGGTTGGTGGTGTGAGCCGTAAACGGATGCTTGGAACCGTCGGAAGCGACGTCAAACATGTGGTCGGCGTTGCCATGGTCGGCGGTAATCAGCGCAAAGCCGCCCTTGGCGAGAATCGCCGGGACAACCTTGGACAGAGCATCGTCAACAGCCTCGACGGCCTTAACGGCGGCGTCGAAGACACCGGTGTGACCAACCATGTCGCAGTTCGCGAAGTTCACGATGTAGAAATCAGCGCGATCCTCGTTGATTGCGGCGACGAGCTTCTCGGTAACCTCGGGAGCGCTCATCTCGGGCTGCAGATCGTAGGTAGCGACCTTGGGGGAAGCGACGAGCACGCGCTCCTCGCCCTCCTTGGGCTCCTCGATGCCGCCGTTGAGGAAGAACGTCACGTGGGCGTACTTCTCGGTCTCGGCGGTGTGCAGCTGCTTCAGGCCATTGGCAGCGATAACGTCGGCCAGAACGTTCTCGGGGAACGTCTTGGGGAAGGCGACCTCGACGTCAAACGTCGGATCGTACTCGGTCATCGTCACAAAGTGCGAAAGCTTGATCTGTTCGCGCTCAAAGCCGTCGAACTCCTTGTCCGTGAACACGCGGGTCATCTGACGAGCGCGGTCGGGACGGAAGTTGAAGAAGATGGCCGCGTCGCCCTCGTGGATGCCCTCATTGTGGGCAGCGAAGGGCTCGACGAACTCGTCGCCGCGCGGATCCTTCTCATAGTAGGCCTTGATACCGGCCACGGGGTCTGTATCGGCATCGGACGCGTTGACCATGACGTCGTAGGCGCGCTGGATACGCTCCCAACGGTTGTCGCGGTCCATGGCCCAATAACGACCCGAGACGGTGGCAACGCGAGCGTCGCAACCAGTCTCCTCAGAAATCTTGGCCAGGAAGGCGCAGAACTCGCTCATGTAGCCGGCACCGGACTGCGGGTCAACGTCGCGGCCGTCCATAAAGGCGTGGACGCGAACGGTCTTGACCCCATGCTGGGCAGCCATCTTGACCAGGGCCTCGACATGGTTCATGTGGGAGTGAACGCCGCCAGGGCTCATAAGGCCCATAAGGTGAAGGGTCTTGCCTTCGGCCTTGACATCGTCCATAGCCTTGACGAAAAACTCGTTCTTGGCGATGGAGCCGTCCTTGATGGCATTGTTGATGCGCGAAAGCTCCTGGAACACGACGCGGCCGGCACCGATGTTGAGGTGACCCACCTCGGAATTGCCCATCTGGCCATCGGGAAGGCCCACGTCCTCGCCCGAAGCGCCGAGCGTGGTGTGGGGATACTTCTCGTACAGGCTATCAAGGAAGGGCGTCTTGGCAGCGGCGACGGCGTTCTCGCCATCGGCCGGTGCTAGGCCGCAGCCATCCATGATGATCAGGAGTGCAGGAAGATGACGCTGTGCCATATGTCCTACTCGCCTGCCTTGACGACCATAGAGGCGAAGTCGGCAGCCTTGAGCGAAGCGCCGCCCACGAGGGCGCCGTCAACGTCGGGCTTGGCGACGAGCTCGGCGATGTTGCCGGGCTTGGCAGAGCCACCATAGAGAACGCGGATGCCGTTAGCGAGCTCCTCGCCGAACATCTCCTTGAGGGTCTCACGGATAGCGCCGCAGACCTCCTGAGCGTCCTCGGCGGTAGCGGTCTTGCCGGTGCCGATGGCCCAGATGGGCTCGTAGGCGACGACGACCTGCTTGGGGCAGGTGATCTCAAGACCAGCAAGGCCAGCCTTGACCTGGTTCACGACGTGCTCGACATAGGTGCCAGCCTCGCGGACCTCGAGAGACTCGCCGCAGCAGAAGACGGGAACAAGACCGGCGGCAACGAGAGCCTTGGCCTTCTTGTTCTGATCCTCGTCGGTCTCGTGGAAGTAGTCGCGACGCTCGGAGTGACCGATGATGCAGTAGGTGCAGCCAGCGGACTTGAGCATGTCGCAAGAGGACTCACCGGTGAAGGCACCCTTGGCCTCCCAGTACACGTTCTGTGCACCGAGGGCGATGGGGGCAGCCTGAATGCGGTCATGAACCGTAGTGATGTCGATGGTCGGAGGGCAGACGAGCACCTCGACGCCAGCCGGAACCTCAGGCAGAGCCTGAGCCAGCTCGTCGGCGAGCTTGGCGGCCTCGGCGACGTCGTTGTTCATCTTCCAGTTACCAGCGATAAGAAGGGTGCGATTAGGCATCGAGAAGCGCCTCCACTCCGGGCAGGGCCTTACCCTCGACGAGCTCCATGGAAGCGCCACCACCGGTGGAGATCCAGCTCATCTTGTCGGCCAGGTTGAACTTGTTGACAGCTGCGACAGAGTCGCCACCGCCGATGATCGAGGTGCAGTCGGCCTCGGCAACAGCCTCGGCGATAGCCTGGGTGCCGTGAGCGAAGTTATCGAACTCGAAGACGCCCATGGGGCCGTTCCAGAACACGGTCTTGGCGCCCTTGACAGCCTCGGCGTAGAGCTCCTCGGTCTTGGGGCCGATGTCCATGCCCTCACGATCGTCGGGGATAGCGTCGGAAGCGACAACCTCGGGGACAGCGTCCTCGCCAAAGTGATCGGCAACGCGGTTGTCGATGGGGAGCAGGATCTTGACGCCCTTCTCCTCGGCCTTCTTGAGCATCTCGCCGGCGCGCTCGACCCAGTCCTCTTCCTTGAGGGACTGACCGACGGTCAGGCCCTGAGCCAGGAAGAAGGTGTAGGCCATGCCGCCACCGATGATCAGGGTATCAGCGGAGTCGATGAGGTGATCGAGAACGCCGATCTTGGAGGAAACCTTGGAACCGCCGACGATAGCGACGAAGGGGCGCTCGGGCTCGGCGAAGATGCCGGTCAGCGTGTCGACCTCCTTCTCGAGCAGGAAGCCGGCGACGGCAGGCAGGTAAGCGGCGGGACCCACGACGGAACCCTGGGCGCGGTGAGCGGTACCGAAAGCATCGAGAACGAAGACGTCACCATAGGAAGCGAGCTTCTTGGCGATCTCGGGATCGTTCTTCTTCTCACGCTTGTCAAAACGGACGTTCTCGAGAACGAGGACCTTGCCCGGCTCGACGGCGGCAACAGCCTCAGCAGCCTTCTCGCCGTAGGTGTCGGCGACAAAGGCAACATCGAGACCAGAGAGCTCAGCGAGCTTCTTGGCGACAGGCTCAAGGGAGAGCTCGGGCTGGAAGCCGGTGCCATCGGGACGGCCGAGGTGGCTCATGAGGATGACGCGAGCGTTGTGCTCAACGAGGTAGTTGATGGTGGGCAGGGCAGCCTTGATGCGGGTGGTGTCGCCAACGACGCCATCCTTGATAGGCACGTTGAAGTCAACGCGGACGAGAACGCGCTTGCCGTCGACATCGATGTCGCGGACGGTCTTCTTGGTAAAGGCCATGTTTGCTTCTACCTTTCGTACGTGTCTGCCTCCCATTACGGCAGACGATTTCCTATAAAAAGGGCGCGACCCTAGGGTGTAAGCCCTATGAGGCCGCGCCCTTCTTTAGACGCTCAACGAGCTATTCGCTAAAAGCTAAATTAAGCAACGAACTTCTCGAAGTACTTGATGGTGCGGACCATCTGAGAGGTGTAGGAGTTCTCGTTGTCGTACCAAGAGGTGACCTGAACGAGGGTCTGGCCGTTGCCGAGGTCAGAGCACATGGTCTGAGTGGCGTCGAAGATGGAGCCGTGGGTCTCGCCGATGATGTCGGTGGAGACGATGTCGTCCTCGTTGTAACCGAAGGTCTCGGAGATGGTGGAAGCGTAGGCCTTCATAGCGGCGTTGACCTCGTCGACGGTGACCTTCTTGTCAACGACAGCGTAGAGGTTGGTGATGGAGCCGGTCGGCGTCGGGACGCGCTGGGCGGCACCGATGAGCTTACCGTTGAGCTCGGGGAGAACCAGGCCGATAGCCTTGGCAGCACCGGTGGTGTTGGGGACGATGTTGACGGCGCAGGCGCGGCTACGACGCTTGTTGCCCTTGCGCTGCGGGCCGTCGAGCGGCATCTGGTCGCCGGTCCAGGCGTGAATGGTGGTCATGATGCCGGACACGATGGGAGCGAAGTCGTTCAGACCCTTGGCCATCGGGGCGAGGCAGTTGGTGGTGCAGGAAGCAGCGGAGATGATGTTGTCCTCAGCGGTCAGCGTCTCGTGGTTGACGTTGTACACGATGGTGGGCAGATCGCTGCCGGCCGGAGCGGAGATGACGACCTTCTTGGCGCCAGCGTTGATGTGGGCCTGAGCCTTAGCCTTGCTGGTGTAGAAGCCGGTGCACTCGAGAACGACGTCGACGTCGAGGTCGCCCCAAGGCAGGTTGTTGGCGTCGGCCTCCTTGTAGATCTTGATCTCCTTGCCGTCAACGGTGATGGAATCCTCGCCAGCAACGACCTCGTGATCGCGAGCGTAGTTGCCCTGCGTGGAGTCGTACTTCAGCAGGTAAGCGAGCATATCGGGAGAGGTGAGGTCGTTGATAGCGACGATCTCGGAGCCCTCATGACCGAACATCTGACGGAAAGCCAGACGACCGATGCGACCGAAGCCGTTAATAGCAACCTTTACTGCCATTGTGTCTCCTTTCGTAAGGCCCCCGCAAGCTACAGCGCCCGCCGTTGAGGCCCACAAACTAACCACTCGCCTAATATACCTTTTTTTTGACTTGAATTTCACGAGAATGCTCGAAATTGAAAATCAAATTTACCTTAAAACGTTTTAAAGAATAAAATAGCAGTTAAATCCGTATATAAGTCGATACTTCAAACTACCTGTTTGCTTCAATGAGCTTTTCAAGCCTCAAAACTCGATGGTAGAGGGCCGACTTCGACAAGGGAGGGTCAGCCATCTCCCCCAGATCGCGCAGTGACAGATCGGGATAGCGCTCGCGCAGGTCGCAAAAGACTGCTAAGGCGTCCGGAAGCGTGTCGCGTAAACCCCGCTGTTCGAGCTCATCGATCAACGCAAGCTGATGCTGGGCGGCACCCGCACTTCTGGTCTGATTGGCCAGCTCGGCATTCACGCGACGGTTTACGTCGTTCTTAACCAATTTGACCGCGCGCGCTTCCTCGATCTCGGCAACGCTGCGCTTGGCGCCGACCAGCTTTAGAAGCTGCTCGATCTCCTCGGCGCTCTTAATGTAGACGGCAAAGGACCCGCGCCGCGCGTTAACGCGCGCATGGACCCCAATCTGCTCCAATAGATCGCAAAGTCCCCGGGCATACTGCTCGCCCTGCACCGCGATCTCCAAATGAAAGTCGCCGCGGGGATCGGCCACGAAACCACCCGCAATGAGCGCGCCGCGGATGTAGGCAAGCCTGCAGCAGGGACGGGCAACGATGTGCCGGGGAACACCAGCGACGAGCCCTCCCCTGCGGTCGAGGATGCCCAGCAGCACCAGAGCCTTGTCCAGGTCGGGTTGATCGGGCAGGGTAATGAGATAGTTACGGACCTTATGCAAGACCGATTTACGAACGGTGAATTCCGTTTTGAGCTTAAGGATGCGATGCGTCAGTGTGATCATCGTGCGCGCGACGGCACCCGTCTCGGTCGCGACCGTCAAACGATACCGCCCGGAGCCGGCCAGCGAAAGTGTACCGCTCACACGCGTCAGGGCGGCAAGCGTCGACAAATCGCAGTATTCACATTCGGGTTCGCAGCGCGCGAGCTCGTCACGCACCTCGGCGGTAAACGACATGCAGGCCTATGCTTTCGTGTTGGCGCGCGACAGGTCGCGATGAGAAATGCTCACGTGATACTGGGCGCCTTCCAAATAACGTGCTGTGGCCTCGGCGATGGCAACGCTGCGGTGTTGACCGCCCGTGCAACCGATGGCAATAGAAAGCTGTGGCTTGCCCTCCGCGATATAGCCGGGCATGACCGTATCGAGCAGCTGCGTCCAGGCCTTCCAGAACTCCTGGGTCTTGGGATGGTCCAGAACAAAGTCAGAGACTTTCTTATCGAGACCGGTCATGGTGCGCATCTCGGGATCGTAGAACGGATTGGGCAGGAAGCGAACGTCGATCATAATGTCCGCCTCGACGGGCATACCGTGCTTAAAGCCAAACGAGAACACGTGAACGTCCATGAGCTGCTGGTCGGACAACTCGGAGAACGCCATGCGCAATTTGTTGCGCAGAGCAGAGGTGCGCAAGCGGCTCGTATCGATAATCATGTCAGCTCGGTCGCGAACGCCCTGCAGCTGCAGGCGCTCGCGCTGAATCGCATCGGCCGTAGTCTCCCCCGGCTTGGCAATGGGATGGCGGCGGCGGTTTTCACTATAACGACGGATCAGCACCTCGTCAGAGGCCTCGAGAAACACGATGTCACAGCTCATCTCGCGCTCCTCGAGTGCGGCAACGGCATCGAGCAGCTCATCGAACAAGCCCTGGCTGCGCAGGTCGCAGGTGACGGCAAGATGCCTGCCCACGCCCGTATTGATGCCGACGAGTTCGGCAAGCTGGGCGATCAGACGCGGAGGCAGGTTATCAATGCAAAAATAGCCCATGTCCTCGAACACATGCATGGCCTGCGTTCGGCCCGATCCAGACATTCCGGTGATGATGACGATATCGGGGATGCGCTCCGAGCGCTCCGCCGCATCCATGGCATCTCCCTTTTGCATGTGTGCCTCCTAAAACAAGCGCGGGACCCGGCCAGCGGATCCCGCGCGATCAATTGCCTTTATTGAGTATACCGCCCCAAGCGGATACGAGGTCCGTCTTACGCCTCAAGCGCGGCTTTGAACCAACTCGTAATACTCGTGGGATGCGTGATGGCAGTGCCGACGACAACGGCCCAAGCGCCAGCATCAATCGCGGCGCGAGCCTCCTCGGGCGTGTGCACACGGCCCTCGCAGATGATGGGAAGACCGGGGAATTCCTCGGTCGCCTGACGCAGAAGCGGAAGATCGGGGCCATCGGCCATGGTGCAGTCGATGGCGGCGACACCATGAGAAAGCGTGGTGGATACAAGGTCGAAGCCCATATCAACCGCACGGCGAATGTCCTCGATGGTGGCACAATCCGCCATCAGGAGCACACCCTCCTCGTGCAGCGGACGGAAGGTGTCCTCGACGGTCTTGCCATCGGGACGCGGACGATCGGTGGCATCGATCGCCACGATATCGGCACCCGCGGCAACGCAGGCGCGAGCGTGACGCAGCGTCGGCGTGATGTAAACGCCCTCGTGCCCATCCTTCCACAGGCCGATAACAGGAACCTCACAGCGACCCTTAATGGCGGCAATGTCGGCAAGGCCCTGACAGCGAATGGCGGCGGCGCCGCCAAGCTCGCAAGCGCGAGACATTTGAGCCATGGTCTCGGGCGTACGAAGCGGCTCGCCCATATACGCCTGAACGCTCACGACGAGCTTGCCCTTCAGGGACTGGATCAAAGGATCGACGGTCATGTTCGACTCAACCTTTCTCAAAACAGCCTTCTGAGACACCGCACCTTGACGTTCAAACCGTCGCTCGCGTACCGAAGTACGCTTCGCTCCTCTTTCACGTCAATCTGCGGCACCTCAGAAGGCGCACTTGGTAGTTATGTTTACTTCAACGAAGCGAGAAGATGCTCAGCGGCACCGATGAGCGGAGCATCGCCCTCCAGAGAACCGATGAGGATCGGCGTGTCCTGAAGCGGATCGAGCGCCTGGCTGGCATAGCCCTCGTGCACCGAATCCTTCCACGTCTGCGAACGCCAATCGGGACCTTGGTGAATCACGCCGCCCGAAAGCACGATGACCTCAGGGTCCAGGATGTTAGCGAGCGAGCCCAAGCTGGCACCCAACGCAAAGCCGGCATCATGGATGACCTCGGTCGCCTTTGCGTCGCCCGCACGGCACAGGTCGTTCACATCGCGACCGACCGAAGGACGGCTGGGGTCGACACGGCCAAAGCGCTCATCGTACATACGACCAATGGAAGTGCCCGAAGCAACCGACTCCAGATGGCCGGAACGCCCGCAGGCGCAGGGAATGCCGGCGGCAGCCGAGCACTCGATGTGGCCCATATGGCCAGCAGCACCATGGAAGCCCTGCATCACGCGGCCGTTCTCGACATATGCGCCGCCGATGCCCGTACCGATGCCAAGACACAAGACGGAGAACTTGCCCTTGCCGACGCCCCAGTGGGCCTCGCCCAGAGCATGAGCCTGCACGTCGCCTACAACGGCAACGGGAAGACCGAGATCCTCGCGCAGACGCGGCCCCAACTGAACGCCGGACCAGCCGGGCATGATCTCATTGGCATACGCGATGGCGCCCGTCTTGGGATCGACGACGCCGGCGGCACCGATACCGACGCCAAGGACCTCGACATCGGGATTCGCCTCGAGAGCAGCCTTGATGGACGCCTCGATACGCTGGAAGACGGCCTCGCCGCCCTCTTGGGCCTCGGTGGGAACCTCGGCCTCAAAAACGGGATGGGGCACACTACCGTCAGCCGGGTACTCCATGATGGCAGTCGCGATCTTAGTTCCGCCGATATCGACAGAACAGACGTACTTGTTCTCCATGTCGCTCTCCTTCGGAGATAAAAAACAACTATAGGAAATGCGCCGTCAGGCTAGCCGTCACAGCGCAGTAAAGGTTATCCAGGTGCCCAAGATCGCCGAGAAACCGTGTGGCCATTGACCTAATAGTCATGGCCACACGGTTGAACGGCGAGGTCGGGTGCCTGGGAAAGCTTTACAGGAGGCCGTTGTCCTGGAGAACCTTCCTAATAGCCTCGACGTTCTCGCCGGTCATGGCCTTCACCGGGCGCGGCATGGTCGGGCTGTCGAAGATACCCATGAGGTTCATAGCGGTCTTGAAGGCGCCGACGCCACCGGCATAGCCCTGGACGCCCGAGGTGACATCCCAGATGTGCGAAATCTCATTGAGGCGATCCTGCTCGGCCTTGACGGTAGCCCAGTCACCAGCCTGAGCGGCCTTCCACTGACGAACGTAGCCCTCGGGCTCAACGTTGGCGAGACCCGGGACAGAGCCGTCGGCGCCACCGAGGTAAGCGCCGTCGACAACAACCTCGTGACCGGTGAGGATGCTCATCGGATGGCCGTTCTTCTCGTTCTCCTGAACGAGGTAGCGGAACGAGATGTCATCACCCGAGGAATCCTTGACGCCAGCAAGGACGCCCTCGGCGCCGAGCTTGGCAAGGAGCTTCCAGGGGAGCTTGGTGTGAACGCAGACGGGAATGTCATAGGCAAAGATGGGCAGGTCGAGCTCCTCGTGCAGGATGCGGAAGTGCTCCTCGACCTCGGTCATGCCCTGCAGGGCATAGAACGGGCAGGTGGCGACAAGCGCATCGGCGCCCAGCTCCTGAGCGACCTTACCGTGCTCGATCATGCGCTCGGTCTCGGTATCGATGATGCCGACCAGGACGGGCACGCGGTGGTCGACGATACGAACGGCCTCGGCGATGATCTGGCGACGACGCTCATCGGTGGAGAAAACGACCTCGCCCGAAGAGCCCAGGAAGAACAGGCCATCGACGCCGGCATCGATCATGCGGTTGATGCTGCGCTCAAAGGAGGCAACGTCGAGCTGGTGGTCTTCGGTATCGGGAACAACGACGGGAGGGATAACGCCGGTGAATTTCTGAGTTGCCACAAGAATCTCCTTAGTTGTCTGGCGGGCGGCCCTATGCCACCCACTCTTGTTGGCAGTGTCCAGGCCGTCTAGGCCAAAGAACACGGGTAGAACGTTTGGTTAAAAAAGTCGATGACTTCGTTTTCGAACGCGTTGATGCGCTCATGAGCGTATTTGGCATAGATGATATGCCTCCGGTCACACTCAAGACCGTTGAATACGGCAAACTGGCCCTTGGGATCACTCACGGCATCCATGAGCGATGTGCCCATGAGCACCGATCCACGCACCCGAGACGACAACGCCTCGAGGCCACCGGGAATTGGATTGGCAACCGCCGTGCAGGCGAGGCCCCGCTCGTCCAGAGCAGAAACCGCCAGCGCGACTCCGCCGCCAAGGCCCTCGCCCCATGCAAAGATGCGGTCGGGGTCCACGCCATCAAGATTGCGCGCCACCTTCGCCATCGCGCAACCCCAACGGACGCGTTTGACAAAAGCAGGAGAGGCAATCCCCTGCTGCAGCTCGCTGGATCCAATCGCCTCATCGTCCAGCGCAAGCACGGCATATCCCATGGCCGCAAACCTCGTCATGTGATGCCATCCCCGCACGGGTCGGTCGATGTCGTGAAACATCAGACATAGCGGCACAAGCTCGGATGCTCGGGCGCGACCGGCAGGCTCGATCAAACGTGCGTGGACCACATTGCCACCAAGCTCAAAGGAAACCTCGGAGTAGCGGGCATACGAATTGGCGAAATCGATCGCCGTAATACTCGACCCGCAAACCTCAAGGTCCGAAGCGGCTATCTCTAATTCGGAAACATCCGCAGAAGCATCACCGCGCCAATCCCGGAAATCAGCGAGCCTTGACGAGACCGTTCCGGGAATCCCCACAAGGTCGGAGACAATCAGCTCATTGACATTGCTCTCGCACTTAGACATGAGCCTCCCCTCCCTTGCAGAAAAACGGAATGATCAGATCGTCAAAATCCTGAATCTCCTCGTGGCCAAAGCCTTCAAAGAACTCATGACGCTTTTCACAGGTCAGGTTGTTATAGACCGCAAACTGCGTCGCTGGCGGACAGACGGTATCGGCTGTGCCGGTGCCAAACAGCACGGGGCATTTGACCATAGGGGCAAAGTTCTTGGAATCGAAGTACGCCAGCTTGGTATAGGCTTCGTCGATACGAGTCGAGTCCTCGTCAAACCAGCGAGACCAATAGCGCAGGCCCTCGTAGGCAATGTCGTCGGCATCCAAATCCCAGACCAGGCGGAAATCCGACAGGAAGGGATAGAGGATGGCGGCGCGATTGATAAGCTCGCTGTTAAGTGCACAGGTCGCAATGCCCAAACCGCCGCCCTGCGACGCGCCGCTCACAAACACACGGGCAAGATCGATGCCCTCGAGCTCGCGAACGATGCGGCACAGGATGCGAATATCTTGGTGCAAGCGGACATAGTAGAGGTTGGCCGGATCGCCGTCGATACCGGCGACGATATGGCCCGCGACCGTTGTGCCCTCAAATCCACCAATGTCCTCGGAGGGACCTCCTTGGCCGGGGCAGTCGAGGGCGATGAGTGCCATGCCCATGCCCGCAAACGACGCCTGCTCAAACCAGCTGCGGCTTGCACCCGGATACCCATGGAACTGAAGTACCAATGGCACGGGCTCGTCCGAGACGGGTTTAAGGTACTTGGCATGCAGGCGAGCGCCACACATGCCGGTATACCAGAGGTCGAAAAGCTGGCAGGTCACGGCATCGGTGACCGATGCCGTCTCGATCGCATAGTCAAGCCCGACGGCGTCGGCCTCGGCCATGCGGTCCTTCCAAAAGAGATCGAAATCTGATGGACGGGGCATGGCGCCCCGATACCCACCAAATTGCTGTTGTAGCTCCTGAGCACTTGGCATGGCTCGTGAACCCAACCTTTCGAAATCGCAACGGAGGTGCGCCCGGCAAGGGAACCGGGCGCACGGGAGGGAAAGCGAGGCTACTCGCCGAGCTTGGGATGCAGCAGCGACGGCGCAGCACCGAGCAGCATCTTGGTGTAGGGGTCCTGAGGGTGCTGGAAGACCTGCTTGGCCTCGCCCTGCTCGACGATCTTGCCGCCATTCATAACGATGATGTCGTCAGAGATATAGCGGACCGTCTGGATGTCATGGCTGATGAACACCATGGCCAGGCCGAGCTCCTTCTTAAGGTCGGTCAGCAGGTTCAGAATCTGCGCGCGGACCGAAACGTCCAGAGCCGAGGTGGGCTCGTCGGCGATGATGGCATCGGGGTTCAACGACAGGGCACGGGCAATTGCGACGCGCTGGCGCTGGCCGCCCGAAAGCTGGCCGGGAAGAACCTCGGCGGCGGAGCTGGGCAGACCGGTGAGCTCCAGGAGCTCCTTGACGCGCTTCTCCTGCTCGGCCTCGGTACCCAGGTTGTGGACGCGCATGGGGTCGAGCAGCTGCTCGCGAACGACCATGCGGGGATTGAGCGCCGTAGCCGGATTCTGGAACACGACCGAGATGACACGGCCCATGTGGCGACGGTCCTCGGCGGTACGCTTGGTTACGTCCTTGCCCTTAAAGTAGACCTTGCCGCTCGTGGGGGCCTGCAGGCCGCACATGACGTTGGCGGTGGTGGACTTACCGCAACCGGACTCGCCGACGATGCCGATCGTCTGACCGGGCATGAGCCTAATCGTTACACCCTGGACGGCGTGAACCAGGTTGGGGTGCAGAATCGAGCCGGTACGGGTCCTAAAGGTGACGTGGACGTCATCAAGGAAGATGATCGGCTCGACGCCGTTGACTGCGGTCTCGCTCATCTACATCACCTCCGCGTGAGGGGTCAAACCATTTGCCTTGAGCACCTCGTCGGGGAGCTCGGAATAGAAGTGCTCGGTGCCGGGCACGCGCTTGAAGACCGGACGGGTGTCCAGGCCAATGCGCGGATGGCTCGAGCGGGGCGCGAAGCGATCGCCCTTGGGGAAATCGCGCGGGCTCGGAACGGCGCCGGGCACCTGGTGCAGACGGCCCGAACCGCTCTCGATGGACAGAACGGAGCCCAGAAGACCGCGGGTGTACTCGTGGATCGGGTTAGTGAGCAGCTCCTTGGTGGGCGCCTGCTCGATAACCTGACCGGCGTACATAACCGTGATGTTATGGGCGACCTCGGCGACCAGCGCCAAGTCATGCGAGACGAAGATCATGGCAAAGCCGAGCTTGGCCTGAAGGTCGTTGAGCAGCTTGATGACCTGCTTCTGGACGGTAACGTCCAGAGCGGTCGTGGGCTCGTCGCAGATGACCAGCTTGGGGTCGCGGGTAAGGGCCATAGCGATCAGGACACGCTGACGCTGGCCACCGGAAAGCTCATGCGGGTAGCTCTCGAGCGTACGCTTGGGGTCGAGGCCCACGAGCTCCAGGAGTTCCTCGGCGCTGCGGGTGCCGCCGCGCTTGGTGAGCTGCTTCATCTGGGCAGAGATGAGCATGGAGGGGTTGAGCGAGGACAGGGCGTCCTGATAGACCATAGCGATATCGGTACCGCGCAGGCCGAACCACTCCTTCTTGCTCATCTTGAGCAGGTCGCGGCCCTCCCAGAGGACCTCGCCGGAAAGGTGCTCGTCATCGTCGGTCAGGCCCATGATGGCCAGCGTGGTGATGGACTTACCGCAACCGGACTCGCCCACCAGGCCCATGGTCTGACCAGGACGGACGTCAAAGTTGACATGGTCGACGACGTTGATATCGCCGTGATGCTCAAACTGAATGCAGAAGTCACGGACCGAGAGAATCGGTTCGACAGACTCGTCGGGCACATGGCGATCGTCACGCTTGAGCTCGACATCGCGCAGGGCGCCAAGGCGAGCGGAGAGGGACTGGGCCTGCTCCTTGTAGGCGCGAACGGGGTCGGAGACCAGCAGGTCGGCCTCGCGACGCTTGGAGGAATCGGTCGGATCCAGGGCGGCGGAGGGAGCAGCGGCCATGGCGTCGGTAATGCCCTCGGAGAGGATGTTGAGCGCCAGGCAGGTGATCATGATGGCCAGGCCCGGGAACAGCGCCTGCCACCAACGGCCGGCGAGCACGCCGCCGCGGGCGTCGGCGAGGATGTTGCCCCAGGTAGCGGTGGGCTCCTGGATACCAGCGCCGATGAAGGTCAGCGAGGCCTCGAAGATGATGGCGTCGGCGACCAGGGTAACGGTGAAGACCATGATCGGGGCGATGCAGTTACGCAGAACATGCTTGATCAAAATCCACGGAGCCTTGGCGCCGGAAACGATGACCGCGCGGACATAGTCCTCGCCGTACTCGGACACGATGTTGGCGCGCACGATACGGGCAATCTGCGGAGTGTACATAAAGCCGATGGCGAAGATGATCGACGGCACGGAGTTGCCCAGGATGGAGACGAAGACGGCCGCGAGGGCGATGCCCGGGATGGACATGATGATGTCCAGGATACGCATGATCGTCTCGGAAACGGCCTTACGCGAAACCGCCGCAAGGGCGCCCACGACCGAGCCGCAGACCAGAGCCATGGCAGTGGCGCCAAAGCCGATAATCAGCGAGTAACGACCACCGTAGAGCATGCGCGACAGAATGTCGCGACCCTTATCGTCGGTACCGAAGATAAATCCGTTGCCGGGAGCCTGGCGAGCCGTAAAAATCTCGACCGGGCTATAGGGGGCAAGAAGGGGCGCCAGAATCGCAGTCAGGGCGACCAGCACCAACACGACGGCGGCAATCTTAGAAGACAGCGTCATCTTCTTCCAGCCACCGAGCTTGAGCCCCTTGGAGGCAGCCTTCTCGAGCTGCTCGGTTTGCTTCTCTCGAATCTTTACCATAATCTACACCGTCCTGATGCGCGGGTTGATGAGCAGGTAGAGCATGTCAACCACGATGTTGATGATGATGAAGGCAAGAGCAACGACGATAACGACGCCCTGAACCAGGTTCGCCTCGTTGCCCTGAACGCCCTGCAGAATCGCGGTGCCCATGCCGGGGAGGTTGAAGATAACCTCGATGACGACGGCGCCGCCCATGAGGTAACCGATCTTAAGACCGAGGGTGGTGACCGGGGTGATCAGCGCATTGCGAAGAACGTTGATGCCGACGACGACCTTCTCGGGAACGCCGGCGCCGCGAGCCATACGGACATAATCCTTATCGAGCTCCTCGACCATGGCGGTACGCACGATACGAGTCATCTGGCCCGTCAGTGGAAATGCCAAGGCGATAGCGGGCATGATCATACGTCCCAGATAGCCAGCCGGATTCGTGATGAAGTGAGGCAGAGCACCCGATGCCGGAAGCACCTTAAGGTAGGAAGAGAACAGCAGGATCAACAGAACGGCAAGCCAGAACGACGGGGTTGCCAAGCCGGCGATGGAAAAGACGCGGATCACTTGGTCCGGCCATTTGTCGCGATACAGTGCCGCGATGACGCCGAGTAAAAACGAAACGACCGCACCGATGGCAAGGCCGATGAAGGTCAGCTGCATCGTGACGGGCAGGGCCGTGGAGATGCGCTTGGCAACGGAGTTGCGAGCAGCACCATAGGTGCCCATGTCGCCATGGATCAAATCGCCCATATAGCGCACGTAGCGCACGGGCCAGGGGTCGTCCAGACCATACTTCTCATGGTACTCGGCAACCGCCTCGGGCGAGGCACCGTCACCCAACGCCGTGTAGGCGGGGTCGGTCTTGGAGAACGACATAAGGAAGAACACCAGGACGGTGACGCCCAATGCCATGATCGGCAGCGCCACAAGACGCCTTCCAATCAAACGTAGCAAGTTGTTCACGTTCTCTCCCCTTTCTTTTGTCGGTAGGACCAACTGGTATATGAGTACGGATACTCATTACAAGACCCGAGCGACATCGTTGCCGCCCGGGTCTTTGTTTCAACTATGAGGATACGGTCCCAACGACCGACATCCTGCATACAGACTCAAGCGAGTCTTACGCCTTGACGGTCGCAACGCCCCTGAAGGACATGCTCGTCGTGCCGATGCCCTTGAAGCCATCGAGGGCCTCGCCGTTGGGCGCAGTGGACGGATCGTCCCAGGAAGCGGAGACGGTCTTGACGTGGACAACGGGGTACAGAACGGCGTTGTCGGCAATGATGTCGAAGCACTCGTTCCACTTCTTCTGCTGCTCGTCGCCCTCGGCGGCAAGAGCCTCGTCCATGAGACTGTGGAGCTTCTGCCACTCAGCGGACTCCTTCCACGGGCAACGGGTCTGCATCCAGACGTTGTCGCCGTACCACCAGTTGAGCAGCAGGTCGGGGTCGGCGCCGAAGCAGGAAGGATCGCCAGGGGCAAGGAGGATATCGTAGGCCTCGCCGCCGTCGATGGCAGCGTAGGTGGCCGGCGAGGTATCGGTCTGGATGGTCACATCGAAGCCGAGAGCGTCGAGGTCGTTCTTGACCTGGGCGGCCATGCCCTTAATCTGCTCGTTGTCGGTGGTGCGCAGGGTGATGGCACCCGGGGTGATGCCAGACTCCTCGATGAGCTTCTTAGCCTTCTTGGCGTCGGTCTTGTACACCGTGGAAGCCTCATGATAGTTGGTGAAGCTCTTGGGCAGGTAGCAGCTGGCAGCGGTGGCAAGGCCGGCGAAGGTGTTGCTGACCATCTTCTCGGTGTCGAGCGCATACATGACAGCCTGACGGACCTTGACGTTGTTCCAAGGCTCCTTGGCGACGTTGAACATGATGAAGCGGGTGCCGAAACCCTGAACGTTATCGATCTTGCAGCCGGCGCTCTCGAGCTGGTCGACGGCGTCAGCGGTAACGAGCTCCATAACGAGCGTGGAGCCCTCCTGCTGAGCGGTAACGCGAGCGGTGGGGTCGGTCAGGATGCTGTACTGGATCTTCTTATCCTCGGCAGCATACTCACCGTTGTACTCGGGGTTGGGAACCAGGGTGATCTCGGTATCGGAGATAGAGTCGTACATCCAGGGGCCGGAACCGATCGGCTGCTTGGCGCGATCCTCCTCGGTCTGGGTGGCCGGGGTAACGCGGACGATGGCCAGACGATCCTTGAGCAGGGAGAAGTTGGGGACCTTGGTCTTGACCGTCACGGTGCTGGCGTCCTTGGCCTCGATGGACTCGAAGGGCTGGAAGAACGGAGCATAGGTAGCGGAAGCGGCGCAAGCGGTGTAGGAGGCAACGACATCGTCAGCGGTGACCTCGGTGCCATCGGAAAACTTGGCGCCCTTGCGGATGGTGACCTCGAAAGTGGTGTCGTCCACAGACTTGGGATCGTCGGTGGCGAGCTCGTTGAAGGTGCTGTAGTCGTGGTAATCGATGCCGTAGAGGCCCTCGACGACGTGCCAGTTAGCACCCAGGCCCACAGCGGAGCCGGTGCTGGCGGGATCGAAGCTGGACGGAGCGTAAGCGGAACCAGCGGTGATCACGCCGCCGCCACGGTTGGCGGAATCGGTGGAACCGGAAGCGGAACCCTCGTCGTTGGAGCTGCCACCGCAGCCGGTGAGACCAAGCCCTGCGACAGCAGCGACGCTGCCGGTGAGGCCGAGGAACGAACGCCTGGACATACCCTTGTTGATGATGGCCATGTCTTCTCCTATCAATAGAGAATCTTACCCGGGAGCGCCTAGACGTGCCCCCGCGCAACTTGCGGACGATATATACCTTACCTACCGACGAACCCAACTGAGGTGCCGCGCTCGGCGACCGATACATACATACGCTTGAACGGTATTTACTACCGTTCACCGAATTCATTGACAAACGATTCGCCAGACAGTATGTATCGACGAGGTGAGATATCAGTCTTCGTCAACCCGCTGGATAGCAGGGTTGTTCACCATGGCTAGTCAAACGTTTTAGCGTTAATTAAACCCGAAATCGGCTGGTAATCGCCGTGAAATAAATGATTGAAAATCACGCAATCATGTATATCAGTTGTTTAGAGGCGTGTTTAGTTTTCGGATTGCTTTGCCGCCGCCTCGGCGCGCTCGGCATTCCATGCAACGAGCGCCTCGTGAACCGCTTTGGCGACATCGGCAGGAACGCCTCGAACTTCCGCGATCTCTTGCTCGCTCGCCGCGCGCAAACGCTTCATCGAGCCAAAATGGCGCATAAGGGCACGTTTTCTGGTGGGTCCCACGCCTGGAACGTCATCGAGTACCGAAACCGTCATGGCTTTATCGCGCAATTCGCGATGGAACGTGATGGCAAAACGGTGCGATTCATCGCGCACCTGTTTAATTAGATAGAGCGACGCGGACCCGGTCGGCAGCACGACGGGAGTCTCGTCCCAAGGCACGAAAACCTCCTCATCGGCCTTTGCCAAGCCACAAACTGGTATATCGAGCCCAAGAGCCTCAAGTTGCTTGATCGCAGCGGTCAATTGCGGCTTACCGCCATCGACAACGAGCAAATCGGGGCGCGAGCCAAAGCGCTCGTCGGCCATACGCTCGGGAGCATAACGTCGTCCCAAAACCTCGGACATCGACACGAAGTCGTTTGCCTCGTCCAATTCGGCCTGAATTTTAAAACGACGATACTGACTCTTGTCGGCGCGCCCGTTGGTAAACACCACCATCGAGGCGACCGTAAAGGTGCCATGCAGTGTAGAGATATCGAAGCACTCGATACGCAACGGCGGCGATGGCAGCGCCAACGCACTTTCGAGCTCCAGGAGCGCTTGATTGGTGCGGTCGTCAGCGTACCCCGTTCGCATCATGTAGCGCATGAGAGCATGGCGCGCATTTTTGGATGCCATATCGAGCAGACGGTGCTTTTCGCCACGCTGCGGCCTATGGAGATGGCAGGAACGCTCACGCTTGCCCGCAAGCCACTCCCCCAGCGCCTCCGCATCCTCAAGCTCGACGGAAAGGTTGACCTCAGCTGGAATATCAGCCGTCTCGTCGTAATAGCGTTTAAGAAAGCCCGACTGGAGCTCTTCCTCGTCAACATCAAGACCCTTGTCGAGAATGAACTCACAGGTGCGAACTGTTCGGCCCTCGCGAACGACGAAGACGCAAGCGGCGGAGATGGTCTCCTCGCGATAGAAACCGATGACATCGATATCGACACTGGACGGAAAAACGACTTGCTGACGATCGTCCAGACCCCTGATGACCTCCAAACGACGTTTGACGCGTGCCGCGCGCTCAAAGTCGAGCGCCTCGGCGGCATCCGTCATCTCGGAGGTCAGCTCATCGACGACATCCTTGCGATGGCCCGACAAAAAGCGCTCGACACGCTTGACGTTCTTGGCATAGTCTGCCGGGGAAATCGCGCCGACACACGCACCCGGGCCGCGCCCGACATGGTAGTCAAAGCAGGGGCGCCCGTTTTGCGCGCAAATCATATTGACGATGTCTTCCTCGCCCTTGTGGGACTCGACGATACGGCGACAACGACGCCACTCCGCACAGGATGCGGAGCAGATGGGGATAACCTTGCGCAGCGTATCTATCGTCTCACGTGCCGCGCGGCTATCGGTATAAGGTCCAAAATAGCGCGTTCCCGGCTTATGACGCTCACGCGTGTATTTGATAGCGGGATACAGGTCGCCCTTTGTAATGGCGATAAAGGGGTAGCTCTTGTCATCCTTGAGGTCGACGTTAAAGTACGGATGGTACTGACCAATCAAATTGCGCTCGAGCACCAACGCCTCGTGCTCGGTCTCCACCACGATATAGTCAAAGCTCGCCACCAGCTGCATCATCAGCGGGATCTTCTGGCGCTCGTCCTGCAGCGTCACGTACTGACGCATACGGGCGCGCAGGTTTTTCGCCTTGCCTACGTAGATGACATCGCCCTTGGCGTCTTTCCAAAGGTAGCAGCCGGGCTGCGTGGGAACGCGCGAAACCTGCTCGGCAAGCGTTGGAATGTTGTCGTGACCGGCCACGCGCACCTACTTGCGACGAAGCAGCGCCGAGACCTCGGGCATCTTAAGGATGACGGCAAGGCCAAAGGTAACAGCAAGCGAGACGACACCCGCAACGCAAACATAGCCAAGAGTAATCAGAATCGAGCCGCCAAGTGCCCCGACAAAGTGTTCAAGCGCCCACATGACGCCGGTGCCTGCGGCAGCACCCAGGCCACCGAGCAAAAGGCCAAAGAAACCGCCATGTAGGATAGATTTGACCTGAAGGCCACGCAGGCGACGACGCAGCCACCACAGCGAACAGCCGACCAAGATCACGTAGTCGACGACATACGAAAGCGCGATTGCCGGCATACCGAAGCCCAGCACAACGCCAAACAGCAGAACCGAGCCGGCCTGGCCGATGGCGGAATACAGGCAATAGCGGCTATAGGGCTTCATGTCGAGCAAGGCAGAGAAGCTCTTCTGCATCAACACGACCACGCCGTAGAGCGGCAGCGAGAACGCCAGGTAGACAAGGAACTCGGACACCAGCGCCACGCCGGATTCATCGAACTTGCCGGCACAGTAAATCATGTTGAGCGGACGCGCGAAGACAATCAGGTACAGCGCAAACGGAATCAGGAAGAACAGCATCTGGGCGACGCCACGCGAAATGCCCGTGCGAACGCTGTCGTAATCCTTCTCCTGTGCGTCGTGAGAGAGCTCGGTATAGAGCGCCGTCGAAAGCGAGGCGGCAATCAGCGCGTAGGGCAGCGTGTACCACAGGCGCGCATAGGCGATGACGGAAGGGCCAGTCTCGGGCTGGACCACCAGCGCGGCAGCGTTGGTGATAGAAGTCGAGACAAACATGCACACCGTGGCGAGCAGCGTCGGGATACCGAGCGCAATCGTCTGGCGCAGCGCGGGGTCCTTAAAGTCGATATGGATATGGGGATGCACGCCGTGCTTGCCAAGCGCGGGAATCTGACATGCCATCTGAACAAAGACACCGAGGGTCGTACCGGCCGCAATCAAGATGATGCCGGCACGTTCGCCAAACTGTGCGGACACGGGCGCAAAACCCATAAAGCTCGCAATGACGATCACATTGTTGAGGACCGGGGCAAACGTCGACCAGAAGTAGTCGCGGTGTGCGTTGAGAACGCCCGAGAACACCGAACCCAAACCATAAAACAGAATCTGGATGGCAAAGAAACGGAACATGAACGCAGCGGTATCCATGCTGCCGCCGTCACCCGAAAGGAACGATTGCGTCCAGATAAAGCCCGGGGCGAACACGGTCCCCAGCAACGAAATGCCACCCAGCACCAAAAGCAGAATGCCGAGCAGGTTGCCCACGTACTCGTTCGAGGCCTCGCGACCCTGCTCACGCCTCACGCCCATGTACACGGGCAAAAACGCCGTCACGAGCATGCCGCCCATCACGAGTTCGTAGAGCATATTGGGCAGGTTGTTGGCGACCTGATAGGAGGACGAGAGTAGCGACATGCCGATAGCGGCCGCCATTGCCCACGTGCGGATAAAACCAGTGACGCGAGACACGATGGTCAGGATGGTCATAAGCCCGGCGGAACGACCAACCGTGGAGTAGTCCGACGAGCCCATGTCGTCAGTGTCATCTCGCGATGAAGAAGCTTCGGATGAGGGTGTCTGAGGCGCAGATTCTTCTGCAAAATGAGCTCCGCGCTTCAATTCTTCCTGCGGCATCGCTCAGTCCTCTCTCGTAATCGCGGCAACTGTCGCCCCGCAAAATGCAATTAAATCATCAGGTGCAAGCTCGAGCTGATAACCACGCTTGCCTCCCG
>CABUDQ010000035.1 GCA_902490365.1 uncultured Collinsella sp. | reverse complement strand
CTAAGTTGTAGTAGGAAATAGCCGATTTGAAATGCAGGGCTGTGAGCACGATAAACAACCAGTTCAGCCCGGAGGCGGCCCCAGCGCGAGACCGTCCCGGATGCCTACCTACTCGTTGTCGCCGGCAGTAAGCTGCGTTGCGGAGAGCGCGCCGTCGGCAGCGGTTGCGGCTGCGGCGTCGGGCCAGACCCAGTCGGTAAAGGCCGGGTGATCGTAGCCCTCATCGCACGCGAACTCGAAGGCCTCGGTGCGGAATGCCTCCCACTTATCAATCTGCTCGGCAAACTTATCGGCGTCGACCATGCGCAGCACGTCGGCGGCCAGGGCCCAACGATCCATGTTGTTCAGGCGCAGCATGTCGAACGGCGTGGTCGTGGAGCCCTTCTCCTCGTAGCCGTGGACGCGGAACGCGTCGTGTCCGGGGCGGTTCCAGATCAGGCGGCGAATCGTGCCGGCATAGGCGTGGAACGCGAAGAGCACGGGCTTCTCGCCGCAGCCAAACAGCTCAGCCCAGCGCTCGTCGCTGATGGCTTGGTCGTTCTCGCAGACGTTCTGAATCTTGAGCAGATCGACCACGTTGACGAACCATACCTTGATGCCCAACTCGCGCAGCATATCGGTTGCAGCCAGAGCCTCGAGCGTCGGAACGTCGCCACAGGTGGCGACCACGACGTCGGCCTCGGTGAGTGAGTTAGCGGTCGATGCCCACTTCCAGGTTGCGACGCCCTCGGCGAGCTCGGCCTTTGCCTCGTCGACCGTCTGGAAGGTCGGGGCGGGCTGCTTGCCGCAGAAGATCGCGTTGACGCAGTCGGTGGACTGGTAGACGCGCTCGGCCACGGCGAGAGCCATGTTGGCGTCGGCCGGATAGTAGGCGTTCACGATGTGCGTGTCGTTGGCCTTGTTGAGTAGCAGGTCGATAAAGCCGGGATCCTGGTGCGAGAAGCCGTTGTGGTCCTGACGCCAAACATGGCTCGACAGCAAAATGTTGAGGCCGCTGATGGGGGCACGCCACGGAATCTCGCGCTTGGTAGCCTCGAGCCACTTGCAGTGCTGGTTGACCATGGAGTCGACCACATGGACAAAGCTCTCGTAGGAGCTCCACACGCCGGAGCGGCCGGTGAGCACATAGGCCTCGAGGAAGCCCTCGCACTGGTGCTCGGACAGCTGCTCGACAACCTTGCCGGAGCCAGCGAGCAGCTCGTCGTTGGCCTCGTCCTCGTAGAAGCCGGCATCCCACTGCTTCTTGGTCACCTTATAAGCGGCCTGCAGGCGGTTGGACGCGGTCTCGTCGGGACCGAAGATGCGGAAGTCGTCCATGTTCTTGGCCAGAACGTCGGCAGTGTACTCACCAAAGACGCGGGCAGCCTCGGTGGAGCCCCAACCATGGCCCTTCTCGGCGACGGGAATCTCGTGGGCGTGGATATCGGGCAGCTCGAGCTCGCGACGCACCTTGCCGCCGTTCGCGTTGGGGTTGGCGCCAATACGCAGCTCGCCGGTCGGCATAAAGGCCGTTACCTCGGGGCGCACCTGGCCCTCGGGCGTAAAGAGCTCCTCGGGCTTGTAGGAGCGCAGCCACTCGCGTAGCACGCGGAAGTGCTCGTGAGTGTCCTTGGCGCTTGCCAGCGGCACCTGATGGGCGCGCCAGGAGTCCTCGGTCTTCTTGCCGTCGATCTGCTTGGGGCAGGTCCAGCCCTTGGGCGTACGGAACACAATCATGGGGTAGGCCGGGCGGACCACGGTCTCGCCCGCGGCAGCCTGGGCCTGCGCGGTGGCCTTGATGTCACAAATCTCGTCAAAGACCTGCTCAAACAGGGCGGCAAAGCGCTCATGGATGCTTGCGTGGCTCTCGTCGTCAAAGCCGGCGATAAAGAAGTGCGGCTTATAGCCCATACCCTCAAAGAACTTGGTGAGCTCTTCGTCGGACACGCGGGCGAGGATGGTGGGGTTGGCGATCTTGTAGCCGTTGAGGTGCAGGATCGGCAGGACGATACCGTCGGTTGCCGGGTTCACGAGCTTGTTGGACTGCCAAGAAGTCGCGAGCGGGCCGGTCTCGGACTCGCCGTCGCCCACCACGGCCACGGCCAGCAGGCTCGGGTTGTCCATGACGGCACCGTAAGCGTGGCTGAGCGTGTAGCCGAGCTCGCCGCCCTCGTGGATGGAGCCGGGCGTCTCGGGCGCAAAGTGGCTCGGGATGCCGCCGGGATAGGAGAACTGGCGGAAGAACTTCTGCAGGCCGGCCTCGTCATTGGTGATGTCGGGGCGGATCTCGCGGTAAGTACCGTCGAGCAGCGACTGGGCGGTGCCGGCGGGGCCACCGTGACCCGGGCCCATCAAGAAAATGGCGTTCTGGTTGTGATCGGCAATAAGGCGGTTGACGTGGCCGAACAGGAAGTTGATGCCGGGCGTGGTGCCCCAGTGACCAACCAGGCGATGCTTGACGTCCGGACGACCGAAGTCGCGCGCCTCGCCAGTCTTATCGTCGACAAAGTCAGCGCGCATCAGCGGGTTGGAGCGAAGGTAGATCTGACCGACGGACAGGTAGTTCGAAGCGCGCCAATACAGATCGACACCCTCGAGCTCGGAAGCCGGCACCTCGTGCCCCAGCTTTTGCCACGGCGTCCCCAGTGTTTTAGCCATTGTTTATGTCCCTTCGCTGCGCGGTCACCCTCCGATACGGCAACCATTCGTTGGGACTAGTATATTTGCTAAAACGTTTTATCATGGTGAAAAAACGTTTTAGCATCTCTATCAAACACACCAATTGGCAAAACGCAACATTCACCTGCGGCATTGCCTGTCACAGATGCTCCACATTCGATCTTCTCGAATTGATAAACATGTTTAGTTGTATTTAGTAAGTTCTAGAACGCTGCCCTTCACAATGAGAGCAGGCTCCAGAACCACTTCTTCGGCACGCCTGCCGCCCTTGCCGGCAAGACGTTTGGACATGCAACCAAAGGCATGCTCGGCAAGCACGCCCGGATCCTGCTCGATCGCGGTCAGCGCCGGCTCAAAGAGAACGTCGGCAGCCGAGTTGTCATAGCTCACCACCGAGATATCGCCCGGGATGCTCTTCCCCATCTCGTGCAAGCGCTTGAGCAAACCGAGGGCGATGTTGTCCGAACTTGCGAACACGGCGGTGGCATCGGTTGCGAGCACCGCCTCCGAGGCCTCGTAGGCACTCGGAATGTAGTACTCGCTCTCGAACTCCAAGCGCGCGTCGATGGGCAGGCCAACCTCGCGCAGCGCGCGTTCATAGCCGGCAAGTCGTTTGCGACCCGTATTGGAGCGACGCGCGTTAACCAGGCAGGCGATGCGACGGTGGCCCTGCTCAATCAGATATCGGGTAGCCATGTAGCCACCCATCTCGTGGTCAAACATCACCTTGTCGCACTCGAGCCCCTCAATGGCACGGTCGACCATTACAGCCGGGATGGGAAGGTGGCTGACTTCTTCGCGAAGCGCACGGTCATCGGAAAACTCGTCGCCCACCACCAGGAAGACGCCATCGACACCGCGCGTCACCAGCTGACGCAGCAGCTCCAGATCGTCATCGGCGCTTCCGCCCGAGCTGGTAATAAAGAGCGCGTAGCCGTCCTCGCGGCAGCGCTTTTCCAAGCTGCCGGCGAGCGAGGCGAAAAAGCGGCTCTCGATGTTGGGAACGATAAGGCCCAGCGTGCGCGACTCGCGCATGACCAGGCTGCGCGCAATCTGGTTGGGAACATAGTGGTTGCGCGCCGCAACCTCCTTGATGAGCTTGCGGTTTTCTTCCGAGATGCGACAAGGCCGATTGTTGAGAACAAGCGAGACCGACGAGGGGGAAAGCCCCACCTCTTGGGCGATCTGCTTGAGGGTGACTTTGTTGGCCATCTCGCTCCTTCCGGGTTTACGCGCAATCTCTTGAAAGTATAGCGACTGCCCCTCTACCTCGATGATAAACACTTTATCAATCCGGTGGACGGCAGTTTTATCGCCGCCAGCGCACCAAATACATCTGGGTGGGGTATATTGCAATCGATTGATGAGAACGACCACCAAAAGGCGGATATTCGTATGCACGAGAACGACTTTTTTAACGAGGACCTGCTGTGCGCGCTCGCTGGCGTTGCCGGCGAGGACAACGTGTTGATGAGCGAGCCCATGCGCGAGCACACCACGTTTAAGATCGGTGGCCCGGCCGATGTCTTTGTCACGCCCGATACCGAGCAGGGCCTCGTCGCCACGCTTGACACCTGCTATCGCTGTGATCTGCCGCTCACCATCGTGGGCAACGGCTCGGACCTGCTCGTCGGAGACAAGGGCATCCGCGGCGTCGTCGTGGCGCTGGGCGAGGGCCTCTCCGACATTACGGTCGACGGCACGCACGTCACGGCGGCAGCCGGCGCCTTGCTTTCCGATGTCGCCGCGGCAGCAGCCGAGGCCGGCCTCACCGGCATGGAGCCCATCTCGGGCATCCCCGGATCGGTCGGCGGCGCCTGCTACATGAACGCCGGTGCCTATGGTGCCTGCATGGCCGATGTGCTGGAGTCTGTGCGTGTCTACAAGCCCGCCCGCATGCTCGACGACGGCACCCGCGGAAGCGGCAACATCATCGAGTTCGATGTCGATGAGCTCAACCTGGGCTATCGCAAGAGCCGCATTGCCGACGACGGCTTCATCGTTCTTTCCGCCACCTTCAATCTCGCCCCGGGCAACGCCGCGATGATCAAGGCCGACATGGACGACTACCGCCAGCGCCGCGAGGACAAGCAGCCGCTCGACGTGCCGAGCGCCGGCTCCACCTTCAAGCGCCCCGAGGGCTACTTTGCCGGCAAGCTCATCATGGACGCCGGCCTGCGAGGACACGCCATTGGCGGCGCGCAGGTGAGCGAAAAGCACTGCGGCTTCATCGTCAACGCCGACCACGCCACCGCAGCCGACGTCGACGAACTCATCCGCGACATCCAAACAACCGTCAAAGACCAATTCGGAGTAGACCTAGAACCCGAAGTCCACCGAGTAGGCGAATTCCTCTAACAAAGAAGGCCCCGAAAGGGGCCTTCGCCATATTTATTCAGATAAACCAGTCCGGTATGTGACGTATTGGACCCGAGAGGTCCGTGGCTGCCCGAAAGGCATTAGGTTGATCGCAAGTTCCGCACGAGCCGGAGAGCACTTAATGTGCTCTCCGTGCGAGCAGGACTGTCCGAGCAGGCAACCTAATGCCTTTCGGGCAGCCACGGACCAACTTACTTCAAACCGCAGTTACGACAGCACCACGCCGCCAAGCCAGCCCCAGCGCACGCCAGAGCCAGTGCCATAGAAGCTAATAAACGAGTCAAGCGACTTAGACGTAATGGCGCCCTCGTTGCTCATAACGATGCCACCGCCAACATAGATGCCCACGTGACCGTAAATCAGGCCAGGCGCACCGGTGCCGCTATGCGAGGAGTCGGCCACGATCATGCCCACCTGCAGCGCCGAGCGGTCGGAGCTATAGCACCAGGCGTTAAACATATCGCACGCGTTACCGCCAAAGTAGCCAACGCCGGCGTTGCGGAAGACGTTGGTAACCCACGCTGCGCACCAGTTCTGACCCGGGGAAGGCGTGGAGTAGCACGCGTTGACGACGGCCTGCTGCTTGCCCGATCCGGCATTCTGCTGCGGAGTTCCGGGAGCATACGATCCGCCACCCGAGCTCGAACCGCCCGAGTAGGAATTGTTCTTGTTCGAGGCGGCGGCAGCGGCGGCGGCCTTCCTGGCAGCCTCCTCGGCCTGGGCGGCAGCGAGGATCTCGGAATCGCGCTGAGCCATGAGCTCCTTGACGTCGTCGGAAAGACCGTTCAGCACGGTCTGGACTTCTTGCTGCTTGGCCTGCATATCCTGCATCTGAGCCGTCTGCTGGTCCTTGAGTTTCTCCAGGTCGGCCTTTTGTGCTTCGAGCTCGGTCTTCTGTGCGTCGAGCTCAGCCTGAATCGTCTGGATATCCTCGATGGCATCGCGGTCGCTCTTGTTAATCTTCTCAACGTAATGCGCGTTGGCGACGAGTTCCTCAAACGAGCCTGAGGCCAGCAGCAGCGACAGGATGTTCGTGCCGCCGGACTTGTAGCTGGCGGCCACGCGATCGGAAAGGTCGTTACGCTTCTTCTTGAGCTCGGCCTTCTTTTCGTCAATCTGCGCCTGCGTGCTGTCAATCTGGCCCTGTACGCCCTCGATATCGTTGAGGGTCTGGGCGTTCTTGTTGGCCAGCGCCGCGTATTCATTTGCGATGCTGTCGAGCTGGGCCTGAACCTCGTCGAGCTGGGCCTGGGCGGCATTCAGTTTATCGGTGGTTTCTTTGGAAGCCTCCGCCGCATGGGCGCGAGTGGGCAAGCCAAAAAGAACTGCCGCAGAAGCGGCGCCGAACAGGGCCTTGAGAACAGTGCGGCGCGAGAGCTCCTGGGAAAGGATGGAATCGCTGTTTGGTGACATATGTACTCCGTTACATGCTTATTTATATGTCGCTCAACTCATACATATTAGCGTACATATGGCGCGTCCCAACGATTTCCACGAACGGCAGGAAACTGCAAGGTCGACGGCTCGTAAGCAAATGCCAAAGATCAGGTTATGCGTACGCAAGCTCTTGTATGAGTACGTTAACATAATCCTCTGCTTTTCCTGCCGCGTACGTTTTTTGGAACAACTGTCTGCGCTATACTCCCCTGAAGAAGTGTTCCTGATTCGATAGGAGACTACATGTCCAAAGCACTCGACCCCAAAGACACCTGCGTCCTCGTTACCGGTGGCGCCGGCTTTATCGGCTCGCACACCGTCGTTCAGCTGCTCGAGGGTGGCTACCAGGTCGTCATCGTCGATGATCTCTCCAACTCCAGCGCCGTCGCCGTCGACCGCGTCAAGACCATCGTGGGCGACGAGGCCGCCAAGAACCTCACCTTCTACGAGGCCAACGTGCTCGACCGCGATGCGATGAACAAGATCTTCGATACCCATCAGATTGACCGCGTCATCCACTTTGCCGGCTTTAAGGCCGTCGGCGAGTCGGTGAGCAAGCCCGTCGAGTACTACCACAACAACATCGAGAACACCCTGGTGCTCATCGACGTCATGCGCAATCATGGCTGCAAGTCCATCATCTTCTCGAGCTCCTCGACCGTCTACGGCGACCCGGACAACCCGCCCGTCACCGAGGAGGATCCTAAGAAGCCCGCGACCAACCCCTATGGTTGGACTAAGTGGATGATCGAGCAAATCCTTATGGACGTCCACACCGCCGACCCCGAGTGGGACGTCGTGCTGCTCCGTTACTTCAACCCCATCGGCGCTCATCCGTCGGGCCTGATCGGCGAGGACCCCAAGGGCATCCCCAACAACCTGGTGCCCTATGTCGCCCAGGTCGCCGTGGGCAAGCTCGAGGCCGTTCAGGTCTTCGGCAACGACTACCCCACCCCCGACGGCACCGGCGTGCGCGACTACATCCACGTGTGCGATCTGGCCTCTGGTCACGTTGCCGCCCTTAACTGGATGAACGGCAAGACCGGCGTCGAGATCTTTAACCTGGGCACCGGCACCGGCACCTCGGTACTCGAGGTCGTCGCCGCCTTCTCCAAGGCTTGTGGCAAGGATCTGCCCTACGTGATCCGCGAGCGCCGCGCCGGCGACATCGCCGCCAACTGGTGCGATGCCTCCAAGGCCGAGCGCATGATGGGCTGGAAGGCCCAGTACGACATCGCGGACATGTGCCGCGATAGCTGGAACTGGCAGAGCCACAACCCCAACGGCTTCGCCGACGCCGAGTAGCAAAAACCTACATACCGCTCTTGCCCCGATTTCACGTTGTGAGGTCGGGGCTTTTTTTCATGGCATATAGCCATTCGCCGAAAATCGACCAACTTTTTTATCTTGCCTATACATGTTTAAACAACATGTTTTACAATAGGCATATCGAATCAGAACACCGGAGGCGGACTGCACACCCATTGGCAGGCCGACCCCACAACAAGAAGGTTGGTGAGCGCATTCATGGAGCGTGCAAGCGGCGTCCTCATGCCCGTCTCATCTCTGCCCGGACCATACGGAATCGGCGGCTTTGGCTGGAATGCCTACGACTTCGTCGATTTTCTCGCCTCGTGCAAACAACATTACTGGCAGATTCTGCCCCTTACGACGACCAGCTATGGCGATTCGCCCTATCAGTCGTTCTCGGCCCGCGCGGGCAACCCCAACTTCATCGACTTTGCCGAGCTTATCGAGGCAGGGTATCTTGAGCAGCGCGATATCGATGGCGTGTATCTGGGATCCGACCCCAGCAATGTCGACTACGGTGCTATCTTTGGCGGCCGCCGTCAGATTCTCGACCGCGCCGCCGAGCGCTTTGCCACCGATAAGCCGGCCGATTTCGATGACTTTATCCAGGCCAACGAGGACTGGCTCATCCCCTACTGTGAGTTCATGACCGTCAAAGAGGAGTGCGGGCTCAAGGCCTTTTGGGAGTGGCCCGAGGAGCTCCGCCGCCGCGGCGAGGCGTCCGGCAAGGTCTGCGACGCCCATCCCGAGCGCATGCTCTACCACCAGATGACGCAGTACTTCTTCGATCGCCAGTGGAGCCGCCTCAAGGCCTATGCCAACGAGCACGATATCCTGATCATCGGCGACCTGCCCATCTATGTCTCGCGCGACTCCGTCGAGATGTGGGCCACGCCCGAGCTCTTTAAGATCGACGCCGCCGGCAATCCCGTGAGCGTCGCCGGCACGCCGCCCGATCAGTTCTCGGCCACCGGCCAGTACTGGGGCAACCCCATCTACGACTGGGACACCATGGAGTCGGACGGCTTCTCCTGGTGGGAAGGACGCATCCGCGCCGCCCTCGACATGTACGACGTCATCCGCCTGGATCACTTCCGCGGCTTCGAGGCCTATTGGGAGGTGCCGTTCTCCTCGCCCGATTCGTCCTACGGTTCGTGGACGCAGGGTCCCGGCCTCAAGCTCTTCAAAGCGCTCGAGGAAAAGCTCGGCACGCTGCCCATCATCGCCGAGGACTTGGGCTTCCTCACTCCCGGTGTCATCGACATGCGCGACAACTCGGGCTTCCCTGGCATGAAGATCCTGCAGTTTGCCTTTGAGGGCACCAACTCGTACTACCTGCCGCACAACTACATTGCCAACACCGTCGCCTACGTGGGCACCCACGACAACGAGACGGCGCGTGGTTGGTTTGAGGGAACGGCCACCCCGCGTCAGCGCGAGCAGGCAGCCCTGTACACCCATCAGCAGGCCGGCGAACCCATGGCAGATGCACTCAATCGCACCATCGCCGCCAGCGTAAGCGACACGTGCATCTACACCATGCAGGACCTGCTCAACTTGGGCAATGAGGCGCGCATCAACACCCCTGCCACGCTGGGCGGCAACTGGACCTGGCGCATGCTCGACGGCGCCATCACCCGCGAGCTCGAGCACAAACTCACCGACTGGACCGAAACCTACTTCCGCATCCCGTCGGAAGCTGAAATCGAGCTTCCTCAATAGGAGCTACCGCGCCCGACCCCTCCCCACCGTGCGGACGCGCTTGCTTTTCCCGCGCGAGGCCACCCCAATCCCCTCGCGCGGGCTTCTTATGAACTGCAGACATGAAACAACCCATCACAGGAGGAAACATGCCCCAAATTAACCTCATGGAACTCGCCGAGCAGTCTTTTGGTACCTCGCTCGAGCAGCTCGACGACCGTCGCATTTACAAGCTGCTGGTCAAGCTCGTGCAGGAGCGCTCTTCCGCCTGCCCGCTCAACAATGGCAAGAAAAAGCTCTACTACATCTCTGCCGAGTTTTTGATTGGCAAGCTGCTCATCAACAACATGATCGACCTTGGCATCTACGACGAGGTTAAGGATCAGCTCACTGCCGCAGGCCACGACCTCAACAAAATCGAAGAGTTTGAGGTTGAGCCGTCGCTCGGCAACGGTGGCTTGGGCCGCCTGGCCGCGTGCTTCCTGGATTCCATCGCCACGCTGGGCTTGACCGGCGACGGCGTGGGCCTCAACTACCATTACGGCCTGTTCCGCCAGCGCTTTGTCGATAAGCAGCAGAAGGCCGTCCCCGATGAGTGGCTTGGCGAGCAGGACATCCTGGTCGATGACGACCGCTCCTACACCGTTGAGTTTGGCGATTTTGCCGTCACCTCCAAGCTCGTCAACATCGATGTGCCTGGTTACGGCCAGCCCACCAAGAACCGCCTGCGCCTGTTTGACCTGGCAAGTGTCGACGATGGCCTGGTCCCCGGCAGCTCCATCGACTTCGATAAGACCGAGATCGCCAAGAACCTCACCCTGTTCCTCTATCCGGATGATTCCGACGAGCAGGGCCGTCTGCTTCGCATCTACCAGGAGTACTTCATGGTGAGCAACGCTGCCCAGCTCCTGATCGACGAGGCTGTCGAGCGCGGCAGTAACCTGCACGATCTAGCCGACTACGCCGTGGTCCAGATCAACGATACGCATCCCACCATGGTCATTCCCGAGCTCGTTCGCCTACTCACCACCGAGCATGGCATCGAGTTTGACGAGGCCGTGACCATCGTACGCTCCATGGTCGCCTACACTAACCACACGATTCTTGCCGAGGCCCTCGAGAAGTGGCCGCTCGCCAGCCTGCAGAAGGTCTCCCCTGCCATCGCCGACATTATCGTCAAGCTCGATGAGATCGCGAAGGCCGAGCACGATGACCCGCGCGTCGCCATCATCGACGAATACAACACCGTCCACATGGCCCACATGGACATCCACTTTGGCTTCTCCATCAACGGCGTAGCCGCCCTCCACACCAAGATACTTGAGGACACCGAGCTTCATCCGTTCTACGAGATCTATCCCGAGAAGTTCTCCAACAAGACCAACGGCATCACCTTCCGCCGCTGGATCCATGGTGCCAACCCCGCGCTCGCCAGCCTGCTCGACGATGTGATCGGCACCGATTGGCGCAGCACCGGCAATCTGAGCAAGCTCGTCGAATTCGCCGACGACAAGGACGTTCTTGAGCGCCTGGCTGCCACCAAAGTCGAGGCCAAGAGCATCATGCGCCAGTTCATGGCGCTCGAGCAGGGCGTGACCATTCCCTCCAACGCCATCATCGATGTTCAGGTCAAGCGCATCCACGAGTACAAGCGCCAGCAGATGCTCGCGCTCTACATCATCTGGAAGTATCTCGACATCAAGAACGGCAACAAGCCCGCTCACCCCGTCACCATCATCTTTGGCGGCAAGGCGGCACCTGCCTACACCATCGCCCAGGACATCATTCACCTGATCCTGACGCTGTCGCAGTGGATTGCAAACGACCCCGACGTGGCTCCCTACCTGCAGGTTGTCATGATCGAGAACTACAACGTCACCGCCGCCGAGCGCGTGATCCCCGCCGCTGACATCTCCGAGCAGATCAGCCTGGCCTCCAAGGAGGCGAGCGGCACCTCCAACATGAAGTTCATGCTCAACGGCGCCCTAACCCTGTGCACGCTCGACGGTGCCAACGTGGAGATTGCCGAGCTCGTGGGCGACGAGAACATCTATACCTTTGGTGCCTCGTCCAAACAGGTCGAGCAGCTCTACGCCGACGGCACCTACAACGCCGGTGCGCTCTACCGCAAGCCCGGCATTAAACTGCTGGTGGACTTCATCACCAATCCGGCCTTTATGGCAACCGGCAACGCCGAGCGCCTGCAGCGCCTGCACGACGACATTAAGGGCAAGGACTGGTTTATGGCCCTGCTCGACATTGAGGAGTACATCCAGACCAAGGAGCGCGTGCTGGCCGACTACGAGGACCAGGACGCCTGGATGCGCAAGGCGCTCATCAATATCGCCAACGCCGGCACCTTCTCGTCCGACCGTACGATCTCCCAGTACAACGACGAGATTTGGCGCCTGAGCTAGCTCATTCCCCTTACCCATCCTCTTGAGAAACGGAGTCGTGGCAACACGGCTCCGTTTTTTGTGCCCGCACGTTACCCTGTGATCCGACTCGGCCAAACAATCTCGATCCGTAGCAATTACTCAACCAAAACGGTCCCAGCCGTTACAGATTGAGACATACCGGCCCCTCCCCTCGGGTTTATCTCAATCTGTAACATCTAGCAGGTGAAATTCGCCTTTGGTGTTACAGATTTAGATGAAATGGTTAGCTCAGCGGAACCGTCTCGATCTGTAACATCTAACGTCCGAAATCGGCCCTATCCGTTACAGATCGAGACAAACGACCGGTCAGACAGTCCCAACACAAAGAAAGGCTCCCCTCTCGCCCAGTGGACGGGAGGGGAGCCTTATATGTGACCGCGGCAAAAGGATGGCAAAGCCGCAGTCGCCCAAAGGAAGGGCCTGGTTGCACCGGGCCTAGATAAGGTTCTTGCCAGAGACCTTATCGAAGAGGTGGGTCGCGTTCTTCTCGAACTTGAACCAGATGGGGTCGCCCGCCTTGAGCGCGCCCTTGGCCTCGAGGTCGACGACGGGAATGATCAGGACAAACTGGCCGTCGGGAGCAGTCACGTGGACATGCTCGGTCGAGCCCATGAGCTCGGTCACCTCGACGGTGCCCTGGAGCGCACCCTCCTCGTCCTTGTCGGCAAGCAGAATCTGCTCGGGGCGCACGCCGGCCGTAATCTCCTTCACGTCGCCGCCGTCCCAGTTGAGGGCAAGCTGAGCGCAAGTCTCCGGGGCGAGCGCCACGTTCATATCCTCGGTCTTGACAGTAAAGCCGTTGCCCGAGCGCACCAGCTGGGCATCGAAGAAGTTCATCTGCGGCACGCCGATGAAGCCGGCGACGAAGATGTTCGCGGGATGGTTGAAGACCTCCTGCGGCGTGGCGATCTGCTGGACGACGCCGTCCTTCATGACCACGATGCGGTCGCCGAGGGTCATAGCCTCGGTCTGGTCGTGGGTAACGTAGATGAAGGTGCCCTTGATCTCGTGACGCAGCTTAATGAGCTCGGCGCGCATCTGGTTACGAAGCTTGGCATCCAGGTTGGACAGCGGCTCGTCCATCAGGAAGACCTTGGGGTCACGCACGATGGCGCGGCCGATGGCGACGCGCTGGCGCTGGCCGCCAGAGAGCGCCTTGGGCTTACGGTCGAGGTACTCGGTAATACCCAGGATCTCAGCAGCGGAGCGAACCTTACGGTCGATCTCGTCCTTGGGGACCTTCTTGAGCTCAAGCGTAAACGCCATGTTCTCGTACACCGTCATATTGGGGTACAGAGCGTAGCTCTGGAACACCATGGCGATGTCGCGGTCCTTGGGCGCCACGTCGTTGACGCGCTTGCCGTCGATGAGCACGTCGCCGGAGGTGATGTCCTCTAGGCCGGCGACCATGCGCATCGTCGTGGACTTACCGCAGCCAGAGGGGCCAACGAGGACGATGAACTCCTGGTCGTGAACGGTGAGGTTGAAGTCCTCTACAGCGAGCACACCGTCCTCGGTAACCTTGAGGTTGTGCTTCTTCTCCTCGGTCTTCTTCTTTTTGCCAAAGAAGCCCTTCTTTTTTGACTCGTTGTTGGGATACACCTTCTGAACATGTTTGAGAACGATCTCGGCCATGTCTCTACCTTTCGATACGCGGCGCCGCGCTGAGGGGCGCCGCCAAAACTTGCAAAACAGTTACGGCATCAGCCCTTGACGGCACCTGCCACCACACCGTCGATGATGTACTTCTGGCAGAAGATGTACATGATGACGATGGGGACAACGACCATCATGATGCAGGCCATCATGGGGCCGAGCTCGACGTGGCCATAGCCGCCGCGGAAGTACTGGATCAAAATAGGAATGGTCTTGTACTTGGTGGAGTCGAGCGTAAGGTAGGGCAGCAGGTAGTCGTTCCAGACCCACATGGTCTCGAGGATGCCGACCGAAAGATAGGTGGGCTTCATAATGGGAAGGACGATCTTAAAGAACACCTGAACCGGGTTGCAGCCGTCAATCATGGCCGCCTCCTCGATCTCGAGCGGGATGTTCTTTACAAAGCCGGCGAACATAAAGACCGCCAGGCCCGCGCCAAAGCCCAGATAGATAAAGCAGATGTTGAACGGCGTATTAAAGCCGATGCGGTCCGCCAAATTGGACAGCGTGAACATGAGCATCTGGAACGGTACGACCATCGAGAACACGAACAGGTAATAGAAGAAGTTCGAGATCTTGTTGTTGACACGAACCACGTACCAAGCGCACATGGAGCAGCACACCAGAATCAGCACGACCGACGTGACTGTGATGATGAGCGAGTACATAAACGCCGAGGCAAAGCCCTGCTCGTTCAGAGCGTGCACGTAGTTTGCGAGGCCGTTGAACGTCTCGGGCGTGAGCAGATCGAACGCCGTGGTGGTGCTGATTGCGGTCCCCTTCTTAAAGGAATTGAGCGCAATCATGAACACGGGGTAGATCCATGCGAGCGACAGGATCGTAAAGAAGATCGAGAGCGCGCGGTTAATAGCCTTATCGCGTTTCATTACTGCTGCACCTCCTTGGACCTCGTGGCCTTAAGCTGGATCATAGAAATAGCGACAACCAGGATGCAGAAGATAACTGCCTTGGCCTGACCGATGCCCTGCCATGCGATGCCAGCACGCGAATAGAACGTGTTGTAGATGTTCAGGGCGAGCATCTCGGTAGAGTGCGCCGGGGCACCACCGGTAAGGGCGAGGTTCTGGTCGAACAGCTTAAAGCCGTTGGTGATGGACAGGAACAGGCAGATGGTGATGGTCGGCATCAGGTTGGGGATCTTAACCTTCCAAAACGTCTGCCATGCCGTAGCGCCGTCGACCTTGGCGGCCTCGATGTAATCAGACGGAATGGACTGCAGACCGGCGATGTAGATGATCATCATGTAGCCGACCTGTTGCCACAGGGTCAGGATGATAAGGCCCCAGAAGCCAGCGGCGGAGTTGAGGGCGATAAGCTGGGCACCCACGTTGGAGAGCAGGCAGTTGATCAGAATCTGCCAAATGTAACCCAGTACAATGCCGCCAATCAGGTTAGGCATAAAGAAAATCGTACGGAAGATGTTGGTGCCCTTGAGCGCCTTGCGAGTGAGCGCCTGCGCAATAGCCAGCGCAATCACGTTGATGAGCACCGTCGACAGGAAGGCAAACGCCACGGTAAAGAAGAACGACGTGGAGAACTGCGGGTCGGTCAGTGCGCGCACGTAGTTCTCGATACCGACAAAGTGCGCGTTATTGATGGTAATAAACTGGCAGAACGAGAGATAGAAACCCTGGATAAAGGGAATCACGAACCCGATCATAAACGCCAGGCACGTGGGCAGCATAAAGAGCGGCCACCAGCGCTTGAGTGCTTTGCCCATAGAAGGGTCCTTTCAATATGCAGGGGGCGGGCAAACCTACGTCTGCCCGCCCCCTGTCGCTAATCAGATAGCTTGGGCAGCAACTGCTTACTCGGAAGCAGCCTTCTCGGTCTTCCAGCCATCGACGAAGGCGTTCTTGACGCCGTCCCACTTGGTGTTGTCGGCAGCATAAGCGATGAGAGCCTGCTTGAGGTTCTTCTTCCACTCCTCAGAGGGGATGTAGACGAAGTCCCAAGCGACGGTCTTCTTGCCGTCCTTGGCCATGGCAACGGCCTGCTGAGAGAAGACGTTGGTGGTCTCCTTAGCGCTCTTGAACGGGGCGGTCAGACCCATCTTGTCAGCGATGATGCTGGTGGCGGTGTCAGAAGTGACGCACCAATACATGAAGTCCTCGGTGGCCTTCTGGGCATCCTCGGAAGCCTGGGAGCTCACGCACCAGTAGTTCTCGCCGCCGGAGCACAGGCCCTGGTTCTCCTCGCCGTCGACGCCGATGTAGATCGGCAGCATGCCGAGCTGGTCGTCGGTCATACCGGCCTTGGTGAGGTCGGCGTAGGCCCAAGAGCCGTTCTGGTAGAAGACGGCCTTGCCGGTTGCGAACTCGTTGGTGGCGTCGTCACCGGTCTTGGAGGCGAGCTGCGAAGGATCGCAGGTGGAGTCGGTGATGTACAGGTCGAAGATCTGCTTAAAGTTGTCGAGATACTCGCCCTTGATCTCGTCGTCCTCCTGGTTGTGCTCCTTCTCGAACTCGTAGTAGAGCGGGAGGTTGGCGAGGTGGGTGGTGTAGCGCCAGCTGGAGGAGTCATCCATGCCGGCGGAAGTGAAGGCACCGTCAACGCCGAGCTCGTCCTTGCGGGCCTGGATGTCATCGGCGCAAGCCTTCAGCTTGTCGAAGGAGTTGATGTCCTCGGCCTTGTAGCCGGCCTTCTCGAGGAGCTCCTTGTTGTAGATGATGCCGTAGCTCTCCTGAACCCAGTCGATACCCAGATCCTTGCCGTCGGACTGCAGCGCCAGGGAGTCGTCGATGAGCTCGCCGCGGAGCTTGGTGTCGGAAAGATCGGCGCAGTAGTCCTTCCAGTTCTTAAGGCCGGTGGGGCCGTTGACCTGGAACAGCGTCGGAGCGGAGCTCTTGGACATCTCGGACTTGAGCTTCTCCTCGTAGGTGTTGGAGGCGGCGGTCACGATCTTGACCTCGACGCCCTTCTCCTTCTTGTACGCCTTGGCGATCTCCTTCCACTCCTTGTCGACCTCGGGCTTGAACTGGAGGAAGTAAACCTCGGCAGCGTCACCAGAAGCAGAGGAGCCAGAGCCGGCAGAACCACCGCAGCCCACGAGGCCCAGACCAAGAACCGCAGCCGCGGAACCAGCAAAGCCCAGGAACTGCCTTCTGCTCATTTCGTTCTTCATTACAATCCACCCTTTCACACCGTGGCGGCACCCTTTGCCGCCGCCTTCGGAGATTGGCTCGGGGACTTTGCCCCTTTTGCTGACTTGTACAATACGCTATTTGGCTAGTTGTTTGAACAAGTATTACTAGAGCGGTAGAAAAACTTCGGTGAACGGTAATTTCAACTTGATACTTGACAAGTTTTGTATAAACAATTATTTGTTATCGAATGCAGAGAAAACGCCCGGTCAAGCCGATGCATCGTCGGTTTGACCGGGCGTTTTCTCTTTGAGGGCATGAGTCTCGTCAGGCTGCGAGCTAGCCGGCTATCGCTTGGAGTTGACGCGGTAGTGGAAGATCTCGGGGTGCGTGCGGGCATGCGTGACCTCGAACAAGATGCCGTCCGAGGTGTACGACTGGCTCTCCATAACGGCGACGCAGTTGTACTTGCCAAGGTCCAAGTAGCTGCAGTCCTCATCGTTGGCGAGCTCGACGCTCACCGTACGGCGGCTCGCCATCACTTTGACGCCACGCTTGTGCTCCAGATAGTCGTAGATAGAGCTTGCCGCAATCTCGGGGGTCAGGCCCTTGGCGATCGACTCCAAAAAGTAGCCGTGGTCCACCTGGCGCGCGCTGCCGTTGAGGCTTCGGACACGCACGACGCGAATCAGCTCCTCGCCCACCTTAAAGCCAAGGCGGCGCGACAGTTGCTCAGTGCAAATCAAATGTTCAAAAGACTTGACCTCGGTCGATGCGACGGCATTGTTGCGTTTTGCGAACTCGCCAAACGACTCAACCTCTTCGAGTGCGCCCAGCATGTCGGTTTCGCCCTTAAGCCAAATAACGCGCACGCCCTTGCCGTGTATAGGCTGCACAAACATCTGGTCGGCCAGCATGCTCAAGGCGCGTCGAACGGTATTGCGCGTGCAGCCAAACTCCGCGGTCAGCTCGGCTTCGGTTGGCAGCATCTCCTGAAACGCATAGGTCCCGTTGATGATGCGCGAACGGATCTCGCGGTAGATTCCTTCGTAAATCGCTTTTGGCATGATTTCACCTCTAATGAATATGTATGGCTAGGCACGATAGCATTTCTTAAAGTTGTTTAAACCGATTATCGGTAAAGTACGGATTATTTACCGTCGACGGTTCCCCCGAAACCCAAATCGGACCGAATCAAAACCGTCAATGCGGCAAGCAGCCAGTCCTCTACAATGAGTTCATTGTTTAAACGTTCTTGCTCGCACAGCATGTTGCATCCGAAAGGCATATTATGCTGCAGAAAATCCAACGTTTTGGCGGAGCCATGTTCGCGCCCGCCATGCTGTTTTCTATATCAGGCCTCATGGTCGGCATCTCCGCCCTCGCAACGACCGTGGATATCGTCGGCGACCTCGCCGTATACGGAACCCCCTGGTACGTTTTCTGGACTATCATTCAGCGCGGCTCGTGGACGGTCTTTAAGCGCCTTCCACTCCTTTTTGCCGTAGCGCTGCCTATCGGCCTTGCCCAAAAGCAACCGGCACGCTGCTGCCTCGAGGCGCTCGTAGCCTATTTTGCCTACTGTTTCTTTTTGAGCGAGATCATTAAGCTGAGCGGAGACAACCTTGGGCTTAAGTACCCGTCGTTTTTGACCTCCGCTAGCGGCATCACCGTCATCGACGGCATCAAGACGCTCGACACCGGCATTATCGGCCCGCTGGCGGTGTCGGCAACCGTCGTCGCGATCCATGACCGCTTCTACGATGCCAAGGTTCCCGATTGGCTCGGCACCTTCTCGGGTTCCTCGCTGGTCTACCTCATCAGCTTTTTTGCCGTGTTTGCCCTTGCCGCCATCTCGGCCGCCATCGTGCCTTTCGCATACGCTGTGACCGAAACGCTGCGCCACGCACTTGCGGGCGTCGGCCCCTTCGGCGTGGGCATCTTTGTGTTTTTGGAGCGAGCGCTCGAGCCCATGGGGCTGCACCATCTGCTCTATATGCCCATCTATTACGACAATCTGGTCATTCACGACGGTATTTACGCCACGTGGACCAACCTGCTCCCCATTCTCTCCCATAGCACGCGCCCTTTAAATGAACTTGCGCCCTGGGCAGGTTTTACCGCCACCGGCTGGGGCAAGCTCTTTGGCCTTCCCGCCATCGCGGCAGCATTCTATTTCACCGCCAAACCCGAACGCCGCGCCGGCCTTAAGGTCATCCTTTTGCCCGCCATCGTCGCCTCGGTGGTCTGCGGCGTCACCGAGCCGCTCGAGTTTCTCTTTATGTTCACCTATCCCGGACTCTTTTTGCTCTACGCCGTCCTGTCCTCCTGCCTTGCCATGACCATGAACTTCTTTGGCATCGTCGGCATCTTCTCGGGCGGTCTCATGGAAATGACGGCCTTCAACTTCATCCCACTCATGCGAATGCATGCCGGCTCCTACCTTTTGGCGCTCGGTATCGGTCTGATGTTTAGCGCTGTCTTTTTTCTGGTCTTCCGGGGCCTCATTCTGGCTTTCGACCTAAAAACCCCAGGCCGCGAGGATCATATCGCCAGCGATGCGGCGCTCGCACGTCTGACGGGAAAAAGCTCTGCCAAAGAAGGCGCGGCCCAAAACGGCACCGACAACCAATCATCCCAAGATCATCTGCTTGCTGAGCAAGTCGTTGCGCTCTTGGGTGGCGTTAGCAATATTGTAGGAGCGACCAATTGCGCCACGCGTCTGCGCGTTGAGGTCGCAGAACCTTCCGTTGTCGCAGACAACGCAGCCTTCGTCGCGGTGGGCGCCAAGGGCCTCATCATTACGGGCAAGACCGCCCAGGTGATTATTGGCATCTCCGTTCCCCGCGTTAAAGAGCATTTTGACCAGATCATGGGCCTCGAGCCGGGATTTGTGCCCACCACCTCGGCCTCCCTTTCCGCCAGCGCAGCCCATAAGCGCGGCGATATCTGCTTCTTCGATATCGACGGAACACTCGCCTGGCAAGACCCTCGAGTGGCACAAGAGCTTCCCGAGAGCGAGCGAGACCTCTCCCCCTATCCCAATGAAGCGGTCTCGCAAGCCATCCGTGATTTTGTCGCCAAGGGCAATATGGCGTTTATCTGCACAGGGCGCACGCTGAGCTGCATCCATCCAAAGCTGCTCGAGCTGCCCTGGACCGGCATCGTCTGCCTCGCGGGTGGCTATGTCGAACTTGAGGGACACGTGATTCGCGATTTGGCGATGACGCCCGGCATGCTGCAGCGCCTTGCTCCCATTCTTGAGCAATCGGACGAAGTGATTCGTTTTGAGGGACTCAATGGCGTCGTTCGCATGAGTGCCGATGCGCCCGACGCCCCCGGATACGCCCGCACCGTGGGCGATGCAATTACGCAGCTGCAACATTACAGCGCCTACAAGATCTTAATGTCCACGTCGCGTGCCAACCGCATCGCTCAGGATCAAGCGTTTGAGCCGCTGCTCTGCTTTAACGAGCTCGAGCTCGAAGTGACCGAGATTTCGCCTCGCGAATGCACCAAGCGCGAGGGTATCCAGTCCGTACTCGACGCCCTCGATCCCCACCACGGAACCGTATACGGCATCGGCGACGCCAGCAATGACGTCTCGCTGATGAACGCCGTCGACGTTGGCATCGCCATGGGCAACGCACCGGACTTCCTCAAGGAAAAGGCCGACTATGTCACCGACAGCATTGACCACGACGGCGTCGTCACCGCGCTCGAACACTTTGGGCTTATCTAGCCAAGCCCCTACCGCACTTGCGGCCGCATGGACCAATCGTCTTCAACCGCCGCGCTCGACGCCCTAATGTGGCAATATGTTGTCTGCATAATGCAACGATGCAACCTATCAAAGAATGCGAGAACCCGTGTCCAGTCCGTTTACCAGCTTTTTAGCCCAGCACTTTGACCAGATTAACGACTATCTGGCCACGTTCTTTGACGGACAGGCGACTTCCGCCGATATCGAGCGCTACCTGTATACCCCGCTCTCGGCATTTACGGCAAACGCTGGCAAGCGCCACCGCCCGCTCATCTGCATGCTCGCCGCCACTGCGGTAGGCGGCAGCTTTGAGAGCGCCCGCAGCGCAGCGGCGGCCATCGAGCACTTTCAGTCGGGCGCACTCATCCACGACGACATCGCCGACAACGGGCAGATTCGTCGCGGCAAGCCCTGCATGCACCTTACCGAGGGCACCGGTCTTGCCATCAACTGCGGTGACCTGGCGCTCACCATGGTCACCAAGACGGTTCTCGACGACCCTACACTCAACGCAGACGTGAAGCTTCGCGTGCTCCACGAGCTTACCGAGATGATCGTCCGTACCATCGAGGGCCAGGCGCTCGACCTGGGCTGGGTCCGCGACGGGCGCTTTGACATTTCGGTCGACGATTATCTGGACATGGCGACGCACAAGACCGCGTACTACAGCGGAGCGACGCCGCTTGCCGCCGGAGCCATTATCGGCGGCGGCAGCGAAGAGCAGATTGAGGCACTGCGCGCCTTTGGGCTGCACACGGGCCTTGCCTTCCAGATTCAAGACGACCTGCTCAACCTGGTCGGCACCAAGGAAGCCGCCAATAAGGACTTCCGCACCGACATCACCGAGGGCAAGCGCACCCTCGTTGCCGTGCATGCCCTGTCAGATGAGCGTTATCACGACGAGGTCGAGGCAATCCTCTCCTCGGGCACCGAGGACCCCGCGCAGCTCGCGCGCGCCGTGGAGATCTTCCAGCAGACCGGCTCTGTCGATTTCGCCCACAACTACGCGCTCGACCTGACCACCAAGGCCAAGGCTGCCATCGAAGGCGTCGAGCTCGACCCGCAGGCGCGTGAGCTGTTCAACTCCATGGCAGATTTCTTTGTGGAGCGCCTTAACTAGCGGGGGTTATAAAACCTGTCAGCAGCGTATTTGGGTACAACTTGCTACACTGTTGAGTACATGTTTATGCATCTCTTTGCGTTGTCTATCCGACACACGCTCAAATAGTACGAATGGTACGCCGAAAGGGGTTCGTTCATGGAACCTATTACAACGGGCATGCAGGGAGCAGCCGTCGAGGACGTCCAGTCCCGCCTTCTGCAACTCGGCTATACAATCGATGACGCCGAGGTCGCCGACAAGCGCTTTGGCACCACCACCGAGCAGGCTGTTGGCACCTTTAGGCTCGATAGCGGCTTGGCCGCTGGCGGTGCCGTCGATATCCCCTGTTGGAGCGCCTTGGTAGACGCCTCGTATAAGCTGGGCGACCGCACGCTCTATCTACGCATGCCCAACTTTCACGGAGCCGATGTACGTGCCCTGCAGAGGGCGCTCAACGTTTTAGGTTTTGCCTGCGGCGAGGACGACGGCTACTTTGGCCCGCACACCGAGGCGGCCCTGCAGCAGTTCCAAGAAAACGTCGGCCTGTTTGCCGATGGCATGGCATTCCAGGATACCTACGCCTATATCAACCGCCTGCATCACGTGTGGGAGGGCAAGCCCTCGGTTACCGAGGCCGAGTCGCGCATCGGTTTTGCCCGCGCCGCCAACGTGCTCGAGCGCTTCCAGATTGCCGTTATCGGTGAGGACCCCATCGCACGCAGTGTCGCATCGCGCATGTGGAACATTGCCACGGCGACGACCGACAGCAGCGGCATGATGCTTTGCGATTCCAAGGTCCCGACCGACGTGGACTTGGTGCTTGAGATTGCAAGCGATGAGCTACCCGCAGATGCAGCGCCGCGTGCCACGATCGCCCTTGCCGAGTGCCATAACCTGGCGCAGCGCATCCGCACCGCCAATGTCGCGTCGCAGCAAAAGCCCGCGCGCATCCGCATTGAGCTCACGGGCATGACGCGCTATAACGGAACCTTCACCGCCAGCGACGCCCAGACGCTCGCGGTACGCCTGCTCGACGGCGTTTGCGATGCCCTCGCAGATTAGGTAAACTAAACGAGTTGCTTTTGGGCAACACCACACATTGGGACGTAGTTCAACGGTAGAACTCCGGTTTTTGGTGCCGGCTGTTGGGGGTTCGAATCCCTCCGTCCCAGCCATTAAAATTGAGCGCCCTGAGCCCATAACGGCCCAGGGCGCTTTCTTGTGGGCAAGCGGAGGAATTCGAACCCGCAAGGGTGCGGAGCTGAGGAAACGCGAAGCGTTTTCCAGCGCAGCACGCAAGGAGCGAAGCGACGCAGCGGGGCGCGGCCGCCGACCAGGCGGACGCGGAATCCCTCCGTCCCACACCAGCCAAGAGCCCCTCACGTCAAGCAAATCGAGCCAACGCCGCCAAGCGGAGGGATTCGAACCCGCAAGGGTGCGGAGCGATGCAGCGGGGCGCGGCCGCCGCAGGCAGACGCGGTGTCGGCACTTGGGGACGCTCCTAAGTGCCGGCATTATAGGAACGTCCCCAAGTGCCGGCTCGGGACTATTTTCGAGGACCCTCCGAAGGACTGTGGCCAAAAAACGGCAAATATGAGTACTGTCACCGTTGTAGCTACATTATTTTCGTTAATAAAAGAAGATCTTAATGAGATTTATTCGCATCAAGGTCTTCCTTTAATGAACACTTGAGGAGATACGGCAGCTTATCTGCTCGATCGACGGTAGCGCGCAGAGATGTGGTGTAAGAGGCGGGGCATGCCCCGCCTCCGCCCTTT
>CABUDQ010000034.1 GCA_902490365.1 uncultured Collinsella sp. | reverse complement strand
TTCTTCGCGAGTCGCGTGCCTGTCGTCTGTCGATCCAGCAGGACCTTGAGGGCGACCGGGTTGCTTCGGGTATGTTCATGGATTTGGACAATCGTTCCAAGCACTTGCTGCGCATGCAGGATATGCCTCCGTATCGCAGCGAGATCTGTCTTCCCGTGTTTTACGGCACGCAGGTGCTCGGTATGTTGGAGGTCGGTTGGAAACGTCCACAGGCGCCACTTGCCTATGACCTTAACGTGCTCGAGGTCATCTGCGATTACCTGTCTATTCAGATGGTCGGCATGGCGTCGAGCTTACGTTCGCGCCGCACGGCAGAACTTGGTCGTTCGCTCAACGTGCTGCGCGATGAGCTTTTTACCTATCTTGATGATCCCGTCGTCGCTTCGCGCGCGGTATCGTCGGAAATTTGCGCTGTGCTCAACTGTCATTTTTGCCCCGTGGAGTATGATGCGGGTCTCGAAACCTATGTCATCGATTTTGAGGGCGGCAGTCGCGTAGCGTTGCCGGGCGATCCGGAGTCGCTCTTCTTTTCTGTCACGACGCCGGCAGCGCGCCTGGGATCAGCTTCCGATGGGTTCGAGACGTCGGTGCTGGGCGGGACGAGCGCTGACGATCTCAAGCACGTGCGCCTAACGCGCGTGGATGAATCCACGCCTATGGGTGCATGGCTGAGAGCACACGGCCTGCCGTGTCAGGGACTGTACGTCGACTCCGGTATCGAGGCGGGGCGCTATCGCTCGGAGACGGATGACAAGCGAAACAACGATGCGATCGTTCACGCTGATGTCGCCAAGGGACCGACGACGCGTTTTTTGCTGCTCCGCGATGGCAGCCAGGAGCCAATCGACGACCTTGAGTACGACTACATGGTGCATTTGGCCCACGATTTTGAGCTGATCTATGAGGGTGAGTCTCAAAAGCGCGAGGAGCGTCATATCGCTCAGACGCTTCAGATCGGCATGAGAAATTCGCTTGGTGACGTTCCGGGAATCGCCGCCGATTCGGTGTACCTATCGGCAACGAATTCGGCGCTGGTCGGCGGTGACTTCTATACGCTTGTTCGTCTTCCCGACGATTGCGCCGTTATGATTTTGGGAGATGTGTCCGGCAAGGGAATCGAGGCGGCGTCGATGTCGGCGCTCGTCAAGACGGCGCTGACGGCCTATGCCTGGGAGGGTGCGGGGCCTGCTCGCATGGCTCGCTCGCTCAATAGTATGCTCATGGGCTTTTCGAGGGTCGAGACGTTTGTGACGGCGTTTATCGCCAAGATCGATCTTAAAGCGGGCCGAGCTACCTATTGCTCTGCGGGACATCCTCCCACTATGGTCATTCGGCCGTCGTCGACGCCGCTTGGTGGCGGCGAGACCTGCGGGGGAGAAGTGGAGCTCCTTGGGTGTCAATCGGGCGTGATCGGTGCCTTTGAGAGCATGGTGTACGAGACGGGCGTCTTTACGTTCGCTCCTGGTGACATGCTCTTTATGTATACCGACGGAACGATCGAAGCGCGCGATCGCTCTGGTGCTTTCTTTGGCGAGCAACGCCTTCGCGATCTTTTGCTCTCTGTTTCGGGTGAGGGCGTATCGGGAATCTGCGGTAAGGTCTTGAGCGAGCTTGACCGCTTTACCGAGTCGGCGCTGGACGATGATATCGCGTTGGTGTCCCTTGAGTTTTTACGGGGCCGATCGTAGGCTGCGACGCTTGAGGGGCGAAACCTACGCGGTTGTAGATATGTGTGCATCGAGCGAGCTCTTTTGGGGAACCATGGTCGTATGAATGAGTGGAATGACATAGCGGTTTTGACGCCACCGGGTGATGTCGACATCGCCTCGGTGCCCGCGCTGCGCCGACGGTTGGATAATTTGATCGACCGGGGCGTGCGCCGCGTTGTCATCAATTGCCAGGCCGTGGGCTTTATCGACTCGACGGGTTTGGCGTTTTTGCTTACACGCGCCAGAGAGCTCATGAGGCGAGAGGGCCTGCTTTCGCTCGTTAACGCCTCCGATGAGGTCATTCGCTTTTTGGAGATTGCCCGACTTGTCGACATCCTCCATGTTGCGGGCTTCGCTCGGGAGTCGATTCCTGCCATTCCGGTGGGGGAATTGCCTCGCTGGAGCAAGAGTGTCGAGGTGCGCCAGGGTATCGAGAACCTTCCATACTATCGTCATCGTATTGCCGAGCTACTCGAATCGCTTCCCCTGAGGCGTGATGAGCGCTATGACGTCGCATTGGCATCGGGCGAGGCGCTGGGCAACGCGTATGACCATGCGGGTGGTATCGGATGCATCCTGACGGTTCAGGCCTATGGCGATCGTGTCGTGATTGAGGTTGTCGACCGTGGGGCGGGCTATTCGATCGACGGGTCGAGTGAACCGGTTACGACTGAGGAGCGCGGGCGTGGAATCAAGCTCATGCGCATGTTGGTCGACAACGTGGAGGTTGCCCGTCGTACTGATGGTGCCGGTACGCGCGTTCGGATGGTAAAGCTGTTTAGCGGAACATTGGAATCGTGCGCCTAGTAAATCGTTTTGGCATGTATATCTGCCAAGAGCATGTGGCGAACAACTTTTTTGAAAAAAGTACTTGCGTCTTTTGGGCAACTCGCGTAAATTAATAACCCGCAAGCGGACATGGCTCAGTTGGTAGAGCACAACCTTGCCAAGGTTGGGGTCGCGGGTTCGAGCCCCGTTGTCCGCTCCATTTGGGCGTTTAGCTCAGGGGGAGAGCGCTTCCCTGACACGGAAGAGGTCAGAAGTTCAAATCTTCTAACGCCCACCAAATGTTCGCAGCCCAGAGGCTTAGCCTCTGGGCTGTTTTGTTTTGCTCGCCAAATGGGTCGCCAAATACGTCACCAAATTTCGAGTTTTTTGATCTTCTGGGATGCTTCTCAGTAGTCATCCGAGAAAACTCTCATCTTCTCTGTTTGCATACACATATCTTTCAAGGATTCGTGCCGCGGTTACATGGGGCTCGGCAAGGCACGACCGCAACATGTTGGTCAAGCATAATCTTTTGGATTCTTTTGGCGTGAGCGGCTTGGTTTTGGTAGGATTTGTCAGCGGCTTGACTAAGGGGGTTTTATAACTGCCATGCAGGTAGCCGTGTTGGTAACGTTTTACCGACTTGCCAAGAACCCCTCATAATTAATGCGTCTGCAAAATGACCAATTGCTTTGACCTCCTGAAACACTATATGTTGTGTTTGAACTAAAAAAAGAATACAGGATATAGATGCCTCTTTGTCGTATGATAGATGGCGGACAGAGAACGAGGACCTTATTTGCCCCATTTGGATAGATCTTTGAGCCGCTTGATCGGCCGCGAGGATTGTCCGCATGAGGACCTATGGTTTATCGAGAACACAGATTGCGCGACGGCGCCGCAAGACAGGGGCAAGCCCTGCCGGGCATCGTTTGGCTCTGAAGCGCAATGAGACTACGACGCGAAAGAGGCAAGAGGATGAAGATCATCAAGCGCAGCGGCACCGAGGTTGTCTTTGACATCGATAAGATCGTCAATGCGATTCGCGCCGCAAACTTGGAGGTCGAGGAGAGCTCTCGTCTAACCGACCGCCAGGTGGTTTATGCGGCGCAAAACGTCGCCGAGGCATGCGAGAACGCGGGCCACACCGTTTCGGTCGAGGAGATCCAGGATTTGGTCGAGGACGAGATCATGCGTCTCGACTGCTACGAGGTCGCCCGCCACTACATCATCTATCGCTATGTTCAGAGCCTGAAGCGCCAGAAGAACACGACCGATGACAAGATCCTGTCGTTGATCGAGTGCAATAACGAAGAGGTCAAGCAGGAGAACTCTAACAAGAACCCGACCGTCAACTCCGTTCAGCGCGACTACATGGCCGGCGAGATTTCCAAGGACCTGACTCAGCGCGTGCTGCTGCCCCAGGAGATCGTGGATGCCCACAACGAGGGCCTGATCCACTTCCACGATTCCGACTACTTTGCCCAGCACATGCATAACTGCGACCTGGTGAACCTGGAGGATATGCTCCAGAACGGCACCGTTATCTCGGGCACGCTGATCGAGAAGCCGCATAGCTTCTCGACTGCCTGCAACATCGCGACGCAGATTATCGCCCAGGTTGCTTCTTCCCAGTACGGCGGCCAGTCTATTTCGCTGACCCATCTCGCCCCCTTTGTTGAGGTGAGCCGTCAAAAGATTCGCGGCGAGGTTGCCCGCGAGCTCGAGGAGCTCGGTGTTTCGGCATCTGCCGAAAAGGTCCGTGAGGTCGTTGAGGACCGTCTGCGTGACGAGATCCGTCGCGGCGTCCAGACGATTCAGTATCAGGTCGTGACCCTTATGACCACCAATGGCCAGGCGCCGTTCGTGACGGTCTTTATGTATCTCAATGAGGCCCGTACGCCCCAGGAGAAGCACGACCTTGCCATGATCGTGGAGGAGACGCTTCGTCAACGCTATGAGGGCGTTAAGAACGAAGCCGGTGTGTGGATTACCCCGGCATTCCCCAAGCTTATCTATGTACTCGAGGACGATAACGTTCACGAGAATTCCCCGTACTTCTACCTGACCCAGCTGGCTGCCAAGTGTACCGCCAAGCGCATGGTGCCCGATTACATCTCCGAGAAGAAGATGCGCGAGCTCAAGCTGTCGAAGGGCGAGACCGCCGGCAACGGCGATTGCTACACCTGCATGGGTTGTCGCAGTTTCCTGACGCCCGACCGCTCGGGCAACGGCTTTAACAATGTCGCCAACGCGCTGAACTATGACCCGACCAAACCCAAGTACTATGGCCGCTTTAACCAGGGTGTTGTGACCATCAACCTGCCCGATGTCGCGCTGAGCTCGCATCAGGACATGGACAAGTTCTGGAAGATCTTCGACGAGCGCCTTGAGCTGTGCCACCGTGCTCTGCTGTGCCGTCATGAGCGCCTGATGGGCACGCTTTCGGATGCCGCGCCGATTCTTTGGCAGTACGGTGCCCTAGCGCGTCTGAAGAAGGGCGAGACGATCGATAAGTTGCTCGTGGGCGGATACTCTACCATCAGCCTTGGCTATGCCGGCCTGTATGAGTGCGTCAAGTACATGACGGGCCACAGCCACACCGAGAAGGAAGGCACGCCGTTTGCCATGGCCGTCATGCAGCGCATGAACGACAAGTGCGCGGAGTGGAAGGCCGAAAGCGATATCGATTTCTCGCTGTACGGTACGCCGTTGGAGTCGACGACCTACAAGTTCGCCAAGTGCCTGCAGCGCCGTTTTGGTATTATCCCGGGCGTGACGGACAAGGGCTACATTACCAACAGCTATCACGTCCACGTGTCCGAGGAGATCGATGCCTTCGATAAGCTTAAGTTTGAGGGCATGTTCCAGCAGCTTTCGCCGGGCGGTGCTATCTCTTACGTTGAGGTTCCCAACATGCAGGACAACCTCAAGGCTGTCATTCGCGTGATGCAGTACATCTACGACAACATCATGTACGCCGAGCTCAACACCAAGAGCGACTACTGCCAGGTGTGCGGCTACGATGGCGAGATCAAGATTGTTGAGGACGATGGCAAGCTGGTGTGGGAGTGCCCCAACTGCGGCAACCGCGACCAGGAGAAAATGAACGTCGCTCGTCGTACGTGCGGCTACATCGGTACCCAGTTCTGGAACCAGGGCCGAACCGAGGAGATCCGCGACCGCGTGCTGCATCTCTAATAACCATCCCAGGCTGCCCTGTAGCGAGGCCCCGGACCTTTACTCGCTATTTCGGACAGTCCTGGCTCACGACGGAGGCGCCACTGGCGCCTCCTGTTCGTGCGGAACTCATATCGAGCAAAGGTCCGGGGCCTCGCTACAGGGCAGCCAAGTTGATGTAGCTGAGATGCAGCGCGCAGTCTGCTCACTCCTCGAAGTTCTTAGCGGAAATAAGTCGAGTTGCAGCTGCGATTTACTTGCGATGGTGGTTGAGCCGCAACCCAGTTTTTATTGGACCTCGAACCCTATGCTCGATGTTCGCTTCGTTCATTGAGTTACCCTTTGCATGAGGCCGGGACATATCGTCCCGCCCGCAGTTTCGCAGGCCGCAGGTCGAGAATGTTTGAGGACGGGATGATATGTCCCGGCCTCCCGGGAGAGTTACCTATGAACTACGCGAACATTAAGTATTTCGACATTGCTGATGGAGAAGGCGTTCGTACTTCTCTGTTTGTAAGCGGGTGCCGTCGTGGGTGCAAGAATTGCTTTAACTCTGTTGCGTGGGACTTTGCTGCGGGTGAGCCGTTCGATCGTGCCGTCGAGGACAAGATTATCGAGAGTCTCGATCATCCCTTTATCGATGGTCTGACGATTCTGGGCGGCGAGCCCATGGAGCCCGAGAATCAGGCGGGGCTCGTTGAGTTTGTCGAGCGTGTTCGCGCGGCCTATCCAGTGGGGTCGGGAAAGACCATTTGGTGCTTTACTGGCGACGTACTCGAGGAGCTTATGCCGGGCGGTCGTCATCATACCGAGGTGACGGACCGCATCCTTGCCTGCCTTGACATGCTGGTGGACGGCCCGTTTGTTCAGGACCTGTACGATATCTCGCTGCGCTTTAGGGGTTCGAGCAACCAGCGCGTGATCGATATGAACGCTACGCGCGCCCGTGCTGAGCGCGAGGGCGTTGCGCTTTGTGATGCGGTTGAACTTTGGCGTGATGATCCGGTCTATTCGACCCATACTATGTAGCTTGTGGTCGATGCCGGAGGGCGTGGTACCATAGCGCGAACGTGAAATCGGAAAAGTGAGGCCCAGATGGTCGATCAGGAAAAAGTCGAGGCCGCCATTAAGCTGTTGCTTGAGGGCATAGGCGAGGACCCAACTCGTGAGGGCCTGCTGGAGACCCCGGCGCGCGTTGCCCGTATGTATGGTGAGATCGCCGGCGGTATGGACCAGAGTGCCGAGGAACACCTGTCCAAAACCTTTGCCGTCGCTTCGAACGATTTGGTTATCGAGCGCGACATCACGTTCTACTCGCTGTGCGAACATCATCTGCTGCCGTTTTATGGCAAGGCCGCCATTGGTTATATCCCTAACGGTCGGGTGGCTGGGCTTTCCAAGCTCGCCCGCACGGTTGAGGTTTATGCCCGCCGTCTTCAGCTGCAGGAGCAACTGTGCGCACAGGTTGCCGATGCCCTCATGGATTATCTCGCTCCCCAGGGAGCGATTGTGTTGATGGAGGCCGAGCATATGTGCATGACGATGCGTGGCGTGCAAAAGCCCGGCACCAAGACCGTGACGCTTGCTCGCCGCGGCGTCTTTGAGACCGATCCCGCGCTCGAGGAGCGTTTCTTTAGGATGCTGGGCCGCTAACCATGAGAGTCGTCAACGACTTTACATCGAAGACCGATGAGGGGACGTCGCGTCGCGGCTTTATGGCTTCGGGCCTGGCCCCCTTTGGTGCCATGCCTCGCATTGATTACATTTGTGCCAACGGGCTGTTCCGGCGGCACCTGGGCAACATCGTACAGTTGGAATCGGGGCGCATCTTCTGCCGCCACGGTATTGACCATCTGCTCGATGTCGCGCGCATTATGTGGATCAAGAATCTCGAGGAGCAGCTCGAATTTGACCGCGAGGTCATCTACGCCACAGCACTTCTTCACGATATCGGCAAAGATGAACAGTATGAATCGGGTATATCCCATGATGTTGCAAGCGAACGCGTCGCTGATGCGATTCTCGGCGGCATGCCCGATGACGTGGCGTTTGAGCCGGCCGATGCCGCAGCCATTAAGACGGCCATTCTGGGCCATCGAAAGCTGCGCGTGAACAGCCAACCGCTTGAGCGTCTGCTCTATGCAGCCGACAAAGCGTCGCGTGCCTGCTTTGCATGCCCCGCGCGCAACGCTTGCAACTGGAGCGATGATAAAAAGAACCTGTCGATTCGCGTGTAGTTAGTTTGCGCGGTCGGGGTTCTAAACGAAGGAGACGGTCGCGTTGAGTAACAAGAAACTGCCCGAGAATGCAACCAAGACCGAAGGCGCCGAGCTCGCCCGCCGTGGAAGGGGCGAAATATCCACCGCAACGGCGGTGCCTCACGTGAGCTATGACGATTTGCGCCATGCCGATCGTATTGTCATTGACGGCCTGGAGGTTTTTGCCAACCATGGCGTGTATCCCGAGGAGAACGCGCTGGGTCAGAAGTTCATCGTTTCTCTGGTGCTCTATGCCGACCTGCGCGCGGCGGGGGAGCACGATAACCTGGACGCCTCGATTGACTACGGCTCGGTGTGCCACGATGTCGATGGCTATCTGCGCGAGCATACGTTTAAGCTCATCGAGGCGGCAGCCGAGGGGACAGCCCAGATGCTGCTGCGCCGTTATCCCTCGCTGCTTGGTGTGCGCATAAAGCTCGATAAGCCGTGGGCTCCTGTTGGCCTGCCCCTGGCAAGCTGCGGCGTCGAGATCGAGCGCGTGCGCTAGTCGACGCTAGAGCTTGTTGAGGGGTGGCTGCTTGAGCCGCTGAGACAGTGCTCTATTGTTGGGACAGTACGTGTCGAGCAGGGCGTGAAAGCGCTGATTGTGGCTCGGCTCGAGCAGATGGACGAGCTCGTGGGCGACAACCATGTCGAGGCATTCGACAGGGTAGGCGGCGAGCTCGCGCGCGATGCGAATGGCGCCGGTTTTGGGTGTGCAGGAGCCCCAACGCGTTTTCATGCTGCGCACGGAGACGCGGGCCACGGTGACGCCCATTGCGATTTCGTACGCGTGCACGATGTCGCGTAGCGCTGCGGTGACCTCGGACGCGTAGAGCTGGTCGATGTGGGCTTGGAGCTCGTCGGACGTTAGGCCGTCGAGGATTGCGCGCCGCTTGGCCTGTGGGCTTTCGTCCGATTCGTCGGTACCCATAAAACTTGCGAAGGTGGCCTGCTTGGGTCGCGGTGCGGGCGATGCAAAGTTGTGATCGAGTGCGTCCTGTACCGTGATGGGCTTGCCCCAAAGTGCAATGATGGACGAGGGGCTGAGCGGCTCTCGCGCTGTCGCCTGACGTTGCTCACGTTGGGCAAGTCGGCTGATAATCCAGGCGCTGTTGCGCTTCACAAACGCTTCGATGCGCTCGTGGCTGGCGCCGAGCGGTGCGCTGGCGTGGACCTCGCCGCTCGATGTGACGCGTAGGTTAAAGTTCTTGACGCGCTTTTTGGTAACGACGACGGGGATGAGCGTTCCATCCGGTCGGGGTACGGAAATCGTAAATTGCTGCGTCAAATGTGATCCTTCAGATTGGGGACGGGCCGGCATGTCGACCGCTCGGCATGCCGGCCCGCTCAAGGGATGCGAAATTAATTGCGCTCTTAATAGCGCTCGAAGAAGGCGAGCGCGTTGTCGCTGCAGAGCTTCTGCATCACGGTCTTGCCAAAGTGCTTGGAGAGCATGTTCTGGAATTCGGGCATCTTGCTGGCATCAGAGAGGAAGTCGGGTACCTTGGCGCCGTCCCAGTCGCCGCCGAGTGCGATGACATCTTCGCCGCCCAGGTCGAGCCAGTGCTCGATATGTGCCGCCAGCTGGTCGAAGGTGACGTCTGCGGCGGTTTCGTCGGTTGCGTCGTTGGAAAGGAACTCGCTGCAGTAGTTGAGGCCGACGATGCCACCCATGTCGCGAATGGTGCGGAACTGGTCGTCGGTAAGGTTGCGTTTGACGCCGCAAACCGCACGGGAGTTGGAGTGGCTGGCGACGAAGGGACGCGTGGCGTGGGCGACAACCTCGTCAAAGCACTCATCGTTGAGGTGGGAGACGTCGAGCACCATGCCGGCGTGCTCCATCTGTGTAAGTGCCTCGATGCCGGCGGCGGTGAGGCCGGCATGGGTGTCGTGTCCGCTCGCGAGCGGTCCCTGCGCGTTCCAGCTGAGTGATGACATGAGTACGCCCAGGCTCTTGAGCACCTCGATCAGCGCGGGGTCCTCGGCAAAGAACGTGGCGTTTTCGATAGTGTGGATGCAGGCGACCTTGCCGTCTTCGAGCGCAGGGCGAATGTCAGCGGCGCTACGTACGTTGACCATGCGGTCGTGGTTGAGCATTGCCTGGCCGCTCATGTGCGCCATGATCTGCGCCTGGAAGCGCGCTGCGTGGGCGGTGGGAATCTCGTCGGGGACAAACGTGGCGAAGCACTGTGCCCACGGCGTGTTGCCGATCTTTGCGAGCGAGATGGCGCAGGCGTTGCCCTCGATGAGATCGAAATCTTGCGGATGCGTTTCGTCGCCGGGGAAATAACCGTCGGTGCCGGCGGTAAAGCGCAGGTCGAGATCGAGCGTGGCCCAGCCGATGCGGTCGGCGGTGTCGCAGTGTAGGTCAAATACGGGATATGCCATGGTTCCTCCGGTTGCAGCGTTTCTTTGCAAACTGTCTTTGAATTGTATGACTAGGGTATAGTTAGCGCCATATGTTCATGGCGGCCCGCGTTGTGCGCCGCCCTTATCACGGAGGTTACCATGTCCAACCAGGGCAAGAAGGTTAAGACCCATTATCGTGGCACGCTCGACGACGGCACGCAGTTCGATAGCTCCTACGATCGCGGTGAGCCGCTGGAGTTCACCTGCGGCGCCGGCCAGATGATCAAGGGCTTCGACGCCGCTGTTGTCGACATGCAGGTGGGCGAGAAGAAGACCGTGCACATTCCTGCTGCCGATGCCTACGGCGAGCACAATCCCGAGATGGTTCTGACCTTCCCGGCCGAGCAGGTTCCCAACATCGAGCAGATCGAGAAGGGCATGAAGCTCTTCCTGTCCACGCCGAGCGGCATGCCCGTTCCCGCCGTCGTCATTGACGTGACGCCCGAGGCTGTGACGCTCGACGCCAACCACGAGTTGGCCGGCAAGGACCTCAACTTTGATATCGAGCTCGTTGAGGTCGAGGGTTAGAGTATGCCTGAACGCCTGGTTTCGACGACATGCTTGGGAAATCTCAACGATCCGTCCTATGAACTCCTGCTTCGCCGGAAGTTGGGCGGCGTCTTTGAAGTTGACGAGCTGCTGCTCGATTGGGACCAGGCCGATGTATGCGCGTTTGTGGGCGTGACGGAGCTGGGGCGCACGATTGATGTTCGGCTGGATGCTACCGACGGCGGTCGTCTTGCCGATGGCGACGTGCTCGCCATTGACCGTTCGGGCATGGTGCCCGTGGCGGTTGTCGTGCGCCTGCGCAGCGCCGAGGTTTATTTGGTCGAAGTCGACCGCATGGATCCGATTGCGCTCGCGCATGCGTGCTGGGAGATCGGCAACATGCATGCGCCGCTCTTCCGGGGCGACTCGGACGAGCATACCGTGCGCATGTATACGCCGGTGCAGCCTGTTTTGGGCCGTATGCTCCGGGGTGTCGAGAGTGTTCGGCTCTCGGTGGTTACCCGCGAACTCGATGCGGACCGACGCTTTGCATCGAGCGCGGCGGATGTCGTCGTGAGCATGGCTCCCGACTTTACCATCGTAAAAAAGACGCGCGGCTAAGCGCGCGTATGCGCAAGACGGGCTTTGAGGGGCGACCAATCAAAGTCCGTCTTGCTGTTGATAGGAGGCTTTGGGGGAAGCATATGGGTCTTGAGGGAATCAAGCTGATTGCATGCGATTTGGACGGCACGTTGCTGCATCCGGGGGAGCGCGAGCCGCGTTCCGAGGCCTTTGAGCTCATTGATGAGCTGCATCGTCGCGGTATCGTGTTTATGCCGGCGAGCGGCCGTCAATATGCGAGCTTGCGCTACCTGTTTGCCCCGGTGGCCGATGAACTCGCCTATGTATGCGAAAACGGAGCCCTGGTGATGAGCGAGGGGCGTGCCGTTGTCAAGCGTTCCATGGAGCGTAGCCTTGCTATGGATATCGCGAATGCCGTGGTTGCGTATCCCCATGCCGACGTGACCCTTTCGTGTGAGGGGCACCTCTACACCATGGGCGGCAACGATGCGTTTGTTGACCACCTGCGTTATGAGGTCCACTGCGATGTGGCGGTAGTCGACCGTCCCGAAGACATCGACGAGGACGTCATTAAGATTGCCTTCCAGACGCCCGAGGCGGAGCAGCAGGCGGCGCTGGAGTATTTCGAGCGCCACTTTAGCGATCGAGTCGATGTCATGACATCGGGAACCGAATGGACGGACTTTATCGGTTTCGATTCGGGCAAGGGCTCCGCGCTTGCCGATTACGGTCACGCCCTGGGGATTTCGCCCGATGAGATGATGGCGTTTGGCGACAATGAGAACGATCGTGACATGCTCAACGTGGTGGGCCATCCCTATCTGATGGAGAGCTGCAACCCCAGCATGCGCGGCATCAACGACCGCGTCCGCTACGCGCGCACGGTCGAAGAAGAACTGCGTCGTCTACTTGCTGTGTAGGCATGTCCCAAACATCTACCGGCAGTCGGGGCAGAGACCCTCGAAGATGGTGTAGTGCGATGTGACGTGCCAGCCGATTTGCTCGGATGCCTTGGCGTCGAGCTGGGCATCGAAGGGGAGCGGTACGTCGATGACGCGGCTGCACGAGGTGCAGATGATATGTGCGTGCGGCTCGATCGTGCGATCGAAGCGGCTGCCGCCCGGCGTCTTGATGGAGAGGATCTCGCCGGCGTCGGCCAAGAGATTGAGATTGCGGTAGACCGTACCACGGCTGATTTTGTCATCCTGCGCGCGCACGACGTTGTAAATTTCGTCGGCGGTGGGATGGTTATAGCTTTGGCGCACGGCGTCGAGAACCAGCTTTCGCTGCTTGGTATTCCTTCTTTGCACCGCCATGCGCCTCGCCTCTTTTCTATCAACGGTCGTAGGTAAATGATACCGTATTTAGCACACAATACTAATAACGAGGAATGAAACCGTCTTCATTGGCAAGTGGGGCTCGGGTCTGGGCGTCTACGAGGCGAAAACGCGTTCCCATGCGCTCGTAGGAGGCATGAAGCGCCTCGAGATGAGATAGGATGTTTGCCGGAGCCCCCTGTATCTCCATCTCGACTGAGCCGTCTTCCATGTTGCGCACCCAGCCGGTGAGTGCGCGTGCCTGCGCGAGGTTGGTGTTGGTAAAGCGAAAACCGACGCCCTGGACTTGCCCCTCCCAGCGCAGGAAATAGCGCAGGGGAGCGTCTTGAGTGGCCTCGTCGCTTGCGAGCACAGTAAGCCTGCGGCGCAGCTCGAGCTCGACGTTTGATGGTTTTTGAGGCTCTCGACTGCCACCGGTGACGCTGGAGAAGAACGTATCGAAGAGACCCATCGCTATGCCTGCTTGCCTGCATCGGCCGGGAAGGTTATGCCGGCCTGCTGGCGCACGGCATCCATGATGCGCAGTGAGACGAGCGTGACATCGCGGTAGTGGCCAAGCTCGTGGCGTCCCGCCGGGGTCTCCCAAATCTCTTCCTTAACGTTATCGATGCCGCCGATGGCGCTGATAAAGTCTGTGAGTTCGTATTCCATAGTGTTGCTCGATTCGGGCAGGTCGAGCACGCGGCCGTTGTCGCCCTGTTCGCGCGGTGCCTCGGTCGCCGAGCCACGTACGACGTCGCCGCGGTAGTCGATGCGGACGTTGCGGGGCGTGGACAGATGGTCAATATGGATGGTGCCGCGCTCGCCTTCGATTTGCGAGGGCAGCAGGTCGTTGGTGATCTTTGAATGCGCAAGTTCGACGGAGATGCGGCCTCCGCCATAGCTGGCGAGAATGGAGCCGCAACCGTCGATGGGGCCATGGGTGAGCTCTTGCGTTGAGGGATCGAGCAGCGTGGTCATGCTGGTGAGACCGGAGGGCATGCCGAAGATCTCGACCATGGGCTCGACGGTATAGACGCCGATGTCCATGAGGGAGCCCGATGCCATATTGCAATCGAAGATGTTGCTGGCGCGTCCTGCGAGGATTTCGTTGTAGCGCGAGGAGTACTTGCCAAAGCGCAGTGAGGCGCGGCGAATGGGCGCAATTTCGCCCAGAGCGTCCTCGATGGCGTGGAAAGCGGGGTCGTGGAGCGGGCGCATGGCCTCGAGGGCTACGACACCTGCTGCCTCGGCAGCGCGGAAGACTTCCAGCGCCTGCGCCTCGGTGGCACAAAAGGGCTTTTCGACGATAACGTGCTTGCCTCCGGCGATACAGGCGAGCGCCTGCTCGTAGTGGAGCGCATTGGGGCTGCCGATGTAGACGGCGTCGACGTCGTCGGTGGACGCAAGCTCGTCAAGTGCGGTGAAGTTGCGCTCGCCGCCGCGCTCAGCGGTAAAGGCAGCGCCGCGCTCGGCGTTGCGCGAGAGCGTGCCTACGAATACAGCCTGGTCGTTTGCATTGACGACTTGGATAAAGTCGTCGGTGATCATGGATGTGCCGATGGTCGCTATGCGCAGCATGTGTCCCCCTCGTGCCGTTCGGTTTACAGGATGAGTGTAGCGCGAGGGGGCAGGAAATAGCGTGCGAAAACGCCGTTACAGGTCTCTCTCGTTAAAGCCGGCGTCGATATCGAGGTTGCTGCCGTCGGCCGCCGTGGTGGCAAGCTCGTCGCAGCGCTCGTTGAGCTCATGGCCGGCATGCCCCTTCACCCAGATGAACTCCACCTTATGCTGGCTCTTTGCGGCAAGCAGACGCTCCCACAGGTCGAGGTTCTTAACGGGCTGCTTGTTGGAGGTTTTCCACCCGCGCTTTTTCCAGCCGTCGATCCAGTGCTTGTTAAAGGCGTTGACGACGTACTGCGAATCGGAATGGACTTCGACCTCGCAGGGGCGGTTGAGTGCCTCGAGCGCCACGATAACGGCCATGAGCTCCATGCGGTTGTTGGTGGTCTTGGCGTAGCCGCGTGAAAGCTCGGAGGTAAAGGTCTTGCCGGCGGGGTTGGTGTATTTGAGCACGGCGCCGTAGCCGCCGCGTCCCGGATTTGATCGGGCCGAGCCGTCGGTATAGATGATGACCTTCACGGGCTTCCTTTCGTTGAGTGCATTTCATGTGAGTGACCATTGTAGCGCCATGCCCGCCGGGGGCCAGCAATCTACGATTTCTACCCCGTCTTCCGACTGTTAGTTGGCATGGATGATGCGGTTGAGCTCGTCGAGGTATTGCTGCAAGAGGGGAGAGGGCTTGCGCTCGTCGTGCATGATATAGCCTACGTGCATCGTTGGGGCGTCTGCTAACGGGATCGATGCCATACCCCATTGCATTTCATTGGAGAGGACACCGGTCGACAGGGTGTAACCGTTCGACGTGATAAGTAAGTTAGTAAGTGTTCCGCGGTCCGAGATTCGTATGTTGCGGTCGCAAGGGATATAGCTAAAAGGTTCCTCGGCGTAATAGAAGGAGTTTGAGGTCCCCTGTTCAAAGCTGTAGCGCGTATAGGGCGTGAGGTCGGCAAGGGACAGCTGCGGGCGGCGTGCGAGCGGGTGGCGCTCGCTAACGAAGACGTGGACCGTCGCGTCGAATAGGGGATGGAAGCTTGCACGGGCATCGGCGAAGGCCTTCTGCAGAACGCGGGCGTTAAAGTCGTCCAGATACAGAATGCCGATATCGCTGCGAAACGCGCGTACGTCGTCGATGATCTGCGCTGTGGTGGTCTCTCGCATGATGAACTCGAACTTGCTGTCGCGGCAGCGCTCGACCACGTTGACAAAGGCCTCGACCGAAAAGGCGTAGTGCTGGGCGGAAATGGCGAGGCGGGCTTGCGGGGTGCCGCCGTCCTCGTAGCGCGCCTCGAGCATGTCGGCCTGCTCTACGACCTGGCGCGCATAGCCCAAAAGCTCGGTGCCGTCGTTGGTGAGCGTGACGCCGCGGCTGGAGCGCGTAAAGATCTCCAGATGGAGCTCCTGCTCTAGGTTTTTGACGGCATTGGAGATATTGGACTGTGCCGTATAGAGGCGCTGGGCTGCGGCGTTGATCGATCCGGACTCTGCCACGGCGATCAAAAAGCGAAGCTGCTGGAGGGTCATTGGCGCCCGTCCTTTCGATAGCTATCTAAAAAACCGATAACAAGTTAGCGCATTTAAGTGATTGACCGAGGGAGACAATGCCCGTACTATTTAAAACACACAAAGGCGGTAGGTAATTAAGCCAACTACGGAACCGGGACGCGAAAGGAGGCCTGCATATGAATTGCTTACCAAGACGAATGCCGGGCTCCTGTTTGCGCCCGTCGGCGTGATCAGGAGACAGCGACCTACTTCTCTCTTTTTATTTACTTTTGTTCGATCAAGGAGATCATCATGAGCCAGTTCATCAACAACCCCGAGCACACCTTTGGTTTCGATACCCTGCAGCTTCACGTTGGCCAGGAGAGCGCCGATCCCGCATCCGACTCCCGCGCCGTGCCTATCTACCAGACCACGAGCTATGTGTTCCGCAACTCCCAGCACGCCGCCGATCGCTTTGGTCTTGCCGACGCCGGTAACATCTACGGCCGTCTGACCAACTCCACCCAGGGCGTCTTTGAGGACCGTATCGCCGCGCTCGAGGGTGGCGTGGCCGGTCTTGCCGTCGCCTCCGGTGCCGCTGCCATCACCTATACCCTGCAGGCTCTTGCCCAGGCTGGTGACCACGTGGTGGCTCAGAAGACCATCTACGGCGGTTCCTACAACCTGCTCGAGCATACGCTCTCCCAGTTTGGCGTCGAGACCACCTTCGTCGATGCCCATAACCTGGAAGAGGTCGAGGGGGCCATCAAGGACAACACCACGGTCATCTACCTCGAGACGCTCGGCAACCCCAACTCCGACATCCCCAACATCGACGCCATCTCCGAGATCGCCAAGAAGCACGGTCTGCCGGTTGTCGTCGACAACACTTTCGGCACCCCGTATCTGTTCCGTCCGCTGGAGCATGGCGCCAACATCGTTGTCCACTCCGCAACCAAGTTCATCGGCGGCCACGGCACCTCGCTGGGCGGTGTGATCGTCGACGGCGGTAACTTCGATTGGAAGGCGAGCGGAAAGTACGCCCAGATCGCTGAGCCCAACCCCTCCTACCATGGCGTCTCGTTTGCCGAGGCTGCCGGTCCCGCCGCCTTCGCAACCTATGTCCGCGCCATCCTGCTGCGTGACGAGGGTGCCTGCATCAGCCCGTTCAACGCCTGGGTCCTGCTCCAGGGCACCGAGACCCTGTCGCTGCGCGTTGACCGTCATGTCGAGAACACCAAGAAGGTCGTTGAGTTCCTTGCCGGCGACAGCCACGTTGCCAAGGTGAACCACCCGAGCCTGCCTGAGCACCCCGATCACGAGCTCTATCAGAAGTACTTCCCCCGTGGCGGCGCCTCGATCTTTACCTTTGAGATTAAGGGTGGCCAGGAGGCTGCCTGGAAGTTCATCGATCATCTGCAGGTGTTCTCGCTGCTCGCCAACGTGGCCGACGTCAAGTCGCTTGTCGTGCACCCGGCTACCACCACGCACTCCCAGCTCTCTGCCGAGGAGCTCGCCGAGCAGAACATCACGCCCTCCACGATCCGTCTTTCCATCGGTACCGAGAACGCCGAGGACATCATTTGGGATCTGAAGCAGGCCTTCGCCGTGCTGGACGAGTAAGGCGACTTGTGCAAGGACCCCTTGCGACTCGATAGGTATAACTGCATAAATGCCTGCTCAAGGCGCCTGCGCAAGCAATGGTTGCGCAGGCGTCTTTTTTGCATAGGAAGGGCGCTATTACAGGGTTTTTGGCATGCTTTATGCATTTGAGTTGTGGAAAACTCCTGTTGAGAGGATGTGAGTTTTACGCAATTGACGTGCGCCTTTTGAGTAAAACCGCAGGTCGCGATTTGCTCGAGGTACTATGCAGCGCGATCGAATCACACGCAGCTCAAACGCAGCAAAAACGCACTACGGAGGTTTCCAGCTACATGAGGATCGATTCACGAAAACCGAAAGCCGCTGCCCTTTCCGCCGCTCTGACCGTGGCACTTTTGGCAGGCGCCGGCGCAACTGATGCCCACGCGGCGACACTATCCGATACGGTCGGATCTACGCCGTCCGAGGCGACGCTGGTGCAGCCCGTCGACTACCGCGGCGACGGTTATGGCTCTATGCAGGAGTGGAACGCCTCGATGGGGGCAAAGCGCGATTCCCTGGAGATGCGCGCTCAGATCATTATGAACATGTACGGTGACTATGCCACCGATGACGAGCGCGCTGTACTACAGGGTTGCATCGACGGTGCGGGCAGTCTTTTGACGATGGATGAGGTCGACGCCAAGTCGACCGAGCTCGACGAGCTTCGCTCCACGCTTGAGGATGCCAAGCGCGAGGCGCTCGAGGCTGCCGCAGCCGAAGCCGAGGCCGCTGAGGCCGTTCAGGCTTCGTATTACAACGCCGGCTCCGGCTCGTCTTATACGTCTGCCGCGTATTACGCGAACGGCTCGGGTCTGACGCGCTCGAGCGGCGTCAATAACTATAACGGCCGCCGCGAGACTTATTACAGCAGCAACGTGTTGTATCACCACCGCACGGGCGAGTGGACGCAGGATTCCGAGGGCTTTTGGCGCGATTCCGATGGTTACTACGTCGTTGCCGCGGGCGATAAGGCCCAAGGCTCTACGTTTACCGGTTCCAAGGGCGAGTGCAAGGTCTATGACTCCGGCTGCGCTGCCGGAACCACCGACTACTACACTGGCTGGTAATCTGCCATAAGCCAATAGGACATGACGGGCGGGCGTCTTTACCGAGCCTTTGGGCAACGTAAGGGCGTTCGTTTTTTGTGCGTGCTTGAGTTAACAGAGCGCTTACCGTGGCAGTACGCCGCGCATATGGGCGCGGGGCACACTAGTTCATGAGAAATAGTGTCTTTCTCTTGGAGGAAGTGGTCTCATGAACGCTCGAGATATCGCTATCGCCGCCGTCGCATTGGTACTTGGCTGTCTTGGCCCTACAGCTGCGCTTGTCGTAGGCATGCAGGGCTCGTGCGGGGCTGCTCCTATTGTGGTCGGCGCGTTGATCGCGGCCACACTGCTGGGAAGCGCCGGTGTTGTCCTTTGTCGCGATGATGAGGATGAGGTTCCGGAGTCGCATCTCTAACTGTTGCGAAAATGACTGTTGGCCATGGCTGAACATGAAAACCGCCACAAGGGGAGTGCCCTTTGCGGCGGTTTTTGCTATTGAGACTGTTGGATGCGGTGCGGCGGCGTTACCAGCTTGCCTCGATATCACGGATGCGCTGATAGAGCCATTCGTTCTGCGGCGCCTGGATATCGTGCTTGGCCGCGAGGCGGCGGACGGTGCCCGCGAACTCCTCGACCTCGGTTCTGCGTTGAGCGACGCGGTCCTGCGCCATCGAGGGCATGCCGGCGGGGTCGAGCCCTTCGATGAGATGCACCATCTGCGTTAGGTCTGCCTCGGTGAGCTTGATACCCTCGGCGTTGGCGACTGCAAGCGTCTCGCGCATGGCGGAGACAAAGCAACGACGCTGCTCGGAGCCCTGTTCCGTGGCGCTTCCGTACGTACCGCCGTAGGCCATGCAGGTCTGGTTGATGCCGTCGTTGAGCATAAGCTTGGCCCACATGCGGTGCGCGATGTCTGCCTCGACGGTGTGCGCGATGCCGCAGCGCGTGTAGAGATCGTCGATGGCGGCGACGGTCGCGGGGTCGGTGCCGGCGGCCGCACCAAAGCGGATCTCGCCCGCATTGGTAAAGGTGAGCGCGCCGTTGAGAAACACAGCGTCCATGCCTTGGCAGATTCCGAGGACGGTGTGCTCCCAGCCAAAGCGTTCGGCAATCTTTTGTTCGCTCGTAATGCCGTTGCACAGCGAGGCGATGAGCGTGTTGGGTCCCACGACGCGCTCCATAGTCTTGAGTGCTTGGTCGAGACCGGTGGTCTTGACCGTCAGGATGACCAGATCGGCGGGCGCTGCCTCGCTGGCGCGGACGGACGTGAGACCGCAAGGCTTTCCGTTGACGGTGAGCGCATCGCCCGCGTGACGCTCAAAACGGGCGTCATCCATAACGTATTCGACGGCGTCATTGCCGAGGGCCTTGGCAATCATGCTGCCGTAGAGCAGGCCGACGCCGCCCTTGCCGATAAAGGCGACCTTGTTGATCTGCATGTGAATCATCTCCCCATATAAAAGGCGCTCGCGTAAGGGGCGCCTGATGGATTGTATGCTGCCGGGGTGATTGGTGGGTGCGCGGGGCGGCTGTTATAAAAAAGAAACGTTTGCCTGGACGTTACGCTGCGGGGCAGACCGCAAAGACGCGCGCGGGGTATCCGACACTATCACGGACCTTAGGGAAGGTGCAGAAGATGACGGCGCCTGTGGCGGGAAGCTCGTCCAGATGGTCCATGACCTTGATCTGATAGCGGTCGACCGAGAGGATGTATTGCTCGCCGGGATAGGGGTAGGCGTCCTCGCGCGTGGTGATGGTCGTCGAATCGGTATCTGCGGGCTTTTTGCTGATGTTAATGCGGTGCCGTGACAGCTCGATTTCTGCTGCGTTACGATACGTTCTCGATTGCGATTCCACGATGTTTCGGCCGCGTGACCATTGTGTTTCGCCTTGCCGCGGCGCTGATGGCGAAGGGAGGGGCCGTGCAATACCGCGTTGACCCCAAAAGTGGTAACCGAATATCTGCTCTGGGTCTGGGCTGCATGAGATTTCCCGGTGCGCCGGGACGTCCGGATGCGAAGGCAGCCGATGCCATCATTTCCCGTGCGGTGGAGCAGGGGATTAATTATCTGGATACCGCGTATCTCTATCCCGGTAACGAGGTGTGCGTGGGCGCCTCACTTGAGCGCCTGGGTCTGCGCGACCGCGTGTTGCTCGCGACTAAGTTGCCGCACGCTTCGTGCAAGTGCGCGGAGGATTTCGACCGGTTCTTCGACGAGCAACTGCGCCGCCTGCGGACCGACCATATCGACTATTACCTTATGCACAACATCACTTCGCCCGCCCAGTGGGAGCGCGTGGTGGCGTTGGGCATCGAAGACTGGATTGCGCACCAAAAGGCTGCGGGGCGTATTCGCCAGATAGGTTTTTCGTATCACGGCAGTGCGACGGACTTCCTGACGATGCTCGACGCGTATGACTGGGATTTTTGCCAGATTCAGTACAACTACGCTGGAGAGCGCTACCAAGCGGGAACGGCGGGACTTATAGCAGCCGCCGAGCGCGGGCTCGCGGTGTTTGTGATGGAACCGCTTTTGGGCGGACGCCTGGCGGGCAAGCTGCCTCCGCGGGCCCGCGCCGTGCTCGATGACGTACGCGATCCGTACCTGAAGACGCCGGCTGCTTGGGGCCTTTCGTGGGTGTGGAACCATCCTCAAGTCACGATGCTGCTTTCGGGCATGACCGATACCGCGCAGGTGGACGAGAACGCGGCGCTGGCCGATCGGGCCCTGCCGGATTCGATGACAGCCGCTCAGCTCGATACCATCGCACGCGTGCTGGCGGAGTTTGAAAAATCGAATCGCGTGCCCTGCACGGGATGCGGCTACTGCATGCCATGTCCCAAGGGTATTAACATTCCCGGCTGCTTTGCCGCTTACAACGCGAGCTATGCGCACAGCTGGTTTACGGGGCTGTCGCAATACTTTACGGCGAGCGCGGTGCGCACGAGCGAGCCCAAACTCGTGAGCAATTGCGTCAAGTGCGGCAAATGTGCGCGTCACTGCCCGCAACACATCGATATCCCCGAGCGTCTCGACGACGCGCGCCGACGTTTCCAGCCTGGCCCCGTAACGGCCGCGCTTAAAGTCTTCAGCAAAACGCGCTCCTCATGACCCTTTTATATCTTGTGATGGAATAGTTCCTGTTTGCGGCAGAATAGGGCGATAGCAGGAACTATTTCGTCGCAACTGAAGGGGGCTGTCGTGGGCTATCGGGATTCATGTGATGATTTGCGTGAGGTTCGTTGGGGCGTTTTGGGCGCTGGGCACATTTCGCATCGATTTGCTTCGTCGCTCAAGAAGGTCGACGGGGCACGGCTGGTGGCTGCGGCCGGCCGCACTCCTGCACATGTCGAGGAATTTTGCCGAGCGTTTTCGATCGATGCTGCGCATGGCCATGCCTCGGTCGACGATAACGGCGATGCGGCTTATGACGCGCTGATTGCCGACCCCGATGTCGACGCAATCTACTTGGCTCTTCCGCATGGCATGCATACGCGTTGGGCCTGTCGCTCGCTGCGCGCCGGAAAGGCCGTGCTGTGCGAAAAGCCGGCCGTTTTGAGTGAGGAAGAGGCTCTCTCGATGGCCTCCACCTCTCGCGAGCGCGGCGTGCTGTTTATGGAGGCGATGAAGAATCGGTTTTGCCCGATGCGCACTCGCGTGAAAGACTTGCTTGCGTCGGGCGAGCTTGGCCGTATTGTCTCGATTGAAAGCGTGCAAAAGCTCGATTACGGCGAGTCTCCTTCGGGCTATCTGCTTGATCCGTTGCAGGGCGGCTGTCTATATGACATGGGCTGTTATGCGGTCGGTTGGTTTGAGGATTTGCTCTCGGGCGCGTGCGAGGTTTCGTCCCGTGAAGTTCGCTGGCGTGACGTATCAGGCGGCCGTGTCGATTGGGCCGACGAGATCCATATGAGCGTCGGCGGTATACCCATTCATATGGTGTGCGACGGCAAAGCAGCATATGAAAGCCGCTTAACGATTGCCTGTGAGCGGGACTCGTTGGAAATCGAGCGTCTCCATCGTCCCGAGCTCGCCCATGTGAAGTACTCCGACGGTCGAGTACTCGAAATCGATGCACCATTTGAGGTCGATGATTTTTACGGTGAGGCATCGCATGCGACGCAGCTCATTCGGGCGGGGAAACTCGAAAGCCCCATCATGTCCCTAGCCGCCACACGGCGCTGCGCACGCATCATCGATGCAATTCGTTTGAAACTTTAGGGCGTGGGGGCATGGCGCCGGCGCTTGGAATGCCTAGAGGCCTTTGCCCCTGATGCCCCTTTTATATCTTGCGGTGGAATACGGTCTGTTTGCGCCAAAATAGGGCACCAATAGACCGTATTTCACCGCAACTGATGAGGGGGAGCTGGAGATGCTGACGATCGGGTGTCATCTTTCGACGACGAAGGGCTATCGGGCAATGGGGGAGACGGCGCTGTCCATTGGCGCCAATACCTTTGCGTTCTTTACGCGCAACCCGCGCGGTGGCAAGGCAAAAGACCTTGACATGGATGACGTGGCGGCCCTGCGCGAGCTTATGGCGCAAAACGACTTTGGACCGCTGGTGGCGCATGCCCCGTATACCTACAACCCCTGTTCTGCCAAAGAGCGGGCGCGCGAGTTTGCCTTGGAGGCAATGGCCGAGGACTTGCAGCGTCTGGAAGCACTGCCCGGCAACTACTACAACTTCCACCCCGGTGCGCATGTGGGGCAGGGGGCAGACGCCGGCATTCAGATGATTGTCGACACGCTGTGCCAGGTGATGTTTGAGGGGCAGCAGACGACGGTATTGCTCGAGACCATGGCGGGCAAGGGCACCGAGGTGGGCCGTAGCTTTGAAGAACTGGCGTGCATTATCGAGGGCGTTGCCGCCAAGCGCCCAGAGCTGTCCGATAAGCTGGGCGTTTGTTTGGACACCTGCCATGTGAGCGATGCCGGCTACGACATCATCCATGATCTGGACGGCGTACTCGACGAGTTCGACCGCGTGGTGGGTATCGATCGCTTGCATGCCGTACACATCAACGATTCGAAGAACCCTTGTGGCGCCCATAAAGATCGTCACGAGTGCA